>JBCDCP010000129.1:0-8111 GCA_039181495.1 Pseudomonadota bacterium | reverse complement strand
GGAATTTGCCGATTGGTGTGCCGAACTGCTTGCGTTGGCGTGAATACTCCACCGTCATCTGATGGGCGACGCCCATGGCGCCCACAGCTTCGGCACAGGTCGCCGCAATGGCTTCGTCAACCACCTGCTCGATGAGCGGCAATGCATCGCCTTCCGAACCGATCAACGCATCGGCCCCGAGAGACACATTCTCGAAATATACTTCTGATGCGCGCCGACCATCGACAGTTGGATAGTCACGTGTGGTCACGCCATTCGCGCCTTTGTCGACGATGAAGACCGATACCCCGCCTTCATCGCGGCGGTCGCCACCTGTTCGGGCTGTGACGATCAATTTGTCAGCCCAAGGCGCACCGATCACGACAGCTTTGTGGCCGTTCAGCGTATAGCCCGCGCCATCTTTTTTAGCAGTGCGTGTTGTCGAACGCAAGAAGTACGGTAAGCGCAAGGCCCGCCGTAGCTTCCAGTTCTCCAAGCGCTGATCCGCGTTTCGTCTACAGCTTCATGCGAGACAACGGGGCGGGCCAGCAGGTCCGCCCCGTTTTCGTTTTGGCCTCTCCACTTGGGTATTGAATCATGAGCAAGATCAGAACCGCCATCCTTGGGGCGTCGGGCTACACCGGGGTTGAACTCATCCGGCTGCTTCTGGGGCATCCGCAGATCCGGATTGATGTTCTGACGGCAGACCGCAAGGCCGGGCAGGCTCTCGCCGAGACCTACCCGCAGTTCATCGGATTGGATTTGCCGGCGCTGACAAAGACGGACGAGGTCGATTGGGCGACGATCGATCTGGCGTTTTGCGCGCTACCGCATGCCACGACGCAGGAGGTCATCGCCGCGATCCCCGAGCATGTGAAGATCGTCGATCTATCGGCTGACTTTCGGCTGCGCGATGTCGATGCCTATGCCCGGTGGTATGGCGGCACCCATCTGGCTCCCACGCTGCAAGCGCAGGCGGTCTACGGGCTGACCGAGTTCTATCGTGAAGATGTCGCCAAGGCCCGACTTGTCGCGAATCCGGGCTGCTACACAACCACCGCGCAATTACCTGTGGTGCCCTTGCTGGACGCAGGAGTTATCGATCCAGGCTCGATCGTGATCGATGCAAAATCCGGCATCTCCGGGGCTGGTCGCGCGCCCAAGGAATCAAGCCTGTTTGCCGAGGTTTCGGAGGGTTTTCACGCCTATGGCGTCGGACACCATCGGCACATGGCCGAGCTTGACCAGGAATACTCCAAGGCTGCCGGACGGGAGGTTGTCTGCAGCTTCACGCCGCACCTTGTGCCGATGAACCGGGGCATCCTGGCAACGATCTACGTCCAGGGCATTGGCGGCGCCGATGCCACTGCAATGCATGCGCATCTTGCACAGCGTTTTGCGGACGAGCTCTTTGTCGATGTGTTGCCTTTCGACCAGGTGCCGCAGACGCGCCATGTCAGGGGAACGAACTTCGTTCAGATCGGGGTTGCTGCCGACCGTCAGCCGGGCAGGGCAATTCTGCTTTGCGTTCTCGACAATCTGGTCAAGGGGGCGTCAGGCCAGGCGATCCAGAACGCTAATGCCATGTTTGGCCTGTCGGAACAGACAGCCTTGGAAGGCCGAGCCGTCTATCCCTAAGCGTTGGCTCGTCTGTGCGAGGCAGAACTAGACGCGGACCTTGACGTACGAACCCGGCGCGTCTTCGAGCGGCGGATATTTGGTGTTGCCGATCTTGCGGGCTTTGGTGCGTTCACCACCGTGCTTCTCGATCCAGGCATGCCAGTGTGGCCACCAGGACCCGGGTGTTTCCTTGGCCTTGGCGAACCAGCCCTCGTAATTGCCTTTCGGCTTGCCGCCGGTCCAGTACTGATACTTGTTTCGTGAGGGCGGGTTGATGACACCGGCAATATGCCCCGAGCCGGACAGCACGAATTCCACGTCACCGCCGAAGAACTGTGATCCGTGGAACACCGACAACGCCGGGGCAATGTGGTCTTCCTTGGTGGCCAGGTTGTAGATCGGCGTTTCGATCTGACGCAGATCGATCGGTTTGCCCGATACCGAAAGCGTGCCTGCCGCCAGATTGTTCTGCAGATAGCAATTTCGCAGATAATAGGAATGGTTCGCAGCCGGCATGCGGGTTGCGTCCGAGTTCCAGTAGAGGAGATCGAAGGGGAAGGGCTTCTTGCCTTTGAGGTAGTTGTTGATGACGTAGGGCCAGATCAGATCGTTGGCTCTCAGCATGTTGAAGGCATTGGCCATCCGGCTACCGTCGAGATAACCGGTCTGGGCCATCATCTCTTCGAGCGCCTGAAGCTGCTCTTCGTCGACGAACACTTTGAGGTCGCCCGCATGAGTGAAATCGACCTGAGTGGTCAAAAGTGTTGCGGTCGCAAACGGGTTCTTCTTGAGATTGGCGGCGTAAGCGAGCGAGTAGGACAACAGGGTGCCGCCAACGCAGTAGCCGATTGTGTTCACTGTTTTCTCGCCAGTGACGGACTTGATCACCTTGGCCGCCTGTAACGGACCGTCGCGCATATAGTCAGGGAATGACTTGAGGGCCTGCTCGGCCCCTGGATTCACCCATGAGATGGCAAACACGGTGTGGCCCTGTTCGACCGCCCAGCGGATGAACGATTTCTCAGCGTTGAGATCGAGGATGTAGAACTTGTTGATCCAGGGCGGCACGATAAGCAGTGGCCGCTTGAGCACCTCGTCGGTGGTTGGCTCATATTGGATCAGCTGCATGACGTCGTTCTGGAACACGACCTTGCCGGGCGTGGTGGCAAGGTTGACGCCGACGCCGAACTTGTCGGGGTCGGACTGCCGCAGGCGCAGTTCGCCCTGACCGCGGCGGATGTCCTCGGCCATCATCTTCATGCCGTCGACGAGATTCTGCCCGTTGCTGGCAAGCGTTTCGCGCAGAACCTCAGGATTGGTCATGACGAAATTTGTCGGTGACAGAGCATTGGCGAGCTGGCGGACATAAAAGCGGGCCTTGTCCTTGGTATGGTCGTCGATGCCCTCGGTGCGCTCGACGATGTCGTCTGCCCATCGACTGGTGATCAAGTAGACCTGTTTGATGAAGTCGAACATCGGGTGTTTCGACCAGTCGGGGTCCTGAAACCGCTTGTCGCTGAGATCGGGTTCCGCAGCTGGGGGCACCTGCTCGCCGTTGAACCGACGCAGCATCGAGCTCCACAATCCCATGTAGTTGGCGACAAGGCTGGTTTGGGCTTCGACCAGCTTGGCCGGGTCGGAGGCCCATTTTTCGACAATCTGGCCGATTGTCTTCCAGGCCACGGTCGCTTCCGAGGCGGCCCCGGTTTTCGCTTCGCCGCGCTCCATCGGCTCGACCATGGCAGCAATGGCGTGCCCGGTTTCCTCGCTCAGCTTGGCGAGGTTGGCAGCGAATTCCTCGGGGTCCTTGACGACGAAGACGTCAGCCACGCTCTCCTGCTGTTCCGTCATCGATTTTTCCTCCCGGCGCTGACATTTTGACGCAGCTTAACCTATAATGCCGATTGTTTTGCCACACTTGCCCCCTAGCGCAAGCACTACCGTGGCAAAGAACATGTTCCACGCCCCGGTTTTGGCCGCGGTATCGGCGCGCCAATTGATCGGTGGGTGCGCATGGCAGGGACTGTTATCGCGTGAACATATGTCGTGCATTTGTCAGTGGCATGGCGCTGTTCGTGCTGCTTTGCGCTTGCGCAAGCCCTGATGGCCCGCGTCCCCAACTGCCGGCCATGACCGCTGATCTGCCCGATGATCTACGTGAAGATACTGGAAAGGAGCCGGACTTCAGACGGCCGACCATCGTCGACAGCCCGGACACCAAGACCCCCGAAGAAGCCCAGGAAGCGATTCGGAGGCTCGAGCAGGCGCGGGAGCATCATGGCGATGCAACCCGACAAACCATTGAACAGCGCTAGTCCCGCATGGTCGGCACGCTTGAAGACGCAGGGTCTGGGCGTGTAGGGACTTGCCGTCTAGCCCAACTACGATCGGAAAGATCTGAACTGCTCCGAAGGAGATCTTGCCAGCGATGAAAGATTTTCACTCGATAAAGCGCTTGCCGCCTTACGTTTTTGAGAGCGTCAACACGCTCAAGGCCAAGGCGCGTGCCGAGGGCGCGGATATCATCGATCTCGGCATGGGCAACCCCGATCTGCCAACGCCGCGGCACATCGAGGACAAGCTGATCGAAACCGTTAGCAAACCGCGGACCAACCGGTATTCGGCATCACGCGGCATCAACGGTCTGCGTCGTGCGCAGGCTGCCTACTATGATCGCCGCTTCGGCGTAAAGCTCGATCCCGACACCCAGGTCGTGGCGACGCTTGGGAGTAAGGAAGGCTTTGCCAACATGGCCCAGGCCATTGCCGCGCCCGGTGATGTTGTTCTGTGCCCGAACCCGAGTTACCCGATCCATGCATTTGGCTTTCTGATGGCCGGGGCCGCGATCCGGCACATCCCTGTCGCCACCGACCACCTGTTCTTCGATGCACTTGAGCGTGCCGTCCAACACTCGATTCCAAAACCGCTGGCAATCGTTCTCTGCTACCCCTCGAACCCCACCGCGACGATCGCCGATCTCGACTTCTATCGGGATGTGGTCGCATTTTGCCGCAAGCACGATGTGCTGATCCTGTCCGATCTCGCTTATGCCGAACTCTATTTCGACTGCGAGCCGCCGCCATCTTTGCTGCAGGTCAATGGTGCGATGGATGTTGCGGTCGAGTTCACTTCGATGTCCAAGAGCTACTCGATGCCGGGGTGGCGCATGGGGTTTGCGGTCGGCAATGAACGGATGATCGCGGCGCTCGCGCGCGTCAAATCCTATCTCGATTATGGTGCCTATACGCCGATCCAGGTCGCTGCCGCAGCCGCTCTGAATGGCGGTGATGACTGCATCGACGAGGTGAGGAGTGTCTACCGTCAGCGGCGGGATGCGCTGGTCGACAGCTTTGCGCGGGCCGGCTGGGAGGTCCCTCCACCGCCGGCGAGCATGTTTGCCTGGGTGCCGCTTCCTGACCGGTACCACAATCTGGGTTCGCTCGAATTCTCCAAGCTGCTGATTGAGCATGCCGAGGTGGCCGTTGCACCAGGCATTGGTTTTGGTGAGCACGGCGATGGGCATGTCCGTATCGCGCTTGTTGAAAACGAACAGCGCATTCGCCAGGCGGCGCGGAACATCCGCCGTTTCCTTGCCTCGGACGGTGAAAGCGGGCAAAAGGCCGCTGTTGCGGGCGCGGTCTGAGCAAGGTCTGGAGTTCTGCTCCGGGATTTGCGTTGACCGTCAAATTGCTTGGCCACACTTCGGCGTGGCGTTGATCGTCCCGCACGTCATGCCCGTGTTCAGCCCTGAGTCCCGACAAGTGATTATGAGGTATCCGTGGTGAGTGCTCCGCTGCGTATCGGCATTGCCGGTCTCGGGACGGTCGGTGCGTCTGTGGCCGGTATTCTGCTTGGTCAGCATAACCGTCTGGCGGAGCGCGCTGGGCGGCCGATCCAGCTGACGGCTGTCACAGCACGTAATCGAGCGCGCGATCGTGGTGTTGATTTGTCAGACGTTGCCTGGGAGGACAGCGCCCAGGCTGTCGCCGGACGAGATGATGTCGACCTCTTCGTTGAACTGATCGGTGGCGAAGACGGGGCTGCGCGCGAGTCGGTCGAGGTTGCGCTCGAACGCGGTACGCCCGTTGTCACGGCCAACAAGGCACTGTTGGCCCGTCATGGTATGGCGTTGTCGCGGTTGGCCGAGGAAAACGGCGTTTCTATTGGTTATGAGGCGGCGGTTGCCGGTGGTATTCCGGCCATCAAGACCATGCGCGAGGCAGCCAGCGCCAATGCGATTTCGCGGGTCTACGGGATCCTCAACGGAACCTGCAATTACATCCTGACGCGCATGGAGCAGGAAGGGCTGACCTTCGAGTCGGTTCTCAAGGACGCTCAGGACCAGGGCTATGCCGAGGCCGATCCCACAGCCGACATCGAGGGGCACGATACCGCGCACAAACTCGCGATTCTGGCGTCGCTCGCCTTTGGCACCGAGATCAATATGGACGCCGTATATCTTGAAGGCATTTCATCGATCACCAGCGCCGACATCGAAGCGGCAGCGGAACTGGGGTATCGCATCAAACTGCTCGGGGTTGCGACGAAGACTGACACCGGCATTGAACAGCGTGTGACGCCGGCCATGGTGCCGCACTCATCGGCGATGGCCCAAATCAACGGCGTTCTCAATGCGGTGGCGATTGACGGCGACCAGTTCGGCGAGATCGTGCTTGCTGGTGCCGGTGCGGGCGGAGCCGCGACAGCATCGGCTGTAGTCAGTGACATAGTCGACATTGCGCGTGGCAACTCTGTCCCGCCGCTCGGCGTTCCTTCCAGTGCTATCGCACCGCATGTACGAGCCCGGATGCGGGCGCATGAGGGCGGCTACTATATCGCGCTGCGGGTGTTCGATCGCCCCGGCGTCATGGCCGGCATTGCAACGCGCATGGCCGAGCGCGGCATCTCCATCCAGAGCATTGTTCAGAAGGGACAGCATCTGGAGCCGGAGATCGCTACCGATACAGCCGTGACAGTGACGCTCATCACGCATGAGACGACCGAACAACTCATCCGCGCAGCGATTGCCGACATTGAAGCCGATGGTCAGATCGAGGGCCGGACGCAGATGATCCGTATCGAACCCGCCTGACGGCCAAAGCCATACTGCGCGCTCAGCCGCGCGAGAAAGGAATACTCCCATGCCTGACAGTGCAGCACAGACGAGTGCCGTAATTGACCGTGTGCTGACATTGGAACTCGTGCGAGTGACTGAGCGTGCGGCCGTGTCCGCGGCGCGATTGCGCGGGCAGGGAGACGAAAAGTCAGCCGACCAGGCCGCCGTTGATGCCATGCGGCGCGAACTGAACCGGCTCGATATCGCGGGCACGGTGGTAATCGGGGAAGGCGAACGTGACGAGGCGCCGATGTTGTTTATCGGCGAGACCGTCGGGACCGGCAAAGGGCCGAAGGTGGACATCGCGCTGGATCCGCTGGAAGGCACAACGATCTGCGCCAAGGATCTTCCCAACTCTCTTGCTGTGATCGCGATTGCCGAGTGCGGCAGTCTGCTTAATGCGCCGGACGTTTACATGGACAAGATCGCGGTCGGTCCCGACTATCCCGTTGGCATCGTGCAGCTCAATGACAGCCCGTCGGATAACGTCAAACGCGTTGCTGAGGCAAAGGGGGTGCCGGTCAACGAGATTATCGCTTGCGTGCTTGACCGCCCAAGGCACGCCAAGATCATTGAGGAATTGCGAGCTCTGGGAACGGGCATCCGTCTTATCGGTGATGGCGACATTGCCGGGGTCATTCATACAACCGACACTGAAAACACCGGAATAGACATCTATCTCGGTATTGGGGGAGCGCCAGAAGGCGTGCTTGCCGCTGCGGCTCTGCGCTGCATTGGCGGTCAGATGCAGGGGAAGCTCATTCTGGACACCAAGGAAAAGGTCGAGCGTGCCGCTCGTATGGGTATCGAGGACCCAAACAAGGTGTATTCCATGGAGGAGATGGCGAAGGGCGATGTGCTTTTCGCCGCTACAGGTGTGACTGACGGCAATCTGCTCGATGGTGTCCGGTTCGGCAAAACGATCATCACCACTGAGACGATCGTTATGCGCTCAGCGACCCAGACCGTTCGGACGATCCGCGGCGAGCACCGCAACTTTGCCAAGTTCCAGTAACCGCGGGGAGGGCAGGCGTTGGCTCAGGAACGCCGCTTTCTCGACGTCGACCAGTCGTTCACCGGGCGCGCCTGGACCAACCCGCTTGTCGGCGATGACCTGAGATTGGTTGCCGCCTTGTCGGAAGAAGCTGGGGTGCCTGAGATTGTCGGACGCATTCTTGCGCGGCAGGCGATCGAACCCGGTCACGCGACGGCTTATCTCGATCCAAAACTGCGCGATACATTGCCCGATCCGCGGACCTTGGCCGGTATGGATGCTGTCGCTGGACGGCTGGTGAAAGCGATAGAAACCCGCGAGACGGTGGCGCTTTTCGGTGACTATGATGTGGATGGTGCCTGTTCTGTCGCCCTGATGGCCCGCTTCCTGCGCCATTTTGGG
>JBCDCP010000128.1:0-8228 GCA_039181495.1 Pseudomonadota bacterium | reverse complement strand
TCGCGAACACGATCCAATCCTGGCGCTGGATGGAGGGGCAGATGGGCTTGACGCCTATCGTTCGATCATTGCCGACGGCGATCGGCTGTTGGCGCCTGAAGGCTTCCTGGCGCTCGAAACTGGCTGGGACCAGCATGCGGCAATCAGAAGTCTGGCAAAGCCGGCAGGTTTCGATATCGAGCACCGGCGGACGGACTTGGCTGGTAGGGATCGCGTGCTTGTGTTGCGTCGAAGCCTCTAGGCGCCAACAGCCGATCGCCGTCGGCAATGATCGAACGATAGGCGTCAAGCCCATCTGCCCCTCCATCCAGCGCCAGGATTGGATCGTGTTCGCGAACTTCTATCGGCAGACATTCAAGATCGCCGTTAGGGATGTAGGGTGGATTGCTGATCACGGCATCGAAACGCACCGCCAGCGCGGCACCCCACGACCCGGCAACAACAAAGAACCGTTCTCCAACGCCGAGCATCTCGGCATTGGCCTTCGCGCAAGCCGCAGCGTTCGGCGAAATGTCGACTGCGACACACATCACATCCGAGCGATGTGAGAGAATGGCAAGCCCAACCGCGCCGGATCCACATCCGAGATCTAAAATGATCGGCGGCGACGCTGGTTTCGTAGGCAACACGTCGAGCACTGTATCGACCAGCACCTCGGTATCGATGCGGGGTTCGAGCGTCTCAGGGACGAGGCGAAATGGCAGACCATAGAACTCGCGTTCATTCAGGATTCGGCCGACCGGCGTGCCCTCGATGCGACTGGCAACCATGGCATCGAGTTTCGCACTCTGCTGAGGCGTCAGACTCTGTGTCTCGTGCAGGAACAGCGTCGAGGGCGTGTAGCCCGTAACCGCCTCGCAGCATCGCCGCGCATCGGTATCAGCCTCACCGATGCCAGCTTGGCGCAACAGACGCGTAGCCCTCCGCACGGCTTCGCCCAGCGTCTCAGATCGTTCCGGCATCGCCTTCGATCGCCGCAAGGCGTTCGGCCTGATCGGCGGCAAGGACCGGATCGATAACCTCGTCCAGCGCCTCGCCGGCAATAACCCGATCGAGCTTGTACAAAGTCAGGTTGATACGGTGATCGGAGACGCGGCCCTGCGGGAAATTGTAGGTGCGGATTCGCTCTGACCGGTCACCGGACCCGACCTGGCCGCGGCGACTCTCCGCGCGTTCTTGCGCCAGTTTCTCCCGCTCCAGATCATACAGTCTGGCACGCAGCAGCTTCATCGCCTTGGCGCGATTCTTGTGCTGCGACCGCTCATCCTGCTGATTGATGACAATGCCGGTTGGCAGATGCGTGATGCGAACTGCGCTGTCGGTCGTGTTGACGTGCTGACCACCCGCGCCAGACGCGCGGAAGACATCGATCCTTAGGTCTTTTTCTTCAACCGCGACGTCGACCTCTTCGGCCTGCGGCAAGACCGCAACCGTTGCAGCGGAGGTATGGATGCGGCCACCGGTCTCGGTCTCGGGCACGCGCTGCACACGATGCACACCTGACTCAAACTTCAGTCGTTCGAACACGCCGCGGCCGGTGACTTCCGCAATTATCTCGCGATAGCCGCCGAGATCGGATTCGCTCGCCGACACCACAGCCACTTTCCAGCCCTGCAGTTCCGCGTAGCGCTGGTACATCCGAAACAGATCACCGGCAAAAAGCGCCGCCTCCTCGCCTCCGGTGCCGGCGCGAATCTCGAGGATCACATCGCGGGCGTCAGCGGCATCCTTGGGCAGTAGCGCAACGCGGATGTCCTGCTGCAGCGTCTCAATACGGCTGGCAACCTCTTGCTGATCTACCTCTACCAGCGCGCGCATCTCCGCATCGGTGTCGGCATCTTCGAGTATCTCTGTCAACCCCTCAGCTTCCTCTTCTGCCTTCTGGAGATTGCGGATCGCGGTGACCACAGGCTCAAGCTCGGCGCGCTCACGCGACAGCCGCACAATCTCGTCGCCATCGGTCACCGCATTGAGTTCGGCTTCAAGTCGTTCAAAACGCTCGATGAGCGCATCTGTTTGCTGTCGTGAGATCATCGGAGAGTGCGCTTGCTAGGACTCGACGGGAGCGCCACGTCTGGCTGCATAAGCCGCCATCGCATTGCGCAACGGCCCGCGACCCTCCGACAGCTGCTCGTCCATGAATGCACGGAGATTGCCTTGATCGATTGACCTTACGGCCTCTTTGACCGGACCCGCCGAGGCAGCTGCCAGCGACAAGGAGCGAAAACCAATACCCAGAAGGGCCAGTGCTTCAAGCGGCCTGCCTGCCATCTCGCCACACAGTGTGAGCGGCGTTCGCGCCCGGTCGCAGGCTTCGACGATTCCGCGCAGCGCACGCAACATTGCGCGGTTCAATGGATCAAAACGATTGGCGAGATGGGCGTTCTCACGGTCGCTCGCAAACATAAACTGAAACAGATCGTTTGAACCAACAGACAGAAAATCAGCCTTCGATGCGAGTTCGTCCAACTGCCAAAGCAGTGCCGGCACTTCAATCATGGCCCCTAGCCGCAAGCTGCGTGGCGCACCATGGTGATGCTGGTTTAAGTGTTCCAGTTCACGTTGGACGATAGCCTTTGCGGCATCGAACTCGGACACTTCGGAAATCATCGGGAACATCAGATTCAGATCGCGCCCGGCAGCTGCATGGAGCAGGGCCCGAACCTGGGTCTTGATCAGTGCAGGACGGTCCAGTGCAATCCGTATCGCTCTCCAGCCCATAGCCGGGTTTTGCTCATGCTCCTGACGCATGTAGGGGAGGATCTTGTCGCCACCAATATCCAGCGAGCGGAACACAACCGGGCGGTCGCCTGCAGCATCGAGCACCTCCCTGTAAAAGCCAAGCTGTTCACTCATCCGCGGGAAAGTCTCAGCCACCATGAATTGAAGCTCGGTCCGGAACAGACCGACGCCGTCGGCACCGGTCTCCTCAAGATGCGGCATGTCGAGCAGCAGGCCGGCATTGATGTGCAGCCCGATCCGCTGGCCATCTAGAGTCTCGGCAGGTTTGGTCTTGAGACGGGCGTAGCGCTCTTGCCGCCGGGCGCGCATACGCACCTTGTCGGCATAGGCCCGCTCGATCTCGCCGGTAGGCCTTAAGTGAACTTCGCCCGCCAAACCATCGACGATGATTGGGTCGTCCGGCGTCGCGAGATCGAGGACGCCGGAAATCTGCGCCACCGTCGGAATACCGAGCGCGCGGGCCACGATGGTGGCGTGACTTGTCTGCGAACCTTCTTCGAGAACGATGCCGCGCAGGCGCTCGCGATCGTAGTCCAGCAACTCAGCCGGCCCCAGATTGCGAGCCAGCAAAATAGCGTCCTTCGGCATGTCTTCAGCCGCATGCCCATGCCATCCAACGAGTTCGCGAAGCAGCCGGTTGGCCAGATCATCGAGATCATGCAATCGCTCACGAATGTAGGGATCGGTCTGCCGCAAAAGCCGGGCGCGGGTGTCGTTCTGCACTCGCTCGACCGCCGCCTCCGCGGTAAGGCCGGTATCAACCGCTTCCTGCATGCGTTTCACCCAGCCGCGGTCGTGGGCAAACATGCGATAGCTCTCGAGAATCTCGAGGTGCTCACTATCGTTGCTGGCCGAGGAGGCCGTGTTGCGCTGAACCATGTCATCGACGGATGAACGCAGTGACTCGATCGCGGCGTCGAGCCGGCGCCTCTCCGTCTCCACATCCTCAGCGATCAGACCCCGGACCAGAACGCGTGGTTCATGCAGAACAACGTGCCCAAGGGCGATGCCGGCGCAATAGGCCTTACCCTTAAGATGCTGCGGTCTCTGCAGGGCGAGGTTCTCTCCCTCGGGGATCATGCCTTGCATGTCACCGCTGGCGATCATCTCAGCCAGAACAACGCCCACCGTCTCCAGAGCCTCGGTCTCTTCGTCAGAGAACGCGCGTTGAACCTGATTCTGAACCACCAGAACGCCAAGCGTCTGGCCCCCGCGCAGAAGAGGTACGCCGCTAAACGACTGGAATATCTCTTCGCCGGTCTCGGGGAAGTAGGCGAACGAGGGATGTTCCTGAGCGTTCTGCAATGCAAGCGGCTCAGCGTCCTGGGCAATCACGCCAACCAGCCCCTGACCGACCATCATTCGCGTCTTGTGTACCGCCGACCGGTTCAGCCCTTCAGTAGCGAACAGCTCCAACGATCCATCACCGCGCAGCACATAGACCGAGCACACCTCTGCAACCATGTTGGAGGCAACCAGGACCACGATCTTGTCGAGGCGTTCCTGCGCGCTGACCGGCTCGGCCATAACTTCCCGAAGCCGGCGCAGCATAACGCGCGGACCGCCGATTGCACTGCGCATGGCGTTAAGTTCCAAATCCCCTGAGGGGTGCCAGTATGGGCCTACCGCTGGCCGTCTGCCGCGCCGTTTGGGCTTTTTCAGCCCAGGTTAGGCGCCATCCAGCCCGTATAGCGAATGCAGCGTCCTGACGGCAAGCTCAGTGTAGGCCGCATCGATCAGAACCGAGATCTTGATTTCCGACGTGGTGATCGCGCGGATGTTGATGCCCTTCTCCGCCAAGGCACGGAATGCATTGGCGGCAACACCGGCATGGCTCCGCATGCCAATGCCGATGACCGACACCTTGACCACGTCTTCCTCACCTTCGAAGGCCTGGTACTGAATCTCATCGTGTATGCCGTCGATCACCCCGCGCGCCTTCTGGTAGTCAGTGGCCGGGACGGTGAACGTCATGTCAGTGTGGCTGCCATCTTCCGAAATATTCTGGACGATCATGTCCACATTGATGTTTGCGTCCGACAATGGTCCGAAAATCGCAGCTGCGACACCTGGCTTATCCGGCACACGGCGCAGCGTAATCTGCGCTTCATCACGCGAGTATGCGATGCCGCTGACAACATTCTTTTCCACGATTTCGTCCTCGTCACAGATGAGAGTGCCGACCGGATCAGGGTTCCCTACCAAATCCGGTGAGTCCGGATCGTCAAAGGATGACCGCACGAATGTGCGCACACCATGGATCATGGCAAGCTCGACCGAGCGCACCTGCAGCACCTTTGCGCCCAGAGAAGCCATCTCCAGCATTTCCTCGTAGGCGATTTTCTCAAGCCGCTGCGCTCTCGGCACGACGCGCGGATCAGTCGTGTAGACACCATCGACATCGGTGTAGATATCGCAACGGTCCGCACCCACCGCCGCGGCCACGGCCACGGCACTGGTGTCGGAACCGCCACGGCCGAGCGTCGTAATTCGGTTGTCCGGACCTATCCCCTGAAAACCAGCAATCACCGCAACCTGTCCCTGGGCAAATCGGTCGTCCAAAATCGATCGATCGATATCAGTGATGCGGGCCGCAGCATGCCCGTCATTAGTCTGGACCGGAATCTGCCAGCCAAGCCAAGACCGCGCATTGACGCCCATGGTCTGCAGTGTGATCGCCAAGAGCCCTGTGGAGACCTGTTCGCCCGCGGCTACCACCGAGTCATACTCTCGGGCATCATGCATTGGTGCGGCCAGCCGACACAGATCGACCAACCGATTGGTCTCACCGGCCATTGCCGAAACGACCACGGCCACCTCATTGCCGGCTTCGACCTCACGCTTCACATGTCGCGCGACGTTGCGGATGCGCTCGAGATCACCAACTGATGTGCCGCCAAATTTGAGTACAATGCGAGCCATGGGAAAAACGTCTGCGATTTGCAGCTACGGCACAGACCGATCTCATTAAGCGGAGACGGGCTGGACCACACAGAATTGCAACTTCAGGGTAGGCCAACGGGCGGGTCACGTCGTAATCAGTGAGACGGCAAGATGCAACAAGCCGCAGGCGTGCCGCCGAAGCAAACAGAGTGCGGCACCAGAAAAACCGGAAGTTCAATGAGCAACGCAGCCAAAGCCACCACGATCGACGACGATGAAATTGCACGCTTCTCGGCGCTGTCCGCCGAGTGGTGGAATCCGAATGGTAAGTTTCGGGTGTTGCACAAGTTCAACCCGGTGCGGCTCGCCTACATCCGAGACGCGGTCACCATGCACTTTGACCGGGATCCACGTTCAACCGAGTGCATGAAGGGCCTGCGCTTTCTCGATATCGGTTGCGGCGGTGGACTGTTGTCTGAACCGATGGCGCGGCTTGGTGCAGACGTTCTGGGTGCCGACGCTTCGCGCACCAATGTTGAAGTTGCCCGCATCCATTCCGAAAAGACGGGCGTGCCCGTCGACTACCGTTGTACGTCGGCCGAAGAACTGGCTGAGGCGGGGGAGAAGTTCGACGTCGTCCTGAACATGGAAGTTGTAGAACATGTGGCCGATGTCGGACTGTTCATGCAGTCGTGCTGCAGCATGGTGAAGCCGGGTGGCCTGATGTTCGTTGCCACGATCAATCGGACAGCGAAGGCATTCGCTCTCGCCATCATCGGCGCCGAATATGTGCTGGGATGGCTGCCCAAAGGGACACATCAGTTCGACAAGCTGGTCAAACCGTCGGAACTGGACGCAGCGTTCGATGCCAATGGCATGCGGCGGGTCGATGCCCAGGGCGTGTTCTACAACGTGCTCGCCGATGAATGGCGCGTGTCCCGTGATATGGACGTGAATTACATGGTGCTGGCAGAGAAACCGTCGTGACCGGGTTCGTGCTCGACCCGAGGCTGGAAGCAGATACCCAGCCCGTCTGCGATCTCGGACTGTGTACCGTCCGGCTTATGGACGATGCCAACTACCCGTGGCTGATCGTGGTTCCGAGGCGGTCGGGACTCGTCGATCTGATTGACGTCGCGCCGGAAGAACGTGCCCTGCTGACGACAGAGATTGATATCGTGAGTCGTGCTCTGCTGAGCGTGACGGCCTGCGACAAACTCAATGTTGCATCACTAGGCAATCAGGTCCGGCAGCTGCATGTCCACGTTATTGCACGGTTCGAGTCAGACGCAGCGTGGCCAGGGCCGATCTGGGGCAAAATTCCAGCCAAGCCCTACAGCGAAACAGATCGCCACGCCTTGATCGAAAAGCTGAAGGGGGTTCTGGTTTAAAGACTAGGCCCTGTCATCCTTGGGCGAGCCCATGACCACATAGGTTGTCAGCGCATTGACCTGTGGATGGGTCCCCAGCACATCCGCATGAAAGGCCTTATAGGCGACGAGATCAGCGACCTCGACCCGGAGCAGGTATTCAACCGTGCCGGTGATGTTGTGACACTCAAGCACCTGGGTTGCGGCGGACATGGACCGTTCAAACGATTCCTGAGACGCCTTGGAATGGTCCGATAACCCGACCGCGACATAAGCGACAAATCCGCGGCCTAAGGCTGCGCGATCAAGCACCGCCCGATATCCGGTGATCACGCCGGACCTCTCGAGCTCCTGCACCCGCCGCAAGCAGGCGGACGGCGACAGGCCGACCTTGTCGGCCAATTGCACGTTGCTGATCCGCCCATCGTCCGACAGTGCGCGCAATATTCGATCGTCAATTTGATCAAAAGAGCTCATTTATTGCGAATTTAATGCCCGATAGCACAAGATTGCAATGAAATACGGAGGAGAAGCTGCCTAGCATTGCGGCATGACACATGAAGCCCTCCTCTCACTGGCCGCCTTCGCCTTCGTCACCTCGATCACGCCGGGGCCCAACAATCTGATGCTGATGGCATCAGGCGCCAATTTTGGCGTCAGGCGCACGGTGCCACACATGCTAGGTGTCGCGCTTGGCTTCGTGGCGATGGTGATCATTGTCGGACTTGGTTTGGCACAGTTATTCAGCACCGTCCCGATGCTCTATACCGTTCTCAAAGTCCTCAGTGTCGCCTATCTGCTCTATCTTGCCTTGCGGATCGCCACGGCTAACGGCATGGGCGATTCGAGAACGTCGGGTCGGCCTATGACATTCATTGAGGCGGCGCTGTTTCAGTGGGTCAATCCAAAGGCCTGGACGATGGCACTTGCCGCGATTGCGCTCTATGCGCCAAGCCAGACCTTCATGGCCATCGCGTTGGTCGCCATCGTATTCGGGGCTGTGAACCTGCCCTCTGTCAGCTCATGGACGGTGCTCGGGCAACAAATGAAACGGTTCCTGACGACCGGCATGCGGTTGAAGTACTTCAACTGGACGATGGCTGCACTGCTGGTGCTTTCGCTGATTCCCAGCCTGCAGAACCCGCCGGCCTGATCGAAGGCCAGAAAACCGCCACGAGTCAGTTCTGGTCTTCCGGCAGCATGGGCAAAGGAACGATGTCGACACCGTCTTCC
>JBCDCP010000127.1:0-8233 GCA_039181495.1 Pseudomonadota bacterium | reverse complement strand
CGTGGGTGTTGAGGACGTGCCAGACCTTTTCGGCGCCCTCGAAACACAGAAAAGCGCCGCCGAGCATAAGAAGCGGAGGGATCAGCCAAGGTGCAAAGCTGTTCAGCAGCAATGCCGCAGGCAGCAGGATGACAAGCTTGTTGAAGAAAGAGCCGCGCGCGATCTTCCAGACGATCGGGAGTTCGCGGTCCGCCGAGAAGCCATGAACATATTTTGGCGTGACGGCAGCATCGTCGATCACCGCGCCAGCAGCTTTGGACGAAGCCTTGACCGCCTGACTGACAACGTCGTCAACCGAGGTCGCCGCAACCTTGGCAATGGCCGCTACATCATCGAGAAGTGCCAGTAAGCCGCTCATCCGCCCCCGCCCGTCATGTCTCGTGTCGCTATACCCCAGCGCGGCGAACCATAACGCGGACAAACGATGAGGCAATGACCCGGTGTGAGACAGCCCGGGGAAGTATGCGATGTTCACGGCATGCGGTTTCGTCGACCGCATTCAGGTGGCGAACCACCAGACCCCTGTTATGGCTGCCACGCTTGCCAGCACCGCGTACCACCAGCGAAGTACGGCGAGAAAGGCGACGATAAAGCTACCGATAATGCGATCGAGGACGGACCAGCCCATGGCCTTCGATGTGCCCGTTCAGCCCGTTGTGGTCGCAAAGATGAGATAGGCTGCGATCCACACAATCGCATAGAGCGTCAGGATCGAAATGCGCTTGACCCGCGCGTCCAGATCCGATGGTCGCCATTCCTTCCAGTCTGCGCTTTCGGGCGCAGCGCGCATCCAGCGCACCAACAGTGCAAAGGATGCCAACCCGGCTGCACCCGTCGCAAAGAAGCCCATATGCGCCAAGACCTGCAGTGGTGCGCCCCATGCGCCTGCGGCGCTGACGAGCGGGACAAATGAAATCAGCGCCCAAGCGCCTAGCGTGGGTGCAGCAGACGTGTAGGCGAGTGTGCCGCGCACATCCTGCGCAAGCGTATCGGGGGAATTTCTCAGCATGTTCTACTCCAAGGCCGCATTCACGCGATCTGAATTTCTGCTTCTTCTACGGGCTGCCGACGATGTCGATCACCGCTCAGACATGCTGGAGACGCGCAAAATGACGCAGGTTTACCTTTCGCCAGCCTGCCAGCCGGCGCCAATGAGTTGGAATGCGACCCATGCCCTGAATTTGGTCGATGATCCGCAATCAAGTTGCTGTCAGAGATACTCGAGCAGGATGAGGATGGGGAAAGCGAAGAGGCTCGCGCCGAAGACCAGTGACAGGAACTTTGGGATCTCATCCTGCCGACCGGCAAGTGCGAGCGGGATCACATAGCCGGCGAAGAAGACGACCTTGTAGGTGATCTCGAACACCAGAAGCGCCACGAATGTGCGCTCCCATTCCAACCCGGCGAGGGACAAGAACACGACCGCTGTCCACATGCTGGCGATCAAGCGCCGCATCCCGTCCGCCATGGTGATGTGCGGGCCAAAGATGGTGGTAACGCCGTTTTCACGAAACCACAGCACATAGGCCATCGGCGCGACGACAAGGATGTTGGCGGCGTAGGCGATCTCAAGCATGTGTCGCGAACTCTGTAGGGCGTGGGACCCAGTACTCGATCGCTATATGGGATGTCGTCCCACAGCCGGCTACGGAAGCGTGATCGCGGCATTGCGTCTCTCGGTTCGAGACGCAGGACCGGCTGGCTAGTGCTCTGCCTGCCAGAGCCGGCCTGGCGCGCTCGGATTGGCTTCCAATCCGGCCAGACGCAGCATGTGCCAGGCGAGCACCAGGTTGCTGGACAGGACCGGCCTGCCCAGTTCGGTCTCGAGCGGTGTAATGATATCGAGTGTCTGGAGGTTGGTGCAGGACATGAACACCGCGTCGGCATCGCTGTCGGCGGCCAGGTCGATGGCGGCTTGAAGTGTCGACGCAGGCTCTATCCGGGCAACGTTTGAATCGTCCGGCTCGTCGAAGGTGCCGACAACCGATGTGCCGATCCCCTGCCCGCTAAGGACGTGTCGCAAACGCGCCGAGACATCTTCGACATAAGGGCTGAGAAAGGCGAGATTTGAAACACCAAGAGCCTCGCAAGCAGCCACGAGTGCCGAGACCGGGTCCGTGACTGTTTCTGTGGCACACCCGTCCCGCACGAGCTTCGTGACGCGCGTTGGACCGATCTGTGCGGTGCCCGAGGTGCAGCCATAGGCCGTCACCGCAAATCGCGCGGCACGGGGAAACAGCTTCGCGGACGCCGCGATGTGAGCATCCATGGCCTGAAGGGTTTTCGGCGAGACATCCGTGGCAAACGGTACGCGCGACACAAACAGATCGATGCTATCGGGCAGCAACCGCCGCATGTCGCGTTCAATGGTCTCGTCGGTTTCAAGAACGATGAGCCCGAACTGCTCTGGGCGTCTCTCATTGTCCTGAAGCTCGTATGCGAAGGTGGACACTCAGGGCTCCAAG
This sequence comes from Pseudomonadota bacterium, assembly GCA_039181495.1. Taxonomy (GTDB): domain Bacteria; phylum Pseudomonadota; class Alphaproteobacteria; order Rhizobiales; family Tepidamorphaceae; genus JBCDCP01. The sequence goes on along the minus strand of JBCDCP010000127.1, from coordinate 5,768 downwards.
ACTGGGATTTCGGCATCGGATGGCTGCGAAAGATAAGCGGCGCCATTACTCTTCACGACGATGTTCTCCTCATGCACGAGGATGTTCCCCGCTGCGGTCTCGATGGATGGTTCAAGCGTAAGCACCATACCCGGTTCCAGCACTGTGTGGTCGGCCGGGATGAGCGACGGCCATTCGGTGAGCTGCATTCCCAGCCCATGTCCGAGCCGTCCGGCAGAGGCGCCCGCGCCACCACCCTGTCCGCCGGTCAGGACCTGGTCCATGGCGTGGAACACGTCAGCAGCGGTCGCACCAGGGTTGGAAGCCTCGAAACCTGCCGCAGTGGCTTCGATCAGACGCGCATGCGCCGCTCTCACTGTGGCAACCGGTGTGCCGACTGAGAAGTTGCGGTCGAAGTCACAGAAATAGCCGTCCCAAACGAGTCCGGTGTCCAACATCAGGATATCGCCGGGAGACAGAGGTGTCTCGGTTGCAGGAGAGATCACATCGCCATAGCCGCCCTGCCCAGCCGCGCCGGCAAGATAGGGCACCCAATCGGCGCCCTCGTCCAGACAAAGCACCTGGAAACGGCGGAATATCTCAGACAGCGGCACACCGGATCTGGCGATCTCGGGGACGCGGGCAAAAGCGCGACCGGCGATCTGACAGGCCGAGGCCAGTTTGGCAATCTCAGCTTTCGACTTCACAAGCCGAAGCTGCCGCATAATTCCGTCGTCACTCGCGAGGCGTCGCTCGCCGAGCCGGCCTTTCAGCCGATCGAAATCATCAAGCGGCATGCGCAGGTGGCTCTCAAGCCCCATGGGAAGAGCAATCGTCTCGCCATCCGGCACGATGTCGCACAACGCGTCGGCCAGCAGCGACAGACCGTCATCCTGATAGTTCGGGGCTGCCCAGGTTCGAATGTCACCTACCCCGCACTGACCCATGAGATGGGCACCGATCGACGGGATGACGGCGACTACCTCGCCATTCCGCGGGACGATCAGGAACCAGGGCCGGGTCGGGCTTTCCCAGAAACGGGTCAGGAAACCGGAAAAATACCGGATCTCCGGTTCCGTCGTCAGCAGCAGCACGGTGATCTCGGCCTTGTCCATCGCCGTTTGAGCCCGGCGAAGACGGTCTTCAAACTCCCCAGCGAGGAATCCGCGCGCGGTGCTCTCCGGGGTCGAATTCACATCTCCGGCCCTTCGCTCAGAATCGCCAGAACGCAGGAACTGTTCGTGAGCCCGAGCTCATCTCGTAACGTGCCGGCAGCAAGCAACGCCGAGACTCCGGCGGTACCCGACGGGGTCGATTCAAGCCCGATATCGGCGCAAATCTCAGTGCCAAGCCGAGCTTCGTCTTCCGTAATCGTTACAAAGACATCAGCATCACGCGACAGACCCTTCAACGCGATGAGGGATGGCTCCTTGCAGTCGAGCCGTCCCATCGATGACACCGGGCCGGCGGTGTCGACCGGCTGACCGGCCGAGATGGATCCGGCGAGCGCTGGCGCAAATTCAGGTTCAACAACAATGATGCTGGGTGCATCGCCCCAGACCGCCCTGGCCAGCGCGGCACAGGCTCCGGCCAGGCCCCCAACACCGGCTTGCAGAAGAATGTGTGTAGGCGCCTTGCCAGCCTGATCCTGCATCTGCCGGATCGCCTCGTCCATCAGAACCAGATACCCTTCCATGAGGATGAGCGGCGGCTCGACATAGCCCGGCCAGGAACTGTCCGAGAGGAGCTCCCAGCCATTGTCTTTCGCCGCTGTTGCGGCAGCAGCCATGCTGTCTTCGTAGGCGGCCCCTTCGCGCACGACCTCGGCACCTTGTTCGCGCAGGCGCATGGCGAATGCTTCCGGGACTGTCTCGGCGATGTAGATCACCGCATGGGCACCAAACGCCGCAGCGCCCGCTGCCACTGACAGGCCATGATTGCCGGCACTTGCGGTCACGTAGGTCCGGCCAGCGGCGGTACGGACTTCAGCGGCACGCGCTATGACATAGGCGGCGCCCAGGGCCTTGAAACTGCCAAGTGCCATTCGGCCGCGCTCATCCTTGACGAAGACCGCGCCAACACCGGCCCTCTCCGCAAGATCCTGCGACGACACAAGCGGCGTCTGCGCTGCGCGAGGACACTGGCTGACCAAGTTTGCCGGGCGGGCAGCGTCGGTGCTTGGCGCCGGTACAGCGTCGAGGACCGGGCTTTGAATACCGGCGCCACGAAAGGGATTTTCCACGATGTTCATAGTCAACTCTGATGCGGGAAACTCGGGGGGTACTGCGATTGGTTGTGTCACGTCAGCCGGTCATCGTCTGCCTTAGATGCAGAGCACTTGTATCGGGCAGACCGGCAAGATGAGAGAAAGTCACGACCTCACCTTTGGCAACTGGTTTCTTGACCTCGATGTCGTGTGCGAAACCGATCGGCAGCGCATTCCTGGACAGGCTTTTCGCAGCCGGTATGACCTTGCCCCAGACGGTGTACCCGCCTTCGCCGTCCAGCATGTCGCCCGGTACGAGGTCGCGCTTTGCGATGGCAACAACATCACCCCTGAAGGCATGCGTGCTGCCCGTTGGTTCGCCCCTCAAAGCCGCGTTTAGAACCGAGATGCCCAGTTCCATGCCGATGAGATGGAAAGGCTTGTACATGGCGGCATAGCGGCCGGTCTCATCGATGCACAGGCCGTATTGCCGAAAACAGCTGGCCGCATAGTCGTTCCTTGCCTCAATCACCACATAGACGCCCCAACGCAGGTCACGAAAGACCTCTTGTCCATCGCGCTGCAAAGACGAGACGACTTCGACCATTCCAGCCTGATCGAGCACGCCACCAACCTCGCGTGGCCGCAAAACGCTGGCCAGATCGTCGACACCGCAAGGCGGGAAGGCGAGGCCGTCCTCCGGAACGGCAAGATCACAGGCATTGGCAATCGCAGCCATCTCGATGGCGGACTTCGTTCCATCCACGAAAGAACAGAACATCTGGCTATTCATGCCAGCCGCCTTCGCTTCCTCGGCGGCCAAGCCGTAATGCTGCCAAACGTCGTCCGGCGTAACTTGATGATAGCCCGGCAGGTACTTGGAGCCTTTGCCGGCACATACTACACGGAAACCAGACGCCCGGGCCCAATCGACAAGTTCCGAGGTCAATGCTGGTTGATCGCCATAGGCCATCGAGTAGACGACGCCGGCAGCACGGGCTCTTTCGGCAAGCGCCGCGCCGCACAGGACATCCGCCTCGACATTGACCATCACCACATGTTTGCCCGCGGAAATGGCGGCAAGCGCATGATCGATCCCGGCGATCGGGTTTCCTGTTGCCTCGATCACGACGTCCACATCGTCACGGGCGGCGAGATCGTTGCCTGATTCCAGAAAGGCCGTTGCGCCCACCTGTCCTTCGTCCCAGCCGACATGACGGCATGCGCTGCGTGCTCGGTCGGGATCGAGATCAGCGATGGCGGAGACCTCAAGCCCCAGAGTTGTTGGCACCTGGGCCAGAAACATCGAGCCGAATTTGCCGGCGCCGATCAGACCGGCACGGATCGGTCCGTCTTCGGCAAGCCGCTGTTGCATCAGCGCGCCGAGATTCATGTCGTTTCCTCCGGGCGTTACCGCCGAGGCCGTTTTGCCGACCTTTTCGAGCGACAGTGACACGACTACGAGAGTGCGGCAATCGCGCGCGCTCGACGTGGGAGGAAATCGCGCCATCTAACGCTGCATGGAAAAACATCTGACAAAACAGCAACCGGACAAACCTGTCGTTTATTTCGATGGCGGATGCCCGGTCTGTACGAAAGAGATCGCCTTCTACCGGCGCAGGCCGGGGATGGAGGATGCGATCCTCTGGCAGGACGTTATGTCCAGCGATGCAGCCCCGGCTGAGGACCTCGATCGGGAGACAGCGCTGGCCCGCTTTCATCTTCGTGAGGCTGACGGGCGGCTAATTTCTGGTGCCGCAGCATTCATTGCGCTGTGGAGGATCACGCCGGGATTCTCGTGGCTCGGGCGGATGCTCGCCATACCGCCTCTGCCCTGGATCGCTGAGCAGGCCTATGTCGGCTTTCTCAAGATCCGGCCGCTGATCGTTCCACGCAAGGATTGCCAAGACGCGGCGTGCGCGACAAACGCCGCATCGCAGACCAACATTCAGCGATAGAGTTTTTTGCGCGTCGCCGCGGCGTTGGCGAAGACCTTTTCCATTGCCATCAGCATATGCGCCTGCGAGAAACGTTCGGCGTTGTGATGGGCCGCTGAACCGAGCCGCGCACGCAACTTCGGCTGATCAAGAAGGCGATCCATTAGCGCTGTCAAAGCGGGCACATCTCCGGGCGTCTGCAGCAGCAAGGCGTCTTCATCGGCAGTCACAGTCTCTAGTAATGACGGGATCGCCGTGACGATTGATGGAAGGCCACAGGCCATGGCCTGCATCAACGCCTGGGGCACACCCTCGGCGTAGCTCGGCATGACAAACATATCGCAGGCATGGAACCACGGTTCGATCGGCGAGCGGTGACCAAGCAACTTGATGCGAGCGCCGAGATTGAGTTCTGCCAGCTTGTCGCGCAGGGCCGGCTCCTGTGGGCCAGCGCCGACCAGGAGCAGATCGGTATCAGCATACTTCTCTGCATCGAGCGCGGCGAAGGCATCAATCAGATCACGGTGACCCTTCTGCCAGCGCAGAACGGCGATCAACCCCACATAGCGGCGTGTTGGATCAAGCTGCAGATCCCGGCAAGCGGCATCCCGATCACCAGGTCGGAAACGACCCAAATCGACGCCGGTCGGTATGGCGAAGACCTTCTCAGGTGGCGCCTTCACCACATCGATCATGTGCTGGCGGATATCCTTGCTGGTCGTCACGATCGCAGCAGTCTGCCGATAAAGCCACTGGCTCACGCGGCCACCCTTGACCGGCGATGAAATATGCCGAGTGCGGACCAGTGGCACCGGCGGATTGATGAACCGGGTCGCCAGCGTAGACAGCCAGGAATCGGTAGAAGAATGCGTGTTCACAACGTCGGGCTGGAAATCCTTCAGCGTGGCTACAAGAGCCTTCATTGCTTCGACGCGGCGCTTGCCAATCGGAATGACGAACGTCTCGACACCGCGCCGCGGCGCCTCCTCAGCTAGGTCTGAGCCCGGAGCGCAGGCAATCGCCACACGGTGCCCGCGCGCGGTAAGTCCGACGCATTCGTCAAGGCTCCGTAATTCCTGCCCGCCAAGCCCCGATGATGATTCGGTGTGCAGTACGCGCATTGGCCGGATCGGCTGCTCGGGATCAGGCACCGGGCTGACAAAGGACATTGGGTGAGGACTCTTGGTGGGTTTGTCTTGGGGCTTGTCGTCTAGCCGTTCAAACGGCTTCAAGCGAGAGATCTTCAGTCAGCATGCGGGCATAGAGCGAGGCCATATCGCGTGATGTTCGCGCGATCGTCCAGGGCGCGGCGGTGGCGTAGGCACGCTCATGCCAAAGATAGGCGTCTTCGCCCAGTACCGTGTCCACCATATCGCGCATGGCGCGACGCAATGCCTCGGGGTCTTCTGCGTCGACAACAAGCCCCGGCGCGTCATCCCCCTCCATGAACTCCGCGGAACCGGTTGTTGTCGATGTTACGACCGGCAGACCACAGGCCAGTGCTTCGAGGACACCATTCGGAGCCGGGTCATATCGCGCCGGCATGACGAAAAAGTCGGCGGCACCATAAAACGGAAGCGGGTCTTCCTGCATGCCGAAGAAACGCACCCGGTCCGAGCCGAGGACCTCTTCGGCGCGCGCGCGTG
>JBCDCP010000126.1:0-8254 GCA_039181495.1 Pseudomonadota bacterium | reverse complement strand
CAGGTGTCGCTCAACCTCGGTTGGGCCATTCTGAATGCAGCGGGCCTTTCCTTCATTGGCCTCGGCGTGCGTCCCCCGACTCCGGAATGGGGCATCATGGTCGCCGAGGGGGCAAACTTCATCGTGTCGGGCGAGTGGTGGCTGGCCTTGTTCCCAGGGCTTTGGCTGATGCTGGCGGTGTTCACCTTCAACCTGCTGGGCGACGGCTTGCGCGACATTGTCGATCCCCGTAAGCGGACTTAGGGCCACGGATCTCTTAATGCTGTCGATCGATAATCTCTCGGTGACCTTTCGAACCCGCAAGGGTGACGTCAATGCGGTGCGCGGCATCTCCTTCGAGGTGGGCAAAGGCGAGACGCTTGGCATCGTGGGCGAAAGCGGCTCGGGCAAGTCGGTAACGTCCTATGCCCTGATGCGCATTCTCGATGCAGGCGGTGAAATTCGCGCTGGCGATATTGTCTATGGCGGCGTTGATCTTCGCAGTGCCAGCGAAAGTCAGATGCGCGACATCCGTGGGCGTGAGATTTCAATGATCTTCCAGAACCCACGTGCGGCGCTGAATCCGATACGGCGGGTCGGCCATCAGATCGAGGATGTGCTGATACGCCATGCCCGTGCCACGCGCAGCGATGCCAGTGCCAAGGCGATCGCGATGCTTCAATCCGTCAAGATCAATGATGCAGCCGCGCGTTACCACGCCTATCCGTTCGAGCTTTCAGGCGGCATGTGCCAGCGCATTGTTATCGCCATTGCTCTGGCATGCGATCCCAAACTCCTGATCGCCGATGAACCCACGACAGGCCTGGATATCACAACCCAGAAGGCCGTGATGGACCTTGTCTCCGATCTGATCGGTGCGCGCGACATGAGCATGATCATGATCACCCACGATCTCGGTCTTGCGTCGCAATACTGCGATCGGATCGTCGTGATGAAGGACGGCGATATCGTTGAAGCGGGTCACCCCCAGAAGCTCTTCACCGCACCGGATCATCCCTACACACAGCGGCTTGTCGATGCGACGCCGCGCATCGGCGCCTCGGTACGCAGCCTGATGCCTCTCGAGGCGCGTTTGCCCGAACCCAAGATCATGATCTCCAATGCGCCAATCCTGCAGGTTGTGGATCTGGTCAAGACCTTCGCAAGCAAGTCAGGGCCGGTCCATGCCGTGAAGGGCATCTCGTTCGAGATCAAGGCTGGCCAGTCCGTCGGGCTTGTAGGTGAATCGGGAAGCGGCAAATCAACGACTTCCGAGATGATTGTGCGGTTGCAGGACCCAACATCCGGTCAAATTCTGTTTGAAGGGCAGGATGTAGCTGAAGTGCCGGCAGCGCGCTTCGCCTCACACCCGCTTCGGCGCAGCATCCAGATGGTGTTTCAAGACGCTACGGACAGCCTCAATCCTCGCGACACAGCCGGAAGTGCGATTGCCGAGCCGCTCGGGCGAATAGACCGGATGAGCGGCAAGGCATTGCGGGCCCGGGTTGAAGAACTCGCCGATTTGACAGGCCTGCCCGGCACTTTGCTCAGCCGTTACCCTCATCAACTCTCAGGCGGACAGAAGGCCCGCGTGGGCATTGCCCGCGCCATCGCGCTGCAACCCAGGCTTCTCATCCTCGATGAACCGACCGCCGCCTTGGATGTCTCGATCCAGGCTCTCGTGCTCAATCTGCTGGTCGATCTGCGCGCCAGGTTGGGCATGTCGTATCTGTTTGTCAGCCATGATCTGTACGTGGTGCGTTTGCTTTGCGACGAGGTGCTCGTCATGAAGTCGGGTGAGGTTATCGAAGCGGGCCCGGCGGCGGCAGTCATGAACGCGCCGTCGCATGACTATACGCGGACCCTGGTCGAAGCCGCGCCACAGCCGCCCCAGATAAACATGGCCTAAGGGAATTCAGTGGTGCTGCAAGACAACGGATTCACACTCAAGGATCTTCGCCGCTCTTATGCAAACGGAGTCCAACCCTCCGAAACTGTCAGGGAGGTCTATCGCCGGATCGAGGCCATCGCCGATCCCGCGCTGTTCATCCACTTGCGGGCGATAGAGGACGTTTTGGCTGAAGCGGACGGACTGCCGTCTGATCCCACTTCGCTTCCGTTGTGGGGCATACCGTTTGTCGTGAAGGATAATATCGATGTCGCCGGTCTTCCCACGACCGCCGCGTGCCCAGCCTTTGAATACGATGCATCTGCGGATGCGTTCGTCGTGGCGCGTCTGCGAAAAGCCGGCGCTCTTGTCATCGGCAAGACGAACCTTGATCAGTTCGCCACGGGCCTCGTCGGCGTACGCACACCGTACGGTGTCCCGCGCAATGCTGTGAATCCCGACCTGGTTCCGGGCGGCTCGTCCAGCGGATCAGGTGTGGCGGTGGCGCACCGCATCGTTCCCTTCTCCCTGGGGACCGATACCGCCGGCTCTGGCCGGGTCCCGGCAGCGATGAACAACATCGTGGGCCTCAAGCCAACGCTCGGTGCCTTGTCCAATTCCGGCGTGGTGCCGGCCTGCAGGACGCTCGATGCGGTTTCTATTTTTGCTCTGACGGTGGATGACGCTTATGCCATCTTAGAGGCGACCTGCGGTTACGACGACGAGGATGCTTACTCGGCAGAGGTCCGTATTGGCACTCTGCACGACGTCCCAAACGGTTTGCGCATTGGCGTGCCAACCCCGTCATCGCGTGAGTTCTTTGGTGATACCCGGCACGCTGACATGTTTGATGCCGCGCTCAAGGTCCTGGAATCTCATGAACAGAAGCTGGTCGAAGTAGACTTCACACCGCTCTATGCAGTGGCGGACATGCTCTATGATGGGGCATGGATTGCAGAGCGACATGCCGTTGTCGAAAGTCTTATGCGCGATCGACCCGACGCCTTGCATCCAACCACGGCGCAGATCATCGGTGCTGCCAACGGTCTTTCGGCGACCGATGCGTTCCGAGGAGTTTACCGCCTCAAAGAGTTGAGCCGCTTTGCAGACAAGGTCTTGGCGGACATCGATCTGCTTTGTGTTCCGTCGATCCCGACCTTCTATACCCGCACTGACCTCGATGCCGATCCAATCACTCCCAACTCCAATCTGGGCACCTACACCAACTTTGTGAATCTGCTCGATCTGTGCGGCATTGCTGTGCCCACAGCCCCAAGGACCGATGGTCTTCCCGGTTCGGTCACGCTCCTGGCGCGACGCAGTGAGGATTCACTGGTCGCATCCGTCGCGCGGCTCTTTGAACGCAAAGCGCCGGCGAGCTCGACGGCATTCTCAACACACAAAGAACACTCACACGCTGGGAAGGTGACCCTGGCGGTTTGTGGTGCGCATATGTCGGGTCTGCCGCTCAACCGTGAGTTGACATCTCTGGGCGCGACGCTGCTCTGCACGACGCGGACCGCTGCCAACTATCGTCTCTACGCGCTAGCCGGTGGCCCACCACATCGACCAGGATTATTGCGATGCAATGATGGTGGCCAGATTGAACTTGAGGTCTGGGGCTTGCCTTCCGCCAAGATGGGGCAGTTCCTAAACGGCATACCCTCGCCGTTGTCGATTGGTACGATCCAGCTTCAGGATGGCACCTACACGCACGGATTCCTGGTCGAAGCAGCGGGTTTGGACGGGGCTCAGGACATCACGCATTTCGGCGGATGGCGAGGCTTCCTAAGCACCAAAGACGTAGCTTGATCCTGCGCCTTGATAGCCACCGGTCGAACAGTACTTAGGAAGCAACAGCACTACGACGATTATCAGGGTCCCATTCTGACCAATCAGGAAACGTAAATGGCCAAAAGGGCGCTGTCGCCAAGGCCAGTTGTATCGCAGCTTTCTATCAGAATGGCAGCACTCTCAGGTCGAGCGTTTGCTCAGCCCATATTTCTCGCTTGAGCAGTCTTTATGGGGATGTCGGTTGAACATCCTCTTGGCCCCGTTGCTTAGCGGACAGCGTAGCCCGTCTACTCCTCGCCGGCCCGAAGTGCATCAAAAAGGATGCGGCGGCATTCGGTCAGCTCATAGAGTGCCGACTGTAGTTTTTGCCTTCCCTCAGAGCCGAAGGCAGCTGGCGCGACCGCAACGGGCGCCGGTGTCATTGATGACGCCGGCGTAGGCGTTTCAGGCAGTGCGGGCGTAGCGGCAGCAGTTGGCGGCGGGTTTGGCTGTTGTGAAATCGGTCCCTGCGGAACAGCCGGCCCCGGTACTGGCGCCCCCGAAATCGCAGCCTGCTCAGGATGCGGCGCTAGCGGTACCGAGGCCGCACCGGTCCCCGTGGAAACCTGACGTAGTGCGCCGATCTGCGGCAACTGACCGTCATCAACGCTTGGCGCAGCGGGTACGACGGCAGACGTAGTTTGATGATGGACGACAGGCGGCGCGACACCTTGCCCGCCCGGCTCGGCCGACACAACCGGTGCATGGACTGGCGCAGGGACAGGCGTTGTATGGCGGGAGTCAGCTGAGGCATTGCCCGCGATATCGGGCTGTTGGGCCGCCGAGCCATTGGTCGGCATGCCTTCCGCAACACCTGGCCCGACTGAGGGCGCTGTGACCGGCGGTGGCGCCGATGCTGCGGGTTGCGGGCTCGGTTGTGGCTCAGGCGACATCACGGGCGCCACGGGCTGTGACCCTGACGCGGCCGGCACCGGTGGTGGTGCTCCGCGATGTTCTTCTTTCCAGGCGTCCATGACGTGGCGCACGCCACGTTCTTTCAGAATGCGTTTGACGCCCTTGATCGTGTAGCCTTCGCCATACAGCAGATGGCGAATACCGCGCAGAAGATCGACATCTTCCGGGCGATAATAGCGCCGGCCACCGCCGCGCTTCATTGGCTTGATTTGCGAGAACCGTGTTTCCCAAAAGCGCAGCACGTGCTGGGGCAGATCAAGATCCGACGCCACCTCACTTATCGTGCGGAATGCCTCTGGTGCTTTCTGAGTCACGCGTGCCTCGCGGTGTTGCCCCTCGCGCGCTATAGTCGAACGCTTTCACTGCCCCTTCCAAGCGGATTCAGAAACTGAAACTACCCCGCCAAGACTCTGATATTACTACGACTCAACGGCCAGCTAAAGCGTCACTTCAACACGGTGGATAACCACCCATGACGCAGTCCGTCATGGACGTGCCATGTATTGCAGCTATTCGTCCTGGCCGCTGACGCGCTGCTTCATTATCGGTGATGGCCGAAAGACGAGAACGCGCCGCGCTTCGATTACGGCCTCGACACCAGTCTTGGGATTACGGCCAACGCGTTCCCGCTTGTCGCGCAACACGAACGAACCAAAAGATGAAAGTTTGACGTTTTCGCCGCGTTCGAGCGTTTCCAGCATCTCGGCGAGAATCATCTCGACAAGCTGAGCCGATTCGGACCGTGATAGCCCGACTTTCTCGTAGACGGCCTCGCTCAGATCAGCCCGCGTAATGGTGCGCCCCGCCATACGCTTACCCCGTTGCCCCAAGAGTGAAGCGTGAAGACTACGAATGGCGCGGCAACCGGTCAACCGGAGGTTTGGAAAAATAAATCACAATTTCAATGTTTTAGAATATCACCAGCGAACCAGTGACGCGCCCCAGGTGAATCCGCCACCCATTGCTTCAAGCATTACAAGATCGCCGGACTTGATCCGACCGTCGCGATGAGCCGCATCGAGCGCCAGTGGAATGGACGCCGCCGAGGTGTTGCCATGCTCAGCGACAGTCACCACGACCTTCTCATCGGGCCAGCCGAATTTGCGCGCTGTTGCGTCGATAATACGTTTGTTTGCCTGGTGCGGCACGAACCAATCAATATCGTCCGCCGCTACCCCGGCCTTGGCGAGAGTTCCGTCAATCACATCTGCAACAAGGCCGACTGCGAAACGAAAGACTTCCCGGCCCTGCATGCGCAAATGTCCCGCAGTCTGGGTCGTTGAAGGTCCGCCATCTACAAACAACTTATCGCGGTGTTCACCATCGGACCGCAGCACTGAAGCGAGCACTCCCCGCCCCCCGGCGGCCTCATCCGCCTCGAGGACAACCGCGCCGGCGCCATCACCGAACAGCACGCAGGTTGTGCGGTCCTCCCAGTCCAGAATGCGCGAGAATGTCTCAGCGCCAATCACCAGAGCACGCTTGGCATGACCAGCCGAAAGCATGGCGTCTGCCTGCGCAAGGGCAAAGACGAATCCAGAGCACACAGCTTGGGTGTCGTAGGCAAAGCCCTGCGTGATGCCCAGAGCGTGTTGCACGGCTACTGCGGTAGCAGGAAATGTCTGGTCCGGTGTCGCTGTCGCCAGCACGATCGCATCAATGCTGAGCGGGTCGATACCGGCATTGTCGATAGCAGCGCGGGCTGCATGAAGCGCCAGATCCGAGGTGTATTCACCCTCAGCAGCAATGTAGCGCTGTGCGATACCGGTTCGTTGACGAATCCAGGAATCGTCAGTGTGGACCATCGTTGCCAGTTCGGCATTGGTCAGTACACGTGCGGGCAAATAAGAGCCCGTACCTCGGACTACAGACGGCATATTATTGTTTCAAGACGCGTTTTTGATGATTGGCAGCGGATCGGCATGTTGCTCACTGCCGTGGGCTTTCATGTCGTCTGCGATTTTCTCGAGAAGGCCATTGACAGCCACCTCATAGCCCAATTCCACCGCACTGGAGAAGCCCTCGGCGTCTGTCCCGCCATGGCTCTTGATCACAATACCATTCAGACCAAGAAACACTCCGCCATTCACACTGCGGGGATCCATCTTGGCACGCAATCGGGAGAATGCACCTTGTGCGAACAGATAGCCGATACGGCTGAGCAGACTACGGCTCATTTCCGCACGTAAATACTGTGCGATCTGGCGCGCAGTTCCCTCGGCAGTCTTCAGCGCAATGTTGCCGGTGTACCCTTCCGTCACGACGACATCTACGGTTCCCTTGCCGATATCGGTACCCTCGACAAATCCCGCATAGTCAATCGGTAATCCGGAATCGCGCAAAATTCGTCCCGCTTCACGGATCGGCTCCAGGCCTTTGACTTCTTCGACGCCAATGTTCAGCAGACCAACCGAAGGTCGTTTAAGGCCGAACAAAGCGCGTGCCATTGCCTCGCCCATAACGGCGAAGTCGACAAGTTGACCGGCATCAGAACCAATTGTCGCTCCGACATCCAGGACGATGCTCTGGCCACGGGTCGTTGGCCAGATCGCGGCAATTGCCGGCCGTTCGATACCAGGCATGGTCCGGAGACAGAACTTGGCCATGGCCATCAGCGCTCCGGTGTTGCCAGCTGAGACCGCAACATCCGCCTCACCGGACCGAACCGCATCCAGCGAGAGCCACATGCTTGACCGCCACCGCCCACGCCGCAGCGCCTGGCTCGGTTTGTCATCCATCGCCACGACAATGTCGGTGTGCCGCACATCCGTGCGCGACTTGAGCATGCCGTGATTTTCAAGGGCAGCCCCAAGTTCGCCTTCATCGCCGAACATCAGAAAGCGGGTGTTGGGGTGCCTGCGAAGCGCAATAGCACAGCCGGCCACAAGCTCGGCCGCACTCTGATCTGCGCCCATAACGTCCACCGCTATGGTGATGGACTGGCTCATCCGCCACCCTCTTCTGTCTCGTCAGCAACGTGTTTGCTGGAACGGTGCAGCCCCCCGGCCACAACCTGACCCGGAGACAGTCGATGCATATCGCTATAACGGCGGTTTGAACACCGTTGGCCCCATCTGGGGAACGAACGCGCGCGCTACGGCCGCTCCCTTTCCAGCGCCGTTTCAGTTCGCACACGGGGGGCGAAAATACTCAATTGTGGCGATGATACAAGCCGACGAGGAACATCAGATTCCCTTGGCGGCTATGTGGCTAGAGCATAAAGGAGACGGGTTCCTCGATCAGGACATGCTCCGATCCTTTAGCACCTGCAGGGCATCGAAGGCAGATGAGCCGCCTGAATTCTCACGTATTTCGGCAAATTCCGCGCCGATTTTCCTGGGATAGGAATCGACTGCCAATGCCAGATGCTCAGCCATCAAGTCGCCAATCGCCAGCGACTCATCCGGCAGAGGATCGACGTCGCTGTCCATGTCGACAGGGTCGGCTCCCGGGAAGTACATGACATCAATTTCGGCTTCGATCCGTTGCTCGATCGGCTCAAGCGTCACCACACATGCCTGAACAACGTCCGTTTCAAGTTTGCCGCGGACCGACAGCCCCTTGCCGCGCCATCGCTTTATGATCAGAGCGCCTGTCGGATTGGTGAGATCGAGCAGATCGAACCGCTGCTTCAAGTTT
>JBCDCP010000125.1:0-8298 GCA_039181495.1 Pseudomonadota bacterium | reverse complement strand
CTGAACTCGAATTGACTATGGACCGCGCCCTTCGCGCCGCTCCAAGCAGTGGCGGGATGATCTTGGTCGCGTCGCGCTCTTGCAGGGTTTCGGGATCGATATCCGCGGCAACGCGCAACTTGATCCGGTCGGAACAGTGAGACGGCGCGACTTGACCAAACCTGGGACTTAAACCAAGGGCGGTTCAGTTTTCGCGAGACTTATCATTAGCGGGAACCCACTCGAGCAAATCACCGGGCTGGCAATCAAGCACGGCGCAGATCTTTTCCAGGCTCTCGAATCGCACACCTTTAACTTTGCCCGAGCGCAGCAGCGAGACATTTTGCTCAGTAAGGCCGATCCGTTCAGCGAGTTCCTTCGACCGCATCTTACGGCGTGCAAGCATGACATCGAGATGCACGAGAATCGGCATGTGCGGAGTCTACACAATCTGACTGTGTTCGTCGGCGAGTGCGGCGGCTTCGGCGGCAACCCAGCCGATGACCCAAATCATCATGCCCGCGACCAGCAATACCAGATGGTGCGCCTCGACGCTGAGCACCAAATGTCGCTCGCCCGGGATGTTGTTCATGGTGAGCAGCAACACGCCGATGGTACGAGACAAAATAACGGCCGGCACCACGAGCGCCAGCGACAAACCCAGACGGCGTAAGCCGGTGCCAATGCGACCGGTGAAGGTCTCTCCTTGTGCGAGCTGGTGGAACAGGCTGCCGGCGGCCCAGAGCCCAAAGAGTGTGACGGCCAATGGCACAAGACCGGTCACGAAGCCCGCGAAGGCAGTGGATGGCGTCAACACGCCTTCGGTGCCTCGGGGCAGGATGTCCGCTTTGACGATTTCCGCCGTTCTTTCGATATCGATCCAAAGCCAGCCATAGGCGATGACCAACGCCAGGGCGATCAGGGCACATACGATCCGCATCACTTTGCATGTTCTGCCAATTCGCGCGGTGAGCGCCTCGGCGTTAGGACCGGACTGCGACATGGTTTCTCATTTCCTTCTTGTCAGGATTGATTAAATTAAAATAAAACAATAATTATTAATCGTCAAACAGGAATGAAAGTCTTGTCATGAAACGTGTCCGCTCTCGCCCAGCCCCTTCGTTTTCGGTCTACATTATTGTCTTTGTGGTGCTCTTGCCGATGTGCTTGGCGATAGCGGCCTGCGCATCGGTACCGTTGCGATCCATGCCGAGTTTGGCGCGCATCGATTTTCCTACGACGGACTTGGCGGCGTTGCGCGTTGCGGTTTCGCTGCCAACAGAGCTGCAGCCTTTAGACAAGGAGATGAGGCTAACGGCGCAGGTTAAACTCGGCGATTCCGTGCCAGAAACTGAGACATTCGAACTCGAGCGTGTGTTGGGGGCAGCGGAAGAAGCATTGATCGCGCAGCGTCTACAGCTCGGCCAGAGGCTGCATGCCTATCGTGTGAGCTCCGACGACGTTCAGAGGTTGGTGCTTTTCCGCGACCGCGCGGTGGAACGCAAAGAAAGCAGCGGCCAGCAAAACGCGTCTCTATCTATAGGAATTTCTCCAAAGGTTTGCGCCAAACGTTCTCTGGATAACACTCGTCTGCCTTTTACCACCTATCTAAAGACCTCGGAAACCGGAAGCTACGTGCAGTTGACCCGGTCGATGGACATTCGCCAGATCGATGAAACATCGGATTTGATCAATGCCATCCAACCCTGTGAAGCCACATATCTCTAGTGCCCGACAATCGAAAGGACGTGGTGCCTACTGTCTACGCCCTTCGCGCCGCGCCATGAAGGCGAGCCGCTCGAACAGATGGACATCCTGCTCATTCTTTAGCAGCGCGCCATGCAGCGGCGGGATGATCTTCGTCGCATCCCGCTCCCGGAGCGTTTCCGGGTCGATGTCTTCGGCAACGAGAAGCTTGATCCAGTCAAGCAGCTCTGAGGTGGAGGGTTTCTTCTTGAGGCCCGGCACCTCGCGAACCTCATAGAAGACGGTCAACGCCTCGCGCAGCAGCCGGCTTTTCAGATCCGGGAAGTGCACATCGACGATCTGCTTCATTGTGTCGGTATCGGGGAAGCGGATGTAGTGAAAGAAGCAGCGTCGGAGGAATGCGTCGGGCAGCTCTTTCTCGTTGTTTGAGGTGATGATGACGACCGGCCGAGTGTCCGCCTTGACCGTTTCACCGGTCTCGTAGACGTGGAACTCCATCCGGTCGAGTTCCTGCAGCAGGTCGTTGGGAAACTCGATATCCGCCTTGTCGATTTCGTCGATCAGCAGCACCGGCCTTTCGGACGCCGTGAAGGCGTCCCACAATTTGCCGCGCTTGATGTAGTTGGCGATGTCGTGGACACGGGCGTCGCCAAGTTGACTGTCGCGCAGGCGGCTGACGGCGTCATATTCATAGAGACCCTGTTGCGCCTTGGTGGTCGATTTGATGTGCCACTCGATCAGCGGTGCGTCGAGCGTTTCGGCAATCTCCTTGGCAAGAACCGTCTTGCCGGTACCGGGTTCGCCTTTGACCAGGAGCGGCCGTTCAAGCACGACGGCGGCATTCACCGCGACGCTGAGATCGTCGGTCGCGACATAAGACTCGGTTCCTGAAAAGCGCATGGGGCCTCGGTATCCTGGGGGCCTGATGATGTCGGCGGGACGGTAGGGCGGTCCGCCGGGTGGAGCAAGAGCGGAGCGACTACCCCCTTGCCAATGCTGCTCTTGGCCCGACCGGGGCCCGGCAGATTTTGCCGTCACAGGGCGTTTCTTGCCGGGAAACCTGTGCCGCCAACCACATGGTCGTCTTTCAACATATTGAAATTACGCCGTTTCTCTTCTGGCACGCCGCTTGAAAGATCAACCAGCGAATCCGCGCGCCTGAGTGGTGTGCGGCCAAATTACCGGCCCATGGGGCGGTGCGGCGACCGGAAGGAGTGCAGTAATGGGTATTTTTGGAGCCTTGGGGATTTCGGTGAGCGGGCTGAACGCGCAATCAAGTGCGCTTGAGCAGATCTCGTCAAATATCGCGAACTCGCAGACCACTGGCTACAAGCGGACCGACATGAGCTTTGTCGATCTGGTGACGCAGTCCTCTCCTGGGCGCCAGTCCGGCAGTGCGGTTCAGGCGTTCTCGCGGGCCACCAACAGTGTCCAGGGAGATATCCAGAACGCACCGGTGAGCACCTATATGGCGCTGAATGGCAGCGGCTTTTTCGTCGTCGAGCAGCAATCTGGTTTTGTTGATGGGCAGCCGATCTTCGAAGGTATCGATCGCTACACGCGCCGAGGTGACTTTGATCTTGATGCTTCCGGCTTCTTCGTCAACGGCGCCGGCTATTACCTGAAGGGTCTGCCGGTTGACTCTCAGACCGGCAACGTTTCGGGCTCCATCCCCGAAGCAATCCGGGTGACCAATGACTTCCTGCCGGCCAACAAGACCAATGAGATCGTGCTTCGCTCGAACCTGTCAGACTATCCGTTGACGGCGAATGCAGACCCGAACATTGCCAACTCGGAATTGCTGAACAACTCGGTTTTCGCAAACAATCCGACTACCCAGTCCGCGCCTGCCAATGTGAATGGTGCGAGCCTTGCGAATGATACAAATGCGACGGTGACCGGCACTGTGGCCATCGCCGCCGACACCGCTGCCAACGCCACAGGCACGGCGGCCCTTACCGGTACGAACCTTGCCAGCACGCTGGTGTCCAATGGCGAGACGCTGTCGGTCAGTATCGGCGGCACGAGCGTGACCTTCGAGTTCGACACTGACGGCACCAACACGCCGACTGGCAGTAACGTCGAAATCGATGCCTCTGGTGACATCGATACCCTCTTGGCCAATATCCAGGCAGCCATTCGTACCGCAACCGGCGGAGATGAAACCGCTGCTCTGAACGCGGGTACGATTACCGTTGATTTGGGTTCAAACAACTCGGATTCGGTGACCTTCGGCGGAACTGCGGCCGCTCTTGGCCTGAGCGGGACGACCGAACCGACCAATGCGGGAATTGCGGCGCTGAACGGCCAGACTCTGACGATCGGAGTGGACACGATCACATTCGGCACTGGTGCAGGCCAGGTGTCGAACCGCACCGAACTGGAAGCTCAACTGGCTGGTTTGACGACCCCGAATGTGACTGCTTCCATTGATGGCTCTGGTTTTCTCGACATCGACGCAGCGACCATTGGTACCGACTTCGCGGTTGGCGGCACTGTTGATGCTTCAACGGCATTCGGTGTGACCGAGCAGACCTACTCCGCCACCAACGCCGCGCTCGCCGCGTCAACCGGAACGGCGACACTGCAATTTGGTACGGGCGCTGTTCAGAACATCGATCTCACGAGCGTGGGCTCGGTTGAAGAACTGGCCACGCTTCTCGGTGGCATCGCTGACATCACCTATGATGCAACGGACGGGCGCATTGAGATCACGCCCAGCAACAACAACGACACCGTGACGATCGGTGGCGCCGCTGGAGCACTGGCGGCTCTTGGCCTCTCGGCGGGTACGACCAACCCAACGCCGTCGGTGAATCAATACGTCCAGGCCAATGAGGCCACCACATTCCTTGAGTCATCTATCGCCGGTGGTGCAATCACGGTCTTTGACGAAGGCGGCTCACCGCTGAACGTTCAGCTGCGCTGGGCCAAGATCGACTCGACCCAGGCCGGTGGCAGCGACACCTGGAACCTCTTCTACCTTGAAGATTCTAATGCTTCCGGCACCCAGCCCATGTGGCGCAATGTCGGCACCGAATACACCTTTGATGCCAGTGGACAGCTGTCTCCGGCGGTTACCAGTGTCAACATCGCCAATCTGACGGTCGATGGTGTTTCAGCAGGTGCTGTGACGTTGACGCATGGTCAGAACGGCATCACCCAGTTCTCGGACTCGAACGGCAACGCCGAGGTGACCGAGCTGAGCCAGGATGGGTTCTCGGCTGGTGAACTCGTCGGCCTCAACATCTCCGAGGAAGGCCGCATCATCGCCAGCTATTCAAATGGCCGAACCGTCGATGTCTTCCAGGTCGTGCAGGCTGAATTCAATGCGGCCAACAAGTTGCAGAAGCTCGATGGCGGCGGGTTTGCCCGCACCCAGGAATCCGGCGTCGCTATTATCTCGGATGGCAGTTCGATCATCGGTGGGGCGCTTGAAAACTCCAACACCGACATCGCCGATGAATTCACCAAGCTCATCGTGACCCAGCAGGCTTACTCGGCAGGAACGCGCATCGTTTCGACCGCTGATGAGATGCTGTCCGAAGCTCTGAACATGGTGCGTTGATCAAGGTTGGCTGTTTCGCTGGGACGTAGGGCCGTACGTCCCGCCGAGGAGGTTGCGTTATGGGTTTGGGAGGCGTTCTCGATGCGGCATTGTCGGGCCTGAGGGTCACGTCGGCCAATCTCGAGATTTCCGCACACAACATCGCCAATGCCGATACGCCGGGCTATTCACGCAAGGTGGCCGGGCAGGCGGAGCTGTTTGCCGGAGAGGATCTCTCCGGTGTCCGGTTGCTGGATACGACCAGACGCATCGACGAACTGATCCAGCAGACGATCCGCAACGAGGCGCCCGGGCTTGGCTATGCCGAGACGTTGAGCCGGTTTTATGCTCAGCTCGATAGCCTGTATGGTCAGCCCGGCGGTCAGGATGCGATCGATACGCTGTTCAATGAATTTCGGTCCTCGCTGGAAGAACTCTCCGTCAGCCCGGAATCGGTGCTGGCGCGGGAAGCGGTACTCGGCACCGCGCTGAACCTGACCAACAAGCTGAACGCGATGTCGGATGACATTCAGGCGATGCGCCTTGAAGCCGAACGCGGTATCGCCAGCGGTATGCAGCGGGTTGAAGAGCTGCTGCAGTCGATCTCGGACATCAACGAACAGATTACGACCACACAGCAGGCCGTCGGTCCACCGGCAGGGATGCTGGATCAGCGCGACAATCTGCTGGAAGAACTGGCCAGTCTTGTCGACATTCGTGTGGTCGACATAGATCGCGGAGCGGTCAACATCTTTACGCGGTCCGGTGTCCTGCTGTTGTCCGGGGACCCGGCCAATCTTCAGTTTGATGAGCGTGGAAGCATTGGCGCACAGGCGCTCTACAGCACTGATCCTGCGCAGCGGAGCGTGGGCACCATCCAGCTCACCGTCGGCAACGGGCTATCGATTGACCTGATTGCCGACGATGCGATCCGTTCAGGCAGCATTGGCGCCTACATCGATCTGCGGGATGAGATTCTGACCCAGGCGCAGACCCAGCTCGACTCGATTGCTGATGCCATGGCGCGCAGCCTGTCGAGTGTGACTGTACCGAGCACTGTTGAGACGAACGGAGCCAGCAACGGTCTTGGTGTCGATGTCTCCGGGTTGCAGGATGGCGACTCGATCACCCTGACCTACACCGATGACACCACCAACGAGCAGCGTGTGGTGACCATTGTCCGGGTCGACGAAGCTGGTGCACCCGCACTGACCGATGCTTACACCGCACGGACCGACGACACGGTTATTTCGCTGAGTTTCCAGCCCGATCTTGCCACCGCTGCCGCTTCGCTGCAGTCGGCTTTGGGCCCTGGCTTCAACGTCGATGCTGTTGGCAGCAATCTGCGCATTCTTGATGATGGCGCCGCCAACACGCGGACGATCGATGCCCTCAGCGCAACGAGAACCGAGACCAGTCTCGCCGGTGGTTCTGTTGCCTTGCCGTTCTTTGTGGATGGTGGCGGCACGCCCCCGGCATATACAGCGCGCCATGGTGCAGTTCCTCAGAAGGTTGGCTTTGCCGAAAGGATCACCGTCAATCCGGACCTGTTCGACAACCCGGCGGCCCTTGTGGCCTATACCGTCGGCATCGATGCGGGCGACCCGGCGCGCCCCGAGGCGATCCTCGAACGGTTGGTCGACCAGTCCTGGGATTTCAGCGGTGAATCGGGTGTGACCGGTTCGGCACCGTTCAGCGGCAACCTGAGTGACTTCATCCGCCGGACGATCTCGTTCCAGGCCCAGCAGTCCGAATTGGCGCAGCGGGCCTACGACACCGAATCGATTGCCATGCAGTCTCTGCGCGAGCGCCAGTCGGCCGCGTCAGGCGTCAATATCGATGAGGAAATGGCGGCATTGGTGACGTTGCAGACGGCCTACCAGGCGAATGCCCGGCTCATCAACGCCTACCGGGAACTGACCGACGCGCTGCTGCAGATCGGCTAGCGGTGATCCAGCGGAGTAAACCATGACCGGCGTTCCATCTCTGACAAGCACCATTGGCTTCACCCAAGGCATTCTTGGGACGCGCCAGGAGCTGACCGAGCTGCAAAAGGCGCTTGGCACCGGCATCAAATCCGACACCTATGCCGGATTGGGCAGCGATCGGACGCTGGCCCTGTCGATGAAAGACCGCGTCGCGACGCTGGAGAGCTACCAGTCCTCGATCCAGACCGTCCTGCTGCGGCTTGATGTCATGCAGCTGTCGGTGTCGCGGTTTGACGAGATCGTCGACACTGCCAAGGTCGAGATTGGAAGCGGTGGCTTTGATTTCGCCAGCTCCAACCAGACGCTCGCCCAGGAATACGCCTCATCCTTCTTCTCCGAAGCGGTATCGGTGTTGAACGTCGATGTCGGAGGCCGCCATCTGTTTGCGGGCCGGGCGGTGGACCAGCGCCCGATCGAGATCCCCGATGTGATCCTTGAAGGCGATGGCACGCGGGCGGGACTTGAGACGCTCGCTGCCGAACGCAAGCTGGCCGATGCCGGCGCGGACGGGCGAGGGCGGCTGACACTGGGCGCAACCGTGGACAGCATCACGCTGGACGAAGATGGCGATCACCCCTTCGGCTTCAAGCTGACCTCGATCACGACAGATGTCACCGGTGCTGTGGTAACCGCACCGGGCGCAACGCAGCCGCGCAGCGCGGCTGTTCAGTTGACGGCGTTGCCTGCTGATGGCCAGGAAATCAACATCTTCCTCGACCTGCCGGACGGCACACAGGAGAGGGTGACTCTCACTGCACATGACTCGCTGGCAGCCCTCAGCGCGCCTGGTCCCGGTGATTTCGAGATTGGTCCCGATCTGCCGACCACCTTGGCCAATCTGCAGACGGCGATGGAGAATGCGATCGAGGATCGCGCCTATACCCATCTGCAGTCTGCGTCCACGGTTCGTGCATCGCGGGACTTCTTTGCGGCAGATGCCGACAATCCGCCGATGCGTGTTGACGGTCCGCCCTTCGAGACCGCCACGACCATGGTGGCCGGCACCGCTGCCGACACCGTGATCTGGTATACCGGCGAAAATGGTGCGCTCGATGCGCGTGACACGGCAATCGTGCG
>JBCDCP010000124.1:0-8319 GCA_039181495.1 Pseudomonadota bacterium | reverse complement strand
ACGCACTGATCGCGCTTGGTTTCGTGCTGATCTTCAAGGCCTCGGGCGTGTTCAACTTCGCTCAGGGCATCATGGTGGTGTTCGCAGCGCTGACCCTGGTCGGACTGCATGAACGGGGCGTTCCGGCCTTTCTTGCTCTGGCGCTGACGATCGGCGTCATGGGTCTGCTGGCCTATCTCATCGAGCGTATCGTCATGCGGCCGCTGATCGGGCAGCCCGATATCATTCTGCTAATGTCGACAATTGGCTTGACGATCTTTCTGATCGGGCTTGGCGAATTCATCTTTGGTGGCGAGCCCAAGCAGATGATCACCCAGGAGTTGGGCCTGCCGACTGGATCGACCGCCATCGAAATCGGCGACAGCGGCTTGCTGATATTCCAGCATATCGACGTTGCCGCGGCGGCCATCGCCCTGCTCATGGTCGGGGCGCTGGCGGTGTTCTTCAACAAGACCCGGATCGGGCGCGCTTTGCGCGCGGTGGCCGATGATCACCAGGCGGCCCTTTCGGTTGGCATATCGCTGCATCAGATCTGGGCGATCGTCTGGTTCGCCGCCGGCATCGTGGCGCTCGCGACTGGTATCATGTGGGGTGCGCGCTCGGATGTTTCGTTTGCGCTCGAAATCATCGCACTAAAAGCTTTGCCTGTGCTGATCCTCGGTGGCTTCACATCGATCCCTGGTGCCATTGTCGGCGGCCTGATCATCGGCATTGGCGAGAAGATCGGCGAGATCTACTGGGGCCCGCTGATCGGCGGCGGGATCGAGAGCTGGTTGGCCTACATGATTGCACTCGTCTTCCTGCTGTTCAGGCCGCAGGGTCTGTTCGGCGAAAAGATCATCGAGCGGGTGTAGAGCATGGCGGACATCAACAGCCACATGAGCCGGTTGGGCGTGATCGTGATCGACTGCAAAGGCGATGACCTGACCGATGCTTCGGCATTCTGGTCCGGCGCGTTGGGCTACGAATTCAAAATCGATGACGATGGCAAGTACGCCGTGGGTTCAAGCCCGGCGGGTGAACCACGCGTACTGCTGCAGCACGTCGGCCATGACAGTCGGGTACATCTGGACATCGAGACCGATCACCCCGACAGCGAACAGGCACGGCTCGAAGCGCTCGGGGCGCATGTCGTCGAGCATTGCAGCAAGGGGTGGACCGTGATGGAGCCGCCAACGGGCCATCGCTTCTGCATTGTCAATCCGCAGCGCGACGACTTTGCGGCCAACGCCAATGTCTGGAGCAATGGCTGATGTATTACCGCGAAGCTGGCCAGTTCAAGACCGCTTACGAGGCCGATCAGGCGATCCTGCCGCTGCGTGAGGACCGCGTCGGTATGATGCTGTCGATCACAGCGGCGCTGATCGTTCCGTTCATTGCCAACGATTTTGTCCTTGCCTCGATCATGATCCCATTCCTGATCCTGGCGCTTGCCACGGTCGGCCTCAATATCCTGACCGGTTATGCGGGACAGCTGTCACTGGGCACAGGCGCCTTTATGGGCGTCGGCGCCTATGCCTGCTACAAGCTGACGACCATCTTTCCGGACGTGAACATCGTCGTCCACGTCATGATCTCGGGCGTGTTCGCGGCGGCTGTCGGCATGGTGTTCGGACTGCCATCGCTCCGCATCAAGGGGCTCTATCTCGCAGTGACGACGCTGGCTGCACAGTTCTTCCTTGAATGGTGCTTCATCCGGATCGGATGGCTGTACAACTACAATGATTCAGGTGCCATCGAAGTGCCAGAGCGCACCGGTTTCGGCGGGCTGGTCCTGACTGGCCCCGCGGCTGATCCATTTACGCGGTACTTCATCGTGCTGGCCATCGTCATTGTCTTCACGCTGTTGGTGAAGAATCTGGTGCGCGGGCGCATCGGGCGGCAATGGATGATGATCCGCGACATGGATATCGCTGCTGAGTTGATGGGTGTCAGACCACTGGTTGCCAAGCTGTCGGCGTTTGCTGTCTCGTCCTATATCGCCGGCGTTGCCGGCGCGATGTTCGTCTTCTTCTATCTCGGGGCCGCGGAGCCCGAGGCGTTTTCGATCACACTGTCATTCCAGATTCTGTTCATGGCCATCCTTGGAGGGCTTGGCAGCCTGCATGGCTGCTTCTTCGGCGCAGCCTTCATCTGGGGGTTGCCGATTGTCCTGCGTACCGGACTGCCGGCGATCGGCATCGATCTGGGCGCGGAGGTGATCTTTCATATTGCTCAGCTCATCATCGGTGCGCTGATCATCTTTTTCCTTGTCGTTGAGCCCCATGGCCTTGCGCGGCTTTGGTCGTTGGCGAAGGAGAAACTGCGGAATTGGCCGTTCCCCTACGGCTGATACCAAAGGGTAGCGCCGGCTGGACTGCCGGACGCCGCCGGAAGTGACATGGCCCTCGGGAGCCCGCGGCCATGTCCGATAATCTGAAGGGCTCGGAGCAAGCGGCTGCAGGAGCACGCCGCATGTTGGGAGGAACCCGATGAGAAAACTGCTGATCGGCGGAATTGCTGCGGCCGCGATGGCCTTTCCGGCAATGCCCGTACAGGCTGAAGACTCAGTCTATATCCAGCTTTCCACCTACCGGACCGGCCCCTTTGCTGGCTCGGGCATCCCCATCGCAAATGGCATGGCCGACTATCTGAACATGCTGAATGAGCGCGATGGCGGCATCGGTGGCGTCAAGATCGTCGTCGAAGAATGCGAGACCGGCTACAACACGCAGAAGGGCGTGGAGTGCTACGAACAGGCCAAGGCCAATAACACCTTGGTGTTCAACCCCTACTCAACCGGCATCACACTACAGGTGATCCCCAAAGCCTCGGTCGACAAGATCCCCGTTCTGTCCATGGCCTATGGCCTGTCGGCAGCGGCGGACGGAGACACCTTCCCCTGGGTGTTTAACCCGCCAATGACCTATTGGGACGGTGCTTCCGGCGTGATCAAGTATATCGCCGAACAGGAAGGCGGCTTCGATGCGCTGAAGGGCAAGAAGTTCGGCTATGTGTTCCTCGATGCCGGGTATGGTCGTGAACCGATCGCGCTGTTCGAGAAGATGGCCGAGACCTATGGCTTTGAATTCCTGCAGTACCCGGTGGGTCTGAAGGAAATGCAGAACCAGTCCGCCCAGTGGCTCAATGTGCGCCGTGACCGGCCCGACTACATGATCATGTGGGGCTGGGGTGCCATGAACCCCACCGCGGTCAAGGAAGCCGTCAAGATTCGCTACGACATGTCCAAGTTCATTGGCGTGTGGTGGTCCGGCGGCGAGGATGATGCCCGCGCTGGTGGTCAGGACGCAAAAGGCTACAAGACGCTGAACTTCCATGCTGTGGGCGCCGACTTCCAGGCCCACCAGGACATCCAGCGTCTGCTGATTGATGCAGGTAAGAGCCAGACCGAACCCAATAGGCTTGGCGAGAACCTGTACAATCGCGGCCTGATGAACTCGGTCGTGATGGCCGAGGCCATTCGTACCGCGCAGGAGATCACCGGCAAGACGGCGATCACCTCAGAGGACATGCGGATTGGCCTTGAGAACCTCAACATCACCGAGGCGCGTCTTGAGGAAATCGGCCTGGCCGGCTTCATGGCGCCGATGCAGACAACCTGCGCCGAGCACTCCGGACATCACAAGATGTACATGCAGGAGTGGGACGGCCAGAAATGGAACAAGGTGTCTGACTGGTTCGAGCCGATGACCGAAAAGGTCAAGCCGCTCCTGGCCAGTGCGGCCGAGGAGTACAAATCCTCCAACGCACCCTGGCCGGACCGGACCGAGGCCTGCGTGAACTGACGCGCAACCAACACGATCGGGCCGCGCAGACACTCTCACTGCGCGGCCCTGCCCTGCCCCGTCACTGAAAATCCGGAGCCCGATACGTGTCTTTGGCTGAAACAGACGCAGCGCCGCAGACCGAAGCGGCTGAGACCATTCTCTCGGTCAACAATATCGAGGTGGTCTATGACCATGTCATCCTTGTGCTCAAGGGCGTGTCGCTGACGGTTCCGCGCGGTGGCATCGTCTCGATCCTTGGTGCAAATGGCGCGGGCAAGACGACCACGCTCAAGGCGATCTCCAATCTGCTGGGGGCGGAGCGCGGCGATGTCACCAAGGGGTCGATCGAATTTGAAGGCGAGGAAATCCAGGATCTCTCGCCCAATGATCTGGTGCGGCGCGGCTGCATTCAGGTCATGGAAGGCCGGCACTGCTTCGGCCATCTGACTATTGAGGAGAACCTTCTCACCGGTGCCTTCACCCGGCGCGATGGCGGCGCGGCGATCCGGTCAGACCTCGAGATGGTCTACGACTATTTCCCGCGCCTGCGTGAGCGCAAGAGAAGCCAGGCGGGCTACACCTCGGGCGGCGAGCAACAGATGTGCGCGATCGGCCGGGCGCTGATGTCTCGACCGAAGATGATCCTGCTCGATGAACCGAGCATGGGACTTGCGCCGCAGCTTGTTGAGGAGATCTTCGAGATTGTCCGCAAGCTGAACGAGAATGAAGGCGTGTCGTTTCTGCTGGCCGAGCAGAACACCAATATCGCCCTGCGCTATGCGACCTATGGCTACATTCTGGAATCGGGCCGCGTCGTCATGGACGGCGAAGCGAAGGATCTGCGCGAGAACGAAGACGTTCGCGAATTCTATCTCGGCATTGGCGGTGAAGGCCGCAAATCATTCCGCAACGTAAAGCACTACAAGCGCCGCAAACGCTGGCTGGCCTGAGCCATGAAGACAGCGCTTGTGACTGGCGGAAACCGTGGCATCGGCGAGGCCATTGCCCATGGGCTGGCCCGCGAAGGCCTGCATGTGATTGTTGGTGCCCGCGAGAAACTCGCAGGCCAAGAAGTGGCTGATGCGATCAAAGCTCAGGGCGGGCAGGCGTCTAGCCTGCGGCTAGAGTTGACCAGTGCTGAAGTCATCGCCCAGGCGATGGCGGCGCTTGAGTCCGACGAGGTCGAGGTCGATGTTCTGGTCAACAATGCCGGCGTTCTCGAAAACCAGTATCTCATCGACATGAAGGATGCCTCGGTCGCCGAGCACATCCGCGTCAATGCGCTTGCGCCGCTGAGGCTCATCCAGGCGCTTGCTCCCGGCATGGGGCAACGTGGCTACGGACGCGTCGTCAATGTCTCGTCGGGATGGGGCGCACTGAACAGCCTCGGCCCTGGTGCTTACGGCGTGACCAAGGCATTCCTGAACGCCATCACGATCAAGCTCGCCGAAGAACTGCCCGCGAGCATCAAGATCAATGCGATGTGCCCAGGCTGGGTGCGGACCCGGATGGGCGGCCAGGACGCAACGCGCGATGTTGACGAAGCGGCCGACACGGCGATCTGGTTGGCGACGCTTCCCGATGATGGGCCCACGGGCGGGTTCTTCCGCGACCGCAAACCGATCGATTGGGTCGAAGGCTAGGAGGCACCATGTCGACCCATTACGACCACCGCGAGACGCAGCCCCATGACGAGCGGGAAGCCGACCTGTGCAACGCGCTTCCGGAGTTCATCGAAAACGCGATGAAGCTGCCGGGCTGGGCCAAGCATCTCGACGGCACGGACCCCCAGGAAATATCCAGTCGCGAGGCGCTCGCCGGGCTGCCGGTTTTGCGCAAGCCGGAGCTGATGGCGTTGCAGCAGGACAACCCGGTCTTTGGCGGGCTGGTCGATGAGCAGGCACTCAGCGGCGCGCGGGTGTTCATGTCCCCGGGTCCCGTCTGGGAGCCGGAAGCGATTGGCCCCGATCCATGGAACGCGGCGCGGGCCTTTTTTGCCGCAGGCGTCCGATCGCACCATCTCGTGCACAACGCGCTGGCCTATCATGCGACACCGGGCGGGTTCATCCTGGAATCCGGGGCGCTGGCTCTTGGGGCACGCGTTTTCCCTGCGGGGACGACACCGGCCGAGGCCCAGGTCGAAGCCGCCGCTGCCCTGAAACCCGACGCCTATGCCGGCACGCCGGACTTCCTGAAGGTCATCCTCGATAAAGCCGATGAAGTCGGCGCGAACCTCTCCTCGATCAAGCTGGCGCTGGTTTCCGGCGGAGCCTTGTTTCCATCTATGCGGGATGCCTACAAGGCGCGTGGCGTTGCGGTGATGCAGTGCTACGCCACCGCCGATATCGGCGTCATCGCCTACGAGTCCGAGCATGAGGGTGAGCCCCTGCCCGGCATGATTGTCAGCGAAGACATCATCGTCGAAATTGTACGGCCCGGCAGTGACGACCCCGTTCCGGTCGGCGAGGTCGGCGAGATCGTCGTCACGCGCTTCAATCCGGCCTATCCGCTGATCCGCTTCGGCACCGGAGACATGTCCGCGATCCTTGATGAGCCATCGCCTTGCGGACGGACCAATCTGCGCATCAAGGGCTGGATGGGCCGGGCCGATCAGCGTACCAAGGTGAAGGGAATGTTCGTCGATCCCAAACAGATCGACCGCGTTGTCAAAGCCCATGCCGAGGTCAGCGGTGCCCGGCTTGTGGTCGGCCGTGATGGCGACCGAGACGTGATGACGCTGCAGGTCACCGCCGGCGACGGCACACCGGATCTGGAGGCGATCGCGGCAACGCTCAAGGCTGAAACACGGCTGTCTGGAAGGGCTGTTCTCACGGACGAACTGCCCAATGATGGCAAGGTGATTGACGACACGCGCGACTATGAGAGTTAGTGGCGCAGCAGGTCCTTCGGGGGCCAAACGCCGCGAAAGGGTAAGCCCATGGATTTCGCACTGACTGACGAACAGCAGGCCATATTCGACACCGCACGCGATTTTGCGGTCGATAAGATGGCCCCCGAGGCCGATCGCTGGGATCAGGATGAGATGCTCCCCCGCGATGTGCTCAACGAGCTCGCGGAACTGGGCATGGCGTCGATCTATGTCGGTGAGGACTACGGGTCGGGCCTGTCGCGGCTCGACTCCACGCTGATCTTCGAGGCTCTCTCCTATGGCTGTCCGACGGTCGCCTCGTTTCTGTCGATCCACAACATGTGCGGCTGGATGATCGACACCTATGGCACAGACGAGTTGCGCGAAGCCTGGCTTCCTCAACTCGGATCGATGCAGAAGGTCGCGTCTTACTGCCTGACAGAGCCCGGCTCCGGGTCGGACGCAGCGGCGCTCTCGACCTCCGCGACCAAGACCAACGAGCACTACGTTCTCAACGGCACCAAGGCCTTCATCTCAGGCGGCGGCTATTCCGACGTCTATCTCGTCATGGTGCGGACCGGCGGACCGGGGCCGAAGGGCGTGTCTGCGGTGCTGGTCGAGGACGGCACGCCGGGGCTGAGTTTCGGCGCCAATGAGCGCAAGATGGGCTGGAAGGCGCAGCCCACCGCTCAGGTTCAGTTTGATGATTGCCACATCCCGCTGACCAATCTAGTCGGCCAGGAGGGTGACGGTTTCAAATATGCCATGGCCGGGCTCGATGGCGGGCGCCTCAACATTGCCGCATGCGCATTGGGAGCAGCGCAGGCCGCGCTCGACAAGTCCGTCAGCTATATGGGCGAACGCAAAGCGTTCGGTCAGACGCTCGACCAATTCCAGGCCCTGCAATTCCGGCTGGCGGATATGGAAATCTCGCTGCAGGCGGCGCGCGCTTTCCTTCGGCAGGCCGCATGGAAGCTCGACAACCAATCGCTGGACGCGACCAAGCATTGCGCCATGGCCAAGAAGTTCGTCACCGATGCGAGTTTCGAGGTTGCCAATCAGGCGCTGCAGCTGCATGGCGGTTATGGCTATCTCGCCGATTACGGTGTCGAGAAAATCGTCCGTGACCTCAGGGTGCACCAGATCCTTGAGGGCACCAACGAGATCATGCGGCTGATCACCGTGAGAGCACTGTTGGCCGAAGCGGCCTGATCCCCCGATGAGTGACGCGTTCCCCGACGGTGAGATCATCATCCGGCGCGAGGGCCGTGCTGGCCGTATCACCCTGAACCGCCCGCATGCGCTGAACGCGCTGACCTACGCCATGGTCAAGGCGATCGATGCGGCCCTGGATGCCTGGCAGCACGATACGGACGTTGACCTGATCCTGATTGATGGGACCGGCGAGAAGGCGTTTTGCGCCGGCGGAGATGTGCAGGATCTCTATTGGGAAGCCAAAAAGGGCAACTTCGAAGCCGGCCGGAGTTTCTGGCGTGATGAGTACCCGCTGAACGCCCGCATCGCCCGTTACCCGAAGCCCTATGTGGCGCTGATGGACGGAATCGATATGGGTGGCGGCGTCGGCGTTTCGGTGCATGGTTCACACCGGATCGTCACTGCACGTACGATGGTCGCGCTGCCCGAATGCGCCATCGGCCTCATCCCCGATGTCGGATCGTCCTT
>JBCDCP010000123.1:0-8376 GCA_039181495.1 Pseudomonadota bacterium | reverse complement strand
AGGTTGATCAGCTGTTCAGAGAACGGCAGCCCGGACTGCCGCAGAGCCAGCCATGGCCGCAGCGACCACGACGAGTAGTTCTTGTTGCCGATGACAAGCGTGATGTCGGGCATAAGATATTACCAGTCCGCTTCGTCAGCTCTGCTCACACCATCACCTTGCCAGCGTCATCGATCGCATTTTCGATCTCTTCTGGCGGCACGTTCTCGCCAAGCAGCATCTCGTTATGTGCTTTGCCCGACGGGATCATCGGGAAGCAGTTCTCAAGTGCTGCGACACGGCAATCGAAAATGACCGGCCGGTCGACCGCAATCATCTCGCTGATCGCATCATCAAGTTCGCCGGGCTTCGAGGCCTGAATGCCGACCGCACCATAGGCTTCTGCGAGCTTGACGAAATCCGGCAGCGCTTCGGTGTAGCTTTCCGACAACCGGTTGCCATGCAGCAGTTGCTGCCACTGTCGCACCATCCCCATATACTGGTTGTTGAGGATGAAGATCTTCACCGGCAGGCGATACTGAACCGCCGTCGACATCTCCTGCATATTCATCAGAATCGAGGCGTCTCCCGCAATGTCGATGACAAGCGCATCGGGATGCGCCACCTGGACACCAATCGCGGCCGGCAGACCGTAGCCCATGGTACCCAGCCCACCGGATGTCATCCACCGGTTGGGTTCCTCGAAGTGGAAATACTGCGCAGCCCACATCTGGTGCTGCCCCACCTCGGTGGTGACGTAGGCGTCCTTGTCCTTGCAAAGCTGATACAGCCGGTCGACCGCATATTGCGGCATGATCACGCTGTCTGACGTGCGGTAGCCAAGGGAGTCCTTGCCGCGCCATCCGTCGATTTCGCGCCACCAGGGCTTGATCGCGTCCTTGTCGATCGAGCGGCCGCTTGCCTTGAGCAGCCTGATCAGATCTTCGAGGACGTGAGCGCAGTCGCCAATGATGCCAACATCGACAACAACATTCTTGTTGATCGAGGACGGATCGATGTCGATGTGGATCTTCTTTGAGGTGGGCGAGAAAGCGTCAAGCCGACCGGTGATACGGTCATCGAACCGCGCACCGATATTGATCATCAGATCGCAATCATGCATGGCCATGTTGGCTTCGTACGTGCCGTGCATGCCCAGCATACCGAGCCACTGCGGATCGGCCGCCGGATAGGCGCCCAGCCCCATCAATGTTGAGGTGATCGGGAAGCCGGTTATGCGGACAAACTCGCGCAGAAGCTGGCTGGCTTCCGAGCCGGAGTTGATCACGCCACCACCCGAGTAAACGATCGGCCGCTTGGCAGACAGGATCAGCTCGACCGCTTCCTTGATGCGCGCGACATCACCCTTCAGCTTCGGCTTGTAGGTGCGGTGATGCACCGACTTCGGCCCGACATAGGTTCCGGTTGCAAACTGGACGTCCTTTGGAATGTCGACCACGACCGGCCCCGGTCTACCGCTCGTTGCCACCTCAAAGGCTTCGTGCAGCACCCGTGACAGATCATTGACGTCTTTGACCAGATAGTTGTGCTTTGTGCAGGACCGGGTGATACCGACCGTGTCGCATTCCTGAAAGGCATCCGAGCCAATCAGGTGGGTGGGCACCTGACCGGTGATACAGACAAGCGGGATCGAATCCATCAAAGCGTCGGTCAGCGGCGTCACCATGTTGGTCGCGCCCGGACCCGATGTCACCAGCGCGACGCCGGCCTTGCCGGTGGATCTGGCATAACCTTCGGCAGCGTGGCCTGCGCCCTGCTCGTGCCGGACGAGAATGTGCCGGACATCCTCTTGCTGGAACATCTCGTCATAGATCGGCAGCACCGCACCACCGGGATAGCCGAACACATGCTCGACACCCTGATCCTTCAGGGCTCGAACCACCATCTCAGCGCCGGTCATCTCTTCGGCCATCGTCTTCAAGGCTCCGTTCCGGGGAGGCTGATGCCTCCGCTTTCCACTTCCGCTTGCCAGAGATACGATCCGCTCGTCATCCGTCTGGCCACAAAAAAAGCCCCTCGAGGGGGCCTGTCACGCGCTATCGGTCAGGTTTGTGGCTAAGCCACCCCGACAGCGCGTGTTCCTACTACGATAAGCATGGCCAAACGTGCCATTGCTGACTTCTCCTCAGGTTTGCGTCGGACGTTAGCGATGTGCCGAAACATCGTCAACCCGGTGGATGAGTCAGCCGGTTGCCGAACCAAGAATTGCCTGTGCCGTGTCTCCGGGCCGCACGATTTGCCAGTCGCGCATCTGCCCGCGGAACCACGTACGTTGTCTTTTGGCGTAGGCACGCGTGTCGGCTTGCCCGCGCGCAATGGCCTCCTTGCGGTCGAGCCGGCCTTCCAGCATGTCGATCAGATGCGAAACGCCATGGGCACGCATGGCCGGCAGTGTGGGATCGAGCTTGCGCGCATGCAGTTGCTCAACCTCTTGGACGGCACCGGCCTCCATCATTGCTTCGAAACGCCGGTCGATACGCTCGGCAAGCCAGTCTCGCTCGGGGTCGAGGAAAAGGCAAAGCGTTGTCGCACGGTTCAGGAGCGGCGACCCTGGCTGGGCCTGCCAGTAGGAGAGCGGCCGCCCTGTCGCCTCGTTCACCGACAGGGCACGCACGATGCGCTGGCTGTCTCCTGGCGCAATCCGGTCCGCCAGAACAGGATCGCAATCAGCTAGAACAGCATGCAGTGCGTCCGGCCCGCTGTCGGCCAGTTGCGCATTCCAGCGTCCAAGGATCTGATCCGGAACTGCCGGAATGGGAGAGAAGCCTTCGATCAGACCCTTGAAGTAGAGCCCTGTCCCGCCTGTGAACACCGACACCCGGCCGCGATGTCGTTCCTCCTCGATGACCTGTCCTGCATCGTCAACAAAACGGCCAGCCGAGTAGCGCTGATCCGCATTAACATCACCGTAGAGCCGGTGTGGCACCTCTTCCATGTCGTCATTGGTCGGCCGCGCCGTAATGACGTTGAGGTCGGCGTAGACCTGCATGGAGTCAGCGTTGACGACGGTGCCGCCAAGCTCCTTTGCAATGGCGATGGCCAGCGCGGACTTGCCGCTGGCAGTCGGCCCGGCCAGGCATACGGATCGGATCGACGCTGCTCCCCTCGCCATGATAAAAGCTCCGAATGTCGATCGTAACAACGCTCATAGCCCGACCCGCGCAGGCTCACTATATCGTCGAGGCCGCGAAGAGGCTGGATACTATCTCACTACCCTTCCAGCGTTCTCAGCCGCTCGCACGATACGCGCTCGACGTCCATGTGGATATCGAAGCCGACAAGCTCGACACGCTGAAGCATCTGGTTGGCCTTGCGCTTCACGGCCTGCCGATCGACCATTTCGTGCAGGTGGCCGAAACCCGCCGCAAGAAGCTGCTCATGGCCGACATGGACTCAACCATGATCGGGCAGGAGTGCGTCGACGAGCTGGCTGCCCTGGTTGGCATCAAGAGCCAGGTGTCGTCGATCACCGAGCGCGCCATGCGCGGAGAAATCGAATTCGAGCCGGCGCTGCGGGCCAGGGTGGCCTTGCTGTCTGGCATCGAAACGAAGCTGATCGATCAGTTGATCGAGAACCACATCACACTCAATCCCGGAGCCCAGACCCTGATCCAAACCATGGTAGCAAACGGGACCTTCACTGCACTGGTCTCAGGCGGTTTCACCATCTTCACTGAAGCCATTGCCGAACGCTGCGGCTTCGACATGCACAAGGCCAACACCCTGGAGTTCAATGACGAGCGTCTGACAGGCACCGTCAAAGAACCGATACTAGGGCAACAGGCCAAACGCGATGCGCTCAATGAACTTTGCCGCAAACACCGACTGAAGCCGCATGAAACTGTCGCAATCGGCGACGGCGCCAATGATCTTGCGATGCTCGATGGGGCCGGCCTGGGCGTCGCCTATTATGCAAAACCGGCGGTCGCCGAGGCTGCCGATGCGCGGATCGACCATACCGATCTGACATCGCTGCTGTTTGCGCAGGGCTACCAAGTCGACGAGTTTGTTGGCGAGGCGCCGGCTGATCCCAATCAAGATGATGCGGAATACACCGCCGAAGTCTGATCCCAGACCTAAAGCGGCAACGGCAGCACGATGAACCGGTTCTCGCCAGTCGCATTGGTCACCATGAGCAGAACGGTGTTGCGACCCTTCTGCTTCTGGATATCGATCTGCTCGAGGAAGTCAGCCGGGGTGCTGACCTCCTCCTGACCAACACTGGTGATGATATTGCCCTCTTCGATCTGTCGTTCAGCGGCCTCGCTGTCAGGATCGACTTCTAGGACAAGTAATCCGGTGACGGTCTCGTCGATCCCCTCGCGATTCCGGATTTCGGGCGTCAGTGTTGTCATCCGCATACCGAATGCTCTGAAGTCCAGTGCCTCACCATCTTCGGCTGACTGTTCCTCCTGAACCTCGCGCTCAAGCTGGTTGGCCGTCTCGTCCAGTTGGCCAATTTCGATCTCCAGCGTGACGGGCCCATCTTCGCGAAGAACATCCACATCGACTTTACGGCCCACCGGCGTATCGGTCACCGCGCGCAATAGAGTACGGGCTTCATCGATCTCGGTGCCACCAAACGACATGATGACGTCGCCAGGTTCCAACCCTGCATCATCGGCCGGGCTGCCCTCACCAACGCTGGCGATCAAAGCGCCTTTCGGTTCGTCGAGTCCCAGGCTGTCAGCAATCTCGTCGCTGACGCTCATGGCACGAACGCCGAGCCAACCGCGGCGCGTCTCACCAAAGTCGACAAGCTGAGCGATAACGGGGATTGCAAGATCAGCCGGAATGGCAAAACCAATCCCGATTGATCCACCAGACGATGAGATGATGGCCGTGTTGATGCCGATCACCTCCCCATCCATGTTGAACAATGGCCCGCCGGAGTTACCGCGGTTGATTGCTGCATCGGTCTGAATGAAATTGTTGAGAGAACTCGTATCGATCACCCGTTTGACCGCAGACACGATCCCGGCACTGACCGAACCGCCGAGACCGAACGGGTTGCCGATCGCCACCACCCAGTCACCGATACGGAGCCCTTCCGAATCGCCGAATGGCACAGCCGTCAGTGGGGCCTCGGGTTCAACCCTCAGTACCGCGATGTCAGTCTTGGTGTCGCGACCAACAACCTCGGCCACGAGCTCGGTGCCGTCATTGAGATTGACCGTGATCTCGTCAGCATCAGCAATCACATGATTGTTGGTGACGATGATGCCGTCGGCATCGATGATGAAGCCGGAACCGAGCGAATTCACACGCCGTGGGTTCTCGTTGTCACGGTTCTGATCGAGGAAATCCCGGAACAGATCCTCAAAAGGGGAATCCTCGGGAGTCTCGGGACCGTTGCTGTCGGGAAGTGGTCGGACTTGCGGACTGCGCACATTCTGAGCGGTTGAGATATTGACCACCGCGTCCATCAGCGGTTCCGCCACATCCGCAAGCGACTTTGGCCCTGGTTCGGCAATCTGTGCCTGACCGGTGGCAACAACACTGCCGAGCAAAAGCGCCGATAGGCACGCTGCCAATAGCATCTTCATTCTGAGCAATGGCGGTCTTCCCCGCATCAGTGCCTCACACCCGATTTGAAGTGCAACGCGCGTCCCTGTCACCGTGGAGGTGGTCTGGTTCTGCGTCTGAAAACTACGATCCGCAAAGGATGGCCGAAGCGTGGCCGGAAAGCGAGCCCCGAAGCCCTTACAATCGGGCAATTCGGACAACTGTTCCGGACTATCCACGCACCAGCCAGACGACAAAAACGCCAATCGCAATGGCGATCACGCCGCCCAGACGCAAACTTTGTTCGGCGATATGGGGCACTTCCATCGCCATGCGCCTCACAAGGCCCGGTGCGGCGGCGTAGAGAAGACCCTCAATGATCAACACCAGGCCAAGCGCGACAATCAAGTCCGTCATAGGAGGATGTGGCCCGGCGCATTATGCGATGCGCCGGGCCACGGCTCTATTGACCCGGTGCGGGTGATGGCGCTGCCCCACCCGCCGGTCCGGCCCCGGTCGGATCACGGAAGAAGCGGAAGAAATCGCTGTTCGGCGACAGCACGAGCCTGGTGTCGTCCGATGCGAGGCCTGCAGCATAGGCTTGCATCGAGCGATAGAACTGGAAGAAATCCGGATCTTGATTGAAAGCCTGAGCGAAAATGTTTGCGCGCTGCGCGTCGCCCTGACCGCGAATTTGCTCCGATTCCTGGTTGGCTTGAGCCACCAGCACTGTCACATCACGATCTGCCCGGGAGCGAATGCGGCGAGCCGCTTCCTCACCCTCGGCGCGGATCTCTGCGGCTTCCTGCTGACGCGCAGTCTGCATGCGCGAGTAGATCGCCTGGCTGTTGGCTTCGGGCAAGTCCGCACGCCGGATCCGAACATCAACCACTTGGATGCCGAAGGTAGCGGCCTCGACACCAAGCTGGCCGAGGATCTGCTGCATGAGTTCGGGTCGATCATCCCGCACCACTGCTTCGAAGCTAGCCTCACCCAGCACGCGGCGAACCGACGAGTTGAGGATTGTGGCAAGCCGCGAATTGGCAACGCCGATCGTTCCGACCGATTGGAAGAAACGCAGTGGATCGTTGATGCGGTAGCGCGCGAACGCGTCCACCACGAGACGTTTCTGGTCAGACGCGATGACCTCTTGCGCCGGTGAGTCCAGCGCAAGGATGCGCTTGTCGAGCATCACCACGTTCTGGATGAACGGTATCTTCCAGTGCAGACCCGGCTCGGAAATGATCCGCTTGGTCTGACCGAACTGAAGCACCAAGGCCTGCTGGGTCTGGTACACGGTGAACAAGGTGAAATAGGCGGTGACAATTGCCACGGCAATGAGGATCAATACACCTCCGAAGACTGAGCGTCCCATTAGTTCTGCCCTCCACGGCTTTGGCGATTGATCTCGTTGAGCGGCAGGTAGGGCACCACACCCGAGCCGCCGCCCGCCTGATCATCGATGATGATCTTGTCGGTACCGCCGAACACCTGCTCCATGGTTTCAAGGAACATGCGCTGACGTGTCACTTCCGGCGCCTGGCGGTACTCCTCGTAGACTTGGCTGAATCGGTCAGCCTGACCACGGGCCTCGGCCACCGTCTGCTCGCGGTAAGCATTTGCCCCTTCCAGAATGCGCGCAGCTTCACCACGGGCTTCCGGAACGACACGATTGGCATACGCACGCGCTTCGTTGCGGATACGCTCCTGGTCAGCTCGAGCGGCCTGCACATCGCGGAAAGCGTCAATCACCTGATTGGGCGGATCGACACTTTGCATCTGTACCTGCGTGATGCTGATACCAGAGCCATAGGCGTCGAGCGTCGACTGCATCAGATCCTGAACCGCCACCTCGGTCGGACGGCGATCAGTCAGGATCGGTTCAAGCTCTGACTTGCCGACAACCTCACGCATCGCGCTCTCGGCAACCGACTTCACGGTCGCCTCGGGGTTCTGGATATTGAACAGGAAATTGCCAGCGTCGCTTATGACCCAGAAGACCGAGAAATCGACATCGACGATGTTCTCGTCGCCGGTCAGCATCAGGCTTTCTTCGGGGATGTCGGAAACACCAGTGGCGCGCCGGCTGCCATCAGAGGTTCGCTGGCCGACATCGATCCTGTTGACGCGCGTGACCTTGGGCGTCAGCGACGACTCGATCGGCCACGGCATATGGATATGGAAGCCAGGCGGGGTCTGGCGGACGAACTTGCCAAACCGCATCACGACGCCCTGCTCATCTGGCTGGACGATCAGGATACCCGTCGATCCCCAGGCGATCGCACCGATCAAAATGATGATGGCAAGACCAATGCCACCAAAACCCTTGCCGCCGGGCAATCCGCTCTTGATGCGGTCCTGTGTCTTGCGGAGGAGCTCTTCCAGGTCTGGCGTCTGATTGCCGCCGCCACCACCCTGGCCGCCACCTGGCGGCGGGCTGCCCCAAGGGCCACCATTGTTCCCGCGCCAGTTACCACCGCCCTGATTCTGCCAAGGCATACCCTCTCCTCTCGTGAAATCCGGAGTGACTGCGGCCGCCTACCGGACATTTGGTCAGGCCGCGATAGCCGTTCTCTCGTTTCGGCTTGTGTTAGCCGGTTATAGTGAGCCGATGAACCCGTTTCAACGCGGCGTTTGCGTGTTTTTCCTTAAAAGCGACCGGCATATTGCCGCCCTATCAAATCGACTGTGTTAGGCAGGCAGTCATACGGCGACGTCGAATAGGTCCGGCTCTTCAATTGCATCTTCCTCAATGTGCAACTCTGGAGGTTCTTGGGCTCGCAGGTAGTTTTCGAGATAGGCTTCTAGTTTGGGATCTCTAGTGAGGAAATCACTCAAATCGACGTAACGCCTTCGATCTCCTTTGCGCCT
>JBCDCP010000122.1:0-8446 GCA_039181495.1 Pseudomonadota bacterium | reverse complement strand
GTCGCCCGAAATGCAGCGACCAGATCGGTCGGCAGATCGGAAATGAACCCGACCGTGTCAGATAGGCTCACTTTCCGACCATGCGGCAGCGTGATCACCCGGACGGTCGGATCGAGTGTGGCAAAAAGCATGTCCTGCGCCAGTACGTCAGCCTCAGTGAGCCGATTGAACAATGTCGATTTTCCGGCATTAGTGTATCCGACCAGCGCGACCGCTGGGTAAGGCACCCTCTGTCGTCCTGAACGCTGCAGTTTTCGCTGGGAGCGGACCTGCTCGAGATCGCGGCGCACCCGCGTGATGCGATCCTGCAAGACGCGTCTGTCTGCCTCGATCTGGGTTTCGCCCGGGCCACCCAAGAAACCAAAACCGCCGCGCTGGCGTTCCAGGTGTGTCCAGGAGCGGACCAGCCTGCTCTTCTGATAGCTCAGATGGGCGAGCTCGACCTGAAGCACACCCTCTTTTGTCCGCGCTCGGCGGCCAAAGATCTCCAAGATGAGTCCGGTCCGATCGATGACCTTGGCCTTCCAGGCCTTTTCAAGGTTGCGCTGCTGCACCGGCGACAGCGCATGATCGATGATCACCAGACCTGCTTCTTCGATTTGCAGCGTCACCGCAATTTCATCAACTGCGCCTGCGCCCAACAGCGTTGCTGGCTTGATGCGGCCAAGCTTAACGATCCGCGAATGCACGACGTCGAGATCAATGGCTTCAGCAAGCCCTATGGCCTCGCTCAGGCGTGCGGCCGGCTCACGCACGCCGCCGCTGGTCGCGCGTGCCTCTACACCCGGCAACACAGGCACGATCACGCAAGCCCGGGTCTTGTCCCGAACTGTCGGTTGAGGTGCGTTTCGCGCCCGTTTGCCGGCCTCAAGGGGCTTCAATGATCACCCGTTTCCTGCGGCTCGAAGAGTTGAACAGGCTGGTTCGGCATAATTGTCGAAATGGCGTGCTTATACACCAATTGCGAGTGTCCATCACGCCGCAACAGAACGCAGAACTGGTCAAACCAGGTGACAACGCCCTGAAGTTTTACCCCGTTGACCAAGAAGATCGTCAGTGGAGTCTTTGTCTTGCGTACATGGTTTAGGAATGTGTCTTGCAAGTTCTGTGGCTTGTCAGATGCCATCTCTTATGTCCTTCAGCCGGCCCCGGGCTGATGCTTTTTGCCCTTAAGACGGCCTGAGAGAGCGTTCTTTCGACGCCTGTTCTCGTGCCGCATCTCTGTAACAGCTACATTTAAGGGTACCGAAGGAAGGGCTGGCAAGCGTATTTGCGCAAGAAATTTGGATTTCGTGCCGCAGAGCTGGCTCACCGCACCAAAGTCGTTGGCCTCAAGACCGCAAGCACTGCCAGCACCTCGAGCCTGCCCGCAACCATCAATGCGGCCATGGCAAGTTTGGTCAG
Source organism: Pseudomonadota bacterium (assembly GCA_039181495.1). Lineage (GTDB taxonomy): Bacteria > Pseudomonadota > Alphaproteobacteria > Rhizobiales > Tepidamorphaceae > JBCDCP01. The sequence goes on along the minus strand of JBCDCP010000122.1, from coordinate 7,042 downwards.
GTCGGGCAGCACAGCGAAGTTCAGTGGTGTGCCAATGTCATCGAGTGTGATGGACGCGGCGAAATTCGATGCGCTGGCCACGCCGCCAAGCAGTGCCTGATCCGGGGGAACTCCTGCGAGGCCGAAGACCAGACTGCCGAACAGCACAACCAGAGAGGTGGCAAAGAGCATGCTCCACACCGCTTTCATCACCTGGATGTTGTAGCTCTGCGTGCCGAAGCGGGCCGGCCGAATGGCGTGCGGATAGATCAGCCGTGTCAGTTCACGCAATGATTGGGTCACCATCGCGCCGATGCGGAACAGTTTAACGCCACCAGCTGTCGAGAAGCTCGCACCGCCAACCAAGACCAGCCCCAGCAACAGACCATAAGGGAGCACTTCCTGACCACCGGCTCGAACCTCCATGCCACCAGTTGAGACGACCGAGGCGACAATCGCGATGCCTTCACTGACATTGATGAGCGTATTGCCACCAGCAGCGTCCGTCAGGAACGCACCCAGGGCCAGCCCGACAATCAGCACCACAGCGATGACGAAGAACGATTCGCGATGCTGCATGACGTTTCGACGTCCACGAACAACCTGCCGCAGCCAGATGATGCTCATGGCGCCAATCAGTGTAAACAGCGTCAAGGTCCACATGATGCCAAGCGGGAAGCCAGCCATGTCTTCGCTGCGGGCTGTGAAGCCACCAGTTGATAGGGCCGCGCTTGACATGGTTATGGCGTCGATCAGGTCAGTTTGCTGAACCAGCAGCAGACCAAGGCACAAGAAGCTGGCGCCAATATAGATCGGTGCGACATCACGTACGGCGAGCAGAACACGGTCACCTTGGGCCGTCGGACGGTGTTCAATGCGGCCGGCGAAACTGTCCGGTAGGCCCCCAACGCGGGCCGGCGCAAGAATGAAGACAAAGGTTAGCAGGGTCAGAAGGCCACCCAGCCATTGCAGCACGCTACGCCACAGCGTCAGCGCCACCGGCAGCTGCTCTTCCACTGGCAATGTCGACCACCCGGTCGTTGTCATGGCGGAGACAGCCTCAAAGTAAGCATCGGCGAGATTCGCACTCTCCACGATCATCGCAATCGGTACCGCACCAAGCAGCGGCAAAAACGAGAAGATCATTACCGCCAGTACAAAGCGATCGCGGGCCCTCAAACGCCGATCGGTTCCCCGAAAAGCGATCAGGATGAGACCAGCCGCGTATCCCCAGAGCCCTGAGGCAATGAGTAGCGCTCCCACACCCTCTTGCGTTTCGAACAGCAATGCGGCGGTCAGGCCACTCGCGCACATCAGCCCCGCCAGCAGCGCCAGTGCATAGGCAAAGTTGTAGAGAACAGCCTTCATGTTACGCCCTGCCCCGCTTCGGCGATGCGGCGCCTAGAAGAACTCGATCGAGACACGGAACATCTGTTCGACTTTGCGCACCGCTTCGCGAAGAGCGCAGATCACAAGCCGGTCATGGGGCAGGACTTCGGTATCGCCATTTGGGATCAAAATCTCTCCCTTGCGGTAGATGGCGCCAATCCGAATACCGTTGGCCAGATCAACGTCACGTAAGGGCTGGCCAACCAGTGGTGATGTCTCCAGCGCCTCCGCCTCGATCATTTCAGCGAGACCATTCTGGATTGAATGCACACCGCGAATACGGCCGCGGCGAACATGCTGGAGGATCTTTGAGACCGTGATCTGGCGTGGATTGAGGTGCGCGTTGATCCCAAGCTGGTAGGTCAGATCGGGATAGGCACGATTATTGACCAGCGATAGTGTCCGCGCCACACCGAGTTTTCGCGCCATGACACAAGACAGGATATTCACCTCGTCGCTGTTGGTCAGTGCGATGAAGGTGTCTGACTCTTCGATGTCGGCTTCGCGCAAGATGGATTCATCAAGCGCGCTACCATGCAAGACGACCGTCCGGTTCAGGTCATCGGCGATGCGTATCGCCCGTTCGCGTGTGCCCTCGATGATCTTGACGCGCGCGGTCCGCTTTTCGGCTTCCAGACGCTGTGCCACATAGACACCGATATTGCCTCCGCCAGCGATGACGACCCGTTGGGCCGCCGGCTCTTCGTGACCGAATATGCCCAAGGTTCGGCGAACCTGGTCTTCCGCGGCAACAAAATACGCGATATCGCCAACCAGCAAAGCATCATCGCTCTGCGGAATGAACAGCTTCTCATTGCGGTAGACGCCTACGACAACCGAACGCAGATCGGGAAACAGTTCAGTCAGCTGTCGCAAGGGTGTGTCGACAACCGGACAGTTCTCCTCGCAGGTTACGCCTGCGACCACAGCCTTGGAATCGGCAAAGGAAATCGTGTCAAAAGCGCCTGGCAGATCCAGCCGGCGCAAGACCATGTCGCCAACCTCGACTTCAGGCGAGATCACCACGTCGATCGGCATATTCTCGCGCGAAAACAGGTTGCTCCAGTGTGAAGCGAGATAACCCTGGGCACGAATACGCGCGACCTTGGTGGGAACATTGAACAGTGAGTGCGCCACCTGGCACGCCACCATGTTGACCTCGTCATAGAGCGTGGCGGCGATGATCATGTCCGCTTCAGCCGCTCCGGCCTGCGCCAGCATGTCGGGGTGAGCGCCATGCCCAACAAAGCCGCGCACATCCAGCACGTCGGTGATGGATTCTATGAGTGCGGCCGAACTGTCGATCAGCGACACATCATTGTCTTCAGCCGCAAGCCGTTCGGCAATGCCGAATCCAACCTGCCCTGCCCCGCAAATGACGACGCGCATGGCACCTCAACGTTGGCCTCACCGCCATGGCGGCAGTGACGTGATTTGGTGCGCCTGTTTAGACCTCAGGACCGAGCACCGCAATGATCGCCACTACGATGGATGAGGGTTCTAGCCGATACCCAATGTCTTGAGCTTGCGATGCAACGCCGAGCGCTCCATCCCAACATATTCGGCGGTCTTGGAGATGTTCCCGCCGAACCGGTTGATCTGCGAGGTAAGATACTCACGCTCGAAAATCTCGCGCGCATCGCGCAGCGGCATGGACATGAGCTGTTCGGCGCGCGCGCTGCCCGGTACCGGCGGCAAGGTCTCGCCGACCTCGGCCGGCAACATCTCAGCTGTGATGACGGCGTCCGGATCACCGCCTGCAAGGATCATCAACCGTTCCACATTGTTACGGAGCTGGCGCACATTGCCCGGCCAATCATGGGCCTGCAGCACGGCCATCGCATCTTCACCGATTTGCCTCGTAATCAACCCCGTTGCTTGCGAAATCTGATCCATGAAGTGGGACACAAGGGAGGGGATATCCTCTCGTCTTTCGGCAAGGCTAGGAACCCGCAACGGTACGACCCCAAGGCGGTGAAACAGGTCTTCCCGGAACCGTCCTTCACGCACTTCCGCTTCGAGATCGCGGGCCGTTGACGACAGAATGCGCACATCCACGTTGACCCGCGCCGTGCCACCAACGCGCTGGAAGCTCTGTTCAGTCAGCGCACGCAAGACCTGAGCCTGCGTTTCAAGCGGCATGTCTGCAACTTCGTCGATGAACAAGGTTCCGCCATGCGCCTCTTCCAGAGCGCCAACGCGACCTTGGCTTCCATTTACGGCCTCGGTGCCAAACATCGCGTCCGCCATGGTCTGGGGCGTCATGGTCGCTGCGTTGACGACAACAAACGACCCATCGGCCCGCCGGGACCGAGCATGGATCATCCGGGCGACCAGTTCTTTACCTGAGCCGGAGGCCCCAAAGATCATTACTCGACTGTTGGTCGGTGCGATCCGGTCGATGGCGCCGCGGAGCTGATTCATAACCGGCGCGCGGCCTATCACCTCTTCGATCGTGCCGGCACGCTGTTGAAGCTCCTTGACCTCACGCCTGAGCCTGGACGCCTCCAGGGCGCGCTCAGCAACCAGGACCAGACGATCGGCTTTGAACGGCTTCTCAATATAGTCGTATGCCCCTGATTTGATGGCTGAAACCGCCGTTTCGATCGTGCCATGCCCCGAAATCATGACCACCGGTATGTCAGGATGCTGTTCGTGCAGGATCTCGAGGATCTGAAGTCCATCGAGTTCGCTTCCCTGAATCCAGATATCGAGGAACACGAGTGAGGGCTTGCGTTCTGAAATTTGCGTCAGGGCGGACGCCGAGTCAGCAGCCTCGCGCGTTTCGTATCCCTCATCCTCCAGAATCCCGGAAACGAGGCCGCGAATATCGGCTTCATCATCGACGATGAGTATGTCTTTGGCCATTGTATTATCGCCCCTTCAATTCAGTACTGGCCTAAGGCCTTTCCAGCTCGGGCGCTGGCGTATTGATTGTTGTTGCTTGAGTTGTGTTTTGGTCTGATTCCGGTCGGGCGGCGCCTTCAGCTGATGCTGGGGTTCTTTCCGCAGATGCGTCGACCTGCTCCTCACCGGCCGCCGCTTCTTCCGTTTCCAATTTCGACTTGTGTGCCTCTGCCATTTCGTTGAGAGCGTCTGCCAGCTCTTTCGCAAGCGCCTCGTCGGACTGGGTCGAGGCGTCGTCTTGAACCGGAAGCTGCAATGACACACGGGCGCCTCGCCCGCCCTCTGCGACAGCTGGTGCATCGGACAAACGGATCGTCCCGCCGTGTTCCTCGAGGATGCGGCCAACAATCGCCAGCCCGAGGCCAGTGCCCTTTTCGCGTGTGGTCATGTAGGGCTCGAGGAGCCTTTCGCGGTTTTCGGCCGGCAACCCGATCCCATTGTCGGTCACATCAACCACAGCCATCCCATCGCGCAGCGACAAGGCCACATCAATGGTGCCAGCACCGCCCCGTTCGGCATCGGATACCGCTGTGACGGCTTCGGTGCCGTTCTTGATGATGTTGGTCAATGCTTGCGATAGCAGTCGACGATCAAAGCTCGCCATTAACGGCTTTTGCCCAAGCTCGACCGAGAACGTGATGTCCGGGTAACCGACGCGCATTAGGAACACAGTCTGCTCGACGACCTCTGCAAGGTCGGCAATTTCAAAGGCGGGTTTTGGCATCCGCGCGAAGCTCGAGAACTCATCAACCATTTGGCCGATATCACCGACCTGACGAATGATTGTATCGACGCACTGATCGAAGACCTCGGTATCATCTTCGGCGACTTTCTTGCCGTAACGTCTGCGCAACCGTTCCGCCGAAAGCTGGATCGGGGTCAGCGGGTTCTTGATCTCGTGGGCGATGCGCCGTGCAATGTCGGCCCAAGCTGAACTGCGCTGGGCATTGACGAGGTCCGTGATGTCGTCGAGCGTCACTACCAGACTATGGTCGGAAGGATCCGCGAACTCGGTCGAGACCCGCATGTCTATGGTGCGCTGTTGTCCGTTTCGAACCAGCCCGACTTCCTTGCGGATGATGCGTCGAGGATTTGCCTCGGCCTGAGCGATCAGAGGTCTGATCTCCGGCAGCACCTCTTCGATATGACGGCCAACAAGCCGGCCACCGCCCAGCGTGTTCATTGCGCTGCGGTTGACGACATTGATGACGCCATTCCGACCGACACCAATCACGCCCGCGGTTACGCCCGCCAAGACTGCTTCTGTAAACCGGCGGCGGCCATCAAGCTTGGTGTTGGCGCGAAGCAGTTCGTTTCGCTGCACGCGCAACTCAGACGTCATGTTGTTGAATGTCTTGCCCAAGCGCATGAGGTCGCCACCATCCTCGCGCACTGGAACGGCGAAATCGAACCGCCCCTGCGCTACGCGATCGGCGGCGTCGATCAGGGTGCCGATCGGTGCGACAAGGCGGTTGGCAAAAGCGATCCCGATCCAGATGGCGGCCAATAGCAGCACCAGGGCAAAGCCAAAGTAGACTAGGCCGAATGCGGCCTGAACATTGGTCCTGTTCTCCTGAAAACGCTGAAACTCGGCGGCATTCGCCTGGGTGGTTCGAAGATAATTGATCACCTCGGGATCAACTGTGCGCGCAACATAAAGGTACTGGCCGGGATAATTCTCCAGCACCATGATCGCCCCGACCTGATTGGTTTCGCCGGGTGCGATGATGATCGGTTCGCCACCTGAGGCCTGTTCCAGTGCTGTTTGGGGCGGCAGCAAGAACCGCCGGTTAGCGCTACCGCGATTCTGATGGAGCGCGGTGAGATCCTCTGTGAGAATGTAGGCTGCCGGGATGGCCCGGATCGAGGTTTGCGCATCGATGAAGGCCTGAAAGCGCTCTGGGGTCGCGCTTATCTGTTCCTTTGCGCGATTAAGGTCTGCTGCCATCGCTAGAATGTCAGCGCGGATCACCTGACCATGTTCACGCAAATAGGACTGGGCGACACTGACTGATGTCTGAACAATCGAACGCGTTCGATCTGAGAACCAGCGGTCGAGCCCACGATCAAGCGTCGACATGGCAACCACGGCGACAAGCAGCGCGGGCAGCGCCGCTATGACCGAGAACAACCCCGCAATGCGCAAATGCAGCCTCGCGCCAGCAATCCCGCGCCGTCTGGCAATGTAAAGGCGGATCGCCTCGCGCAGGATCAGGAACGTCAGCGCCAGGACCAGCAGACCGTTGAAGGCCAGGATGGGCAAAACGATCTGTCGCGTTGGTGCAAACGGCGTCAGGCCTGTGAAAACCGCAAACGTTGCGGCGCCGCACAACAGCGAAAGGACGACGACGCAGATGCCCGCCCACGTCCAAAACCGCGAATTCTGCATTCTGGCGCCCGGACTCTCCTCAGGCGCAGGGTTTGTGTCAGACTGACGAAAAAGGTTGCCGATCCCGGCAGCCGCATTGCCGACAGCAGGGCCATCATCAGTTCTTTGCCCATCTGCCGCCGTCTCAGTGCCCTGTTCGTTAGCCACGGGAACTGCCGGCTCATTCGATTGAACCGGTGGTGCGGTTTGTGCCGAAGTCTCGGTCGGAGCGGACGCTGATTTTTGTGGCTGCACGGCTGCGCCGTCCGGTGCCTCTGTGGCATCGGGCCGCTGGGTTGGTTCTGCGCCAGGGTCGTGTTTGTTTTTTGGCAAGCTCAAGACCCGGCGTTGCAGTCCAAAAGCGTAGGGGATGTGGGTGGCGTGGGTTGTTGGGGTTTT
>JBCDCP010000121.1:0-8474 GCA_039181495.1 Pseudomonadota bacterium | reverse complement strand
GTCCTGTTGTAGACGGTGACGTCGTGCCCGCCACGAGTCTTGAGATACATCGCCATGGGGTAGCCCATGACGCCAAGTCCAAGAAATGCAGCCTTCGCCATGGCGCTAGACCCTCCTGATTATGATCGGAAACCGGGCCGGTCGGCCCCTAATGATGTGATTGGGATCGTTGCCTACAGCCCAAACGATCCAAATGGAAGGAAGTCGACAATGTCGCCGTGCCGGACTGATGTTGTGGCTTCCGGAATCTCGATCAGACCATCGGCTTCGCGCAGACCTGTGATGAGACCCGACCCGTCTTTTGGGAACTTGGAGGCGACAAGTCCGTCAGGTGTCGTGTTGAGCATGCCACGCAGGAACTCGCGGCGATCGGGCTTCTTGCGTGGGATCTCGAAGTCGGCAGGCAGTGGGTAGCGCACTGGATCGACCCACTCAGCACCGCCGAGACGAAGCAAAGACGGGCGCACATAGAGCAGGAATGACACGAAGGCCGCGACAGGATTGCCTGGCAGCCCGAAGACGGGAACTGGATGGCCAGCGCCAGGCAGCTGGCCCATGCACATCGGACGCCCGGGCTTGATCGCCAGTTGCCACATCTGCCGGCTGCCCAATCGGTCGAGAGTCGAGACCAGATGATCCGCCTCACCGCGGCTCGCACCACCGGTGGTAATCAGGACATCATGGATTTTGGCAGCCTCAGTCAGAGCGCCGGCGAACACTTCTGCATCATCGGGTAGGACCCCAAGATCGCTGACCTCGACCGGAAGCGTCGACAGCAGTGATTTCAGCATTGGCCGGTTGGCATCAAACACCTGCTCGGCCAACTTGGAGGATGCCGGCTCGGACAGCTCATTGCCCGATGAGAAAATGGCGACGCGCAACGGGGTGTGAACCGCCACCGATCCCAGCCCGATGGAGGCTAAGGCGGCGATGTCACCGACTGTCAATCGATGTCCAGCGGCAATGACATCTGCTCCAATGGCGAGGTCTTCCCCGGCCTTGCGCCGGTTTGCACCAAGCTTCAGACCGGGAGGAACGAAGACGCTCTCGCCCTCGGCCGTACAATCCTCCTGCATGGCGACCGTGTCGGCGGCGTCGGGCATAACTGCGCCGGTAAAAATCCGCGCTGCCGCTCCCTCAGGCAGTGGCCCCGGTGCTGTATCGCCAGCCTGCAGTCTCATGGCGATCGGCATATGGCCATCGCTGGAGACATAGCTTCGATGGGCAAAGGCGTAGCCATCGACGGCAGCATTGTCGGCAGCCGGCACCTGCGTGGGAGACGTCACCGCTTGGGCTGCCACTGCGCCAAGCGCATCTTCAACCGCGATCGTCGTGATTCCGGCAATCGGCGCGAGACGGTCCTGCAGAATCTGGAGCGCCTCGCCATGTTTCAGCCTGTCGCGGTCGTGCAGGAAGCAGTCATCGCGCAGCACAGCTGCTGACTTGGCGGGTGCTTCTTTGCCGGATTTTTCGCCCGGACGCGCGCTGAACGTCATGGAAGCGGGGCGGCCTCTTCCCGGACCGCCGTCTTCGCACCGCCAAGACCGAGGTGATCCTCGATGAAGTCCGCCATGGCGCTGACATGATCAAGATCGAACACCGGCCGGCCACCAGCATCTTCGAACGAGACTTCGCCGTCGGTCGCCAGCGCGACGATGCTGTCGGTGTCATCAGGCAACGGCCAGTCTTTCCATGCGGCCGAGCGGCGGCACTCAATCTTGGGGATGGGCTCGCGTTTATAGCCTTCAATCAGCACCAGATCACAGGGGCTCAACCGGGCAATGATGTCCTCGAGTGCTGGCTCCGCCTCATCACGCAACTCATGCATGATGGCCCAACGCTGAGACCCGACGATGGCAACCTCACTCGACCCCGAAGCACGGTGGCGGTACGAATCGGTGCCTTCGGTATCAAGATCGAAGGCATGGTGAGCATGTTTGATAGACGACACCGCGTAGCCGCGCCGCGCAAATTCGGCGATCAGTGACGTGGTCAGCGTGGTCTTGCCGGAGTTCTTCCAGCCGGTGATGCCGAAAACAGGTGGGCGCTTACTCATACCGGCAATTCCTCCCTCGCAGCCAAGATTGTCTCGGCCTTCGCGAGGTCCTCGGGTGTGTTGACGTTGAAGAACGGATCAATGCTCTCGGCGCCTAGGTTCGCCATCGGAAACGACACGCGTGCGTTCGGGTGACGGTCGACGAAGGCCAGCACTTTGCGATTGTCTTCAACGGTCAGAAAGTACCGCAGATCTTCAGCCAGAGCCACTGGCCACAGCCCGAAAACCGGGTGCACCCTGTCGCCCGATTGCGCCAGCGCAATGCCGCTGTGACGTTGAGCGCCAAGCAGCGTTTCGACCAGATCATCGGGAAAGAACGGCGTGTCGCCTGCTATGGACACCATCGCGTCGATGCCGGGCTCATGATCACGGAAATACTCAAGCCCCGCCAGAATGCCCGCCAATGGTCCTGCGTTCCCAGGAATGCCATCCGGTGTCACGGGCAGGCCATTCGACGCGAAACGTGTCGGATCACCATTGGCGTTGAGGATAACGGAGCTGACCTGTGCACCAATGCGTTCAGCCACGCGGTCGAGCATGGTGCGGCCGGACAGCACAAGAAGCGGCTTGTCGCCGCCGCCCATGCGCCGCGCCAACCCGCCGGCCAGGATCACAGCGCCTGTTGTCGAATGTCGACTCACCCGCTTGTCTCCTCCGCGTAGCGGGCTGACTTCCGGCGATGCTTGACGTCTTCTTCCGGCAGGTCTTCTGCATCGAAGATGATGCGCTCGCTGCCTGACAGCGCCACGAACCGCCGGCCGCGCGCTCTTCCGATAAGCGTCAATCCGGCCTGCCGCGCAAGCTCGACACCCCAGGCTGTGAACCCCGAGCGCGAGACCAGAATCGGGATGCCCATCATTGCGGTCTTGATCACCATCTCAGAGGTCAGCCGCCCGGTCGTGTAGAAGATCTTGTCATCCGCCGGAACATCGTTGAGATGCATCCAGCCGGCGATCTTGTCGACGGCATTGTGCCGGCCGACATCCTCCATATAGACCAGCGCCTGATCTTCACGGCATAGCACGCAGCCATGAATGGCTCCGGCCGTCAGATAGAGGCTTGGCGTTGTGTTGATGGTCTTCGTCAAAGCTCCGAGCCAGGATGTCTTGAGGATCGCGTCCTCCGGCAATTCGATAGAGGAGAATCCCTCCATGACGTCGCCGAACACTGTGCCCTGCGCACAGCCGGATGTGCGGACCTTCTTCTTCATCTTGGTTTCGTAGTCCGTCGCCCGCTCCGTGCGGACAATGACCACGTCCAGATCGTCATCATGCTCGATACCGGTAATGACATCATCGGCGCGAAGCATGTTCTGATTGAGCAAGTAGCCGACAGCCAGAAGGTCCGGATGATCGCCGATCGTCATCATGGTGACGATCTCCTGGGCATTTAGAAACAGCGTCAGCGGGCGTTCGGTCACAACCCGTGTCTCGACAGGTTGACCGGATTCATCGATTCCAATGACAGGCGCCGACAATCGTTCGTCGTCAGGATCAGGCCGAAGTAGATAGCTCGTGGGCGCGGGATTGGCAGACATCACCATTTCCGTACAATTACTGAGAAAGCCAATTTGCCTGCGCGCGGAGTGTGCGGCAACCCCGCAGATTGACCCAAATGGTCCTCATATGACAAACCTGCGGAAGGGGCACATAAGGGGCCATTTGGAATGTCAAACGACATCAAGGCGGCAATTCTAAAGCGACTCGAGGCCATTCGTGGCCCGAATCTCGAAGGCGATATCGTTTCGCTTGGTCTGGTTTCGGACATCTTCGTGCAGGACGGTCGGGCGATGTTCTCGATCACGGTGCCCGCGGACGATGCCGAGAACCTCGATCCGCTGCGCCGTGCGGCACAACGGGCAACGCTTGAAATCGAAGGAATCACCGAGGCATTCGTAACCCTTACCGCGGAGTCTGCCGGCGCACGCATGCAGTCGCCTGTCGCTGCCACCGCGGGCCGCACCATCCCGACACCACCTGCCTCTACCTCGGGCCCTCGGAGTGGAGGTGCCGCGCCCCCGGCCAGCGCTGGCGATCCTCTCCCAGGCATCAAGAATGTAATCGCCGTGGCATCCGGCAAAGGCGGTGTCGGCAAATCGACAATAACTGCCAATCTGGCCCTGGGGCTGGCGGCGCTGGGTCTCAGGGTCGGCGTGTTGGATGCCGACATCTATGGGCCGTCACAACCCCGGCTGTTCGGGGCGTCCGGCAAGCCAGGCAAGGGCGAGGGCCGTACCATCATCCCGATGGAGGCTCATGGTCTGAAGCTGATGTCGATGGGGTTCATGGTCGACGAGTCGACCCCCATGGTCTGGCGCGGGCCGATGGTCGGATCGGCGATTACCCAGATGCTCCGCGAAGTGGCCTGGGGCGAGCTCGATGTTCTGGTGGTCGATATGCCGCCAGGTACCGGTGACGCCCAGCTGACCATGGCCCAGCAGGTACCGCTGTCCGGTGCGGTCATTGTGTCGACGCCGCAGGACCTCGCACTGATCGATGCACGCAAAGGCGTGGCGATGTTCCAGAAGACCTCTGTGCCGCTGCTCGGCATCGTGGAGAATATGAGCTACTTCCTGTGCCCGACCTGTGGTGACCGGTCCGACATTTTCGGCACGGGCGGAGCCCAACAGGAAGCAGAGAAGCTCGGCGTGCCGTTTCTTGGCGCGGTTCCGCTGCATATGGCGATCCGGGAACTGTCGGACCGGGGTAACCCGCCAGTCGTCGCCGAGCCGGACAGCGCCTATGCCGCGCTGTTTCGCGATATCGCTGGTCAGGTGTGGTCGGGGCTTCAGGGACGAGCATCCTCGGGCAGGAAGCCGCCGCGCATCGTGGTCGAGCCGGTCGGAGAGACCGCCTGATTTCAGTGTGATTTGCTCTGCTGGTCTCTGACGCGTTCGCGGTACATCACAAACAGGCCCGACCCGACAATCATGACGATTCCCAGTAGCCGCGCCAGATCAGGCACATCGCCCCAAACCAGGTATCCGAGCAGGATGGCCCAAAGGATGATCGAGTAGCGGAACGGCGCGACCGTGGCCAGTTGACCGAGCCGCATGCCAACCGTGATTCCCCAGAATCCAATGGATAGCAACAGCGCCGCAGCAGCCATCATCGCGAGCTGCCGGCCGGTTGGAATCACCAGTTCACCGGTGATCCCGGCCCAGACGATCCCGGCGATGGTGACCGCAATCATCGAGATCAACGTCACCATGAGGGAGGGGATGGTGGACGGGATAAACCGGGTGGATAAGTCACGAATGGTGAGAAAACTGAGCGCCAGCAACGCAACAATTGCGGTCTGATCAAAACCATCGGCGCCAGGCTGAATGACCAGCAGCATTCCGACAAAGCCGATGATGACCGCAGACCAGCGCCGCCAGCCCACCCGTTCACCGAGAATGACAGCAGCGCACGCCACCATGATCAGCGGAATCGCCTGCAGTATGGCGGTGGCATTGGCGATCGGCATCAGCGTCAGCGCTGTCAGGTAGAAAACAGTGGCGCCAATTTCGCCGACGCATCTCAGACCGATCATGCCCCGACCTCTGGTCGGAACCGGGCGCATCTGACCGAACGCCCATGTTAGGACCGCCAGCAGCACGCAGGCGATCAGCCCGCGATAGACGATCACCGAGGGCAGCGGCATCTGTTCCGTCAACAGTTTGACCACCACGTCATTGGTGATGAAGCCAAACATCGCCAGCAGGATGGCTGCGATGGCGCGGCCGTTGTTGTGCGCGCCGTGATCGGGCTGGCTGATGGTCGATGCGGTCACGGTCTCGCGCCTCGGATGGTCCGCTGCCTTCAGATCATGAGGCAGACAATGCCGGTATCGCGGTGCCGGTTGGCGATCAAGCGCAACAACAACACTTGGCCGCTGAACACAAAAAAAGGGCCAGCCATTTCTGGCTGGCCCCGAATGTCCCGGGAGGTGGGGATTTCGGCCGGCCGCTGGGCGCCCGGCTTAGACGGTATGATCAGCAGTGGGCGGTCTGTCCGCCAAGCATCGGCTCTTGCTCGGTCCGGTCTTTAGAGCGGAAAAGCCTGGCGAACATGGCATGAATGGCTTTGGACCGTTCATGGCGGCCTCTCGCCACCAGCCGCTCGATCGTCTCTGCATCGAGGTCGAGGGGATCGATTGCGGTGTCGAAGCGATTGTCAAAACGGCTCATGGCTTTGCTCCTCTTGTTTGGCGGTGTGTTGGCGAGGGCCAATCAGTGCCGCCGGGTATGACGCCAAATTAGGGATCGCGACGCCTTGCGACAAACGCAAAGATGTGCTCTGACAGATGAGGAAAAATCATGTGAACTTTTTCCATGTGGTGAGTGCATGGCTTATCTAGTTCAGATGTTAAGAGAAATTATATCAATTTCAGTAGTTTGGCTGTCACCGGAAAACACGTGATGATAAAGCGCGATTTACCGCCACTCAATTGGCTGAGGTCTTTCGAAGCGACTGCGCGGCATTTGAGCTTCCTCAGGGCGGCCGAAGAGCTCAATGTGACTCCCTCCGCGCTCAGCCATCAGGTTCGGCAGCTTGAGGACCGTCTTGGTGTCAAACTGTTCGAGCGACTTAATCGGGCCATCCGCCTCACGGAGTTCGGCGAGCGGCTGCTGCCGGGATTGCGCGATGGGTTTGATCGGCTGTCGGAGGCGATGGAGCGCGTCAGGCCGCAGAACCCCGAAGACCTCCTGGTCGTCACGTCGGGGCCGGCCTTTGCGGCCAAATGGCTCGCCCCGCGGCTATATCGTTTTGTCGACGATTATCCCGAGCTTGAAATCCGCATCGCCGCCAGCCTCAAACTGCAGGACTTTGCCACCGACGGGATCGATGTTGGAATCCGCTTCGGCAACGGCAACTATCCCGGTCTGATCGCCGAAAAGGTGCTGGACGAGGCCGTCTTGCCGCTGTGCAGCCCCACACTTGCGCGAGAAGCCAATCTCACATCGCCCCCTGATCTTGCCAATGTGCCGCTGCTGCACGACGACTCGATTTTGCACATGCCAAACTCAATCGGCTGGCGTGACTGGCTGAATGCCGCCGGCGCACCTCTGGTCAGCGCCAATCGCGGTCTACACTTCAGCCATGCCGACCACGGTCTCGACGCGGCAATCGAGGGCGCCGGCGTGGTCCTGGGGCGCGAAAGCCTGTCGCGCGCGGACTTGCGCACCGGCCGTCTCGTAGCGCCCTTCACTTTGCGGATGCAGGTGCCGGATCTGGCTTTCTGGCTGGTCTATCCTGAAGATGCCGCTGACCGGCCGAAGATTCAGGCGTTCCGGCAGTGGTTGTTTGCCGAGATCGAACGTGACAAGGCGGAAACGCCGGCGGCTGCCCGTAGTCTCGGCAGCGCCAATCCGATGATCCTGTCAGCCTGATATCAGGTTATCCGCCGGTCACACTCATATGGCGTGACACGCTTGGGCGCTTGGTCCGGCGATCAATCACGAAATCATGCCCTTTGGGCTTGCGCGAGATTGCCTCGTCGATGGCTCGGTAGAGCGGTTCATTGCTTTCCGACGAGCGCAAAGGCCCACGCAGGTCGGCGGCGTCATCCTGACCGAGGCACATATAGAGTGTACCGGTGCAGGTCAGCCGAACCCGGTTGCAGCTCTCGCAGAAATTATGGGTCATCGGCGTGATCATGCCGAGCCGACCACCGGTCTCGGCGATCGTGTAATAGCGCGCCGGCCCTGCGGTGCTGTAGGCGCTCTCTTCGAGGGTCCAGCGCTGAGAAAGATCGGCGCGCACAAGGCTCAGTGGCAGGTATTGGTCGGTCCTGTCACCTTCAATATCGCCCAACGGCATGGTTTCGATGAGTGTGAGATCCATGCCGCGGTCATGGGTGAAACGAATGAGATTGTCGAACTCGTCGGCGTTCACGCCCTTCAGCGCAACGGCGTTGATCTTGACCTTGAGGCCGGCAGCCAGCGCCGCATCGATGCCGTCGAGGACCTTGTCGAGCTTGCCCCAGCGGGTGATCTCCTGAAACTTCCTGGGATCCAGCGTATCCATCGACACGTTGATGCGTTTCACGCCGCATTGCGCCAGTTCCTGGGCGTGCTTGGCGAGTTGCGAACCGTTGGTGGTGACGGTCAATTCGTCCAGATGTCCGGAGTCCAGATGACGTGACAGCTGCCGGAACAGGGTCATGATGTCCCGCCGTACGAGCGGCTCGCCACCAGTGATCCGGAGCTTACGTACGCCTCGGGCGACAAAGGCCGAACACAGCCGGTCGAGTTCTTCCAGGGTCAGCAGGTCCCGCTTGGGCAGGAAGGTCATGTTCTCCGACATGCAATAGACACAGCGGAAATCGCACCGATCAGTGACCGAAACGCGCAAATAGGTGATCGCGCGCTGAAACGGATCGATCAGGCTCGGTACTGTCATGTCTTCCCTCCCGTATTGGGGTGCAACTTATG
>JBCDCP010000120.1:0-8497 GCA_039181495.1 Pseudomonadota bacterium | reverse complement strand
CGCACGGTTGCTAGACCGGAAGGGGTCAACAATGCTGCGTGTAAGGACGCTTCCGATAACCCTCTTCTTTGCGGTGGCGATTTTTCAGTTCTCCGCTGTTCCGGTCAGCGCAGGTGATTTCGGTCGGCCCAAACCATCGGTGCTGCATGGCACCATACTTCCGTTCATCGGCAACAACTTTGCGCGGTTTCGCCGCGAACCGGTGTCTGCATTCCAGTTGACCGACAGCGAAATCGAATTTCGTGCGCGGGCTTACGCACTGTTCATGCCGGTCCACCGCATCGGATTTTTCAGCCTTCACCATGCCGAGTTGACCCGAACACGCATTTGGCCCGATGAGCACTATCTGATCGATCCCAGTGCGTATTTTCGAACGCTCCGGGCCGAAGGCTTCTACTCGAGCGAAACCCGTTACCGCGCATTGGAAACATCGGTGCGCGCTGATCTCGGCCTGATCGACCCCTTCCTCGCGATCGCTGAACGGGTCTATGCCGATGACCGGCGCCGACTTCAGGCGCTCAGCGCCGCGAGCCTTACATCCGAACGGGAAAACCGGGAGGCAGCCGCGAGGATCTACGAAAACCGCCGTGTCGTCGACTGGGCCGTCACCGCCATGCAGTGGCGCGTGGAATCATACTCTTTCGCGCTTGAGCGAACCGAAATCGAGATCCCATCACTGAGGGCCAACGATGTTGGCCATGCCATTGCCAGGCTGGCCGCGGCTGTCGACATCATGGCTGCGACTGTGACCGCATGGGAACAGCCGCGCTTTCGCAGGCCTTATGCCCGCCATTTCGAGCGCGATCCAAGCTACGATCCGCGTGCATTCCCCCACCAACATCAGCCCGACCCGGAATTGCCACTTGGCCCGCTGCCAGACCCGCCATCCGTCTATTACAAATAGACCGCGATCCGGACACTGAAGACGGTCAGGAACCGGGCGCAGCCTGGGTGGGCAGGTACCTGCAGGTGGTGCCCTCCATCGCAGTCCGGACGGCCTCGCGCTCGCTCTCGACGGTGCTCAGCGACTTGACGAGAATGAGCCCGCTATTGAACGGCATTTCCACCTGGATGGCGTCTGTGATCGGCGCATCGGGGTCGAGAATCCGGGCGCGGACCTGAGCAGCATTGCGCAGCTCAATGTGGATCCTGCCCTCGCGAATGGCTGACTGGGTCAACCCGTAGTGATAGGCGCCGTTCTCGCGGTGGATTGTGAACGACCAGTAGGGTGACGCGATCCGTCCACGCAGGACGAGCGGGCCCCGCGCGAGGTCGAACCGGCATGTTGCGGTGGTGATGTAAGGATCGCGATAGGGGATTGCCTCTGTGCTCAGATCATCGTCGGTGGGCACGGTCTGGGGCTCGGGCAGCATCACCAACCCGCCTTGGGCGCCAATGCGGTTGAGCACGGCGAAGGCCTGATTGGCGCTCATTGTCGGCACCCAGAAGATGGTGATGATATGCACAAACAGCGCCATCATCACCGTACCGACAATCCAGTAAAGCACCCGCATCAGAGACACTCGCCGCGCAGGATACGGGGCATTTCGGCCGTTGAGGCATCGCGCCCGAACGAAACCGGCGTGTCATAGAACCTCATGAACAGCCGCAAAGCGGATTCGTTTGGCAGATCGCCGGGGACCGGCACCCAGTTCTCGGTCGCAGGCTGGCGCGATAGAGTGATCTCAAAACTCGAGTCGGCCCGGTATAGGACTTCGGAACTGGAAAAGCCCGCACGTGCGGCCTTGTTGCGCAAGGGACGCTTTGTCTCGTCGCGATAGGCCGTCAGGGTCCAGTACTGTGCGGGGGGCGCTTTCCCCTGAACGCGGTAGCTGCATCCAGCCCGCAGGACATTACCTTCATCATCGGTGCCGGCCGAGAAGACCACGACGTTTTCACCAGCGTTCGGCAGTTCGCGATTGCTGGCAAAAACAGCCCTTGTATAGGGGTCGGCGTCCTTACCGCCCGCCTGCGGCCAGCTTGTCCAGCTTCCGCGCTTGATGGACTCGAACCCTATCCCTTGCGTGATCGCGTGACGCGCCGTGCCAAGCCCGACCGCAATGGCAATGGCGCCTGCGATCGCCAGCTGAATGTAGAAGAGCATCGCCGCTTATTGCTCCACACCGATCCTGCAGAATCGGCGGCACGTAGACCATGCCCCCGAAAAGCCGATCAGTGCGTCGTCAGGGCCTCATTTGTCAATGGAGGACGGCGGCTTCGCCGCTCTACGCGGCAGGCTCGCCTGGCGGCCGGCTTGGGTTAGCGCGTCACCGTGCTCGGACGGGGTGTCTCATCGGCTGCTCGGCTGCCGACGCGAACCGTGGTGCCAGTTGCGGGCAGCGACGACAATCCGCCTGTACCACGCATCAGCGGCGCACGTCTCAACTCCTCGGACAGGTTACGTAATACCTGCGCAGCGCCACGGCTCAGCGTGGGCGCTCGGGCGATCGCCCGCGTCCGTATGCCTTCTTCCTCGACCAGGGCCGGCAGAGGCGCGATCGGTGCGCCGATACCCGGGATCGGTTTCAGCTCGATGCCCTGATGGGCAACCTCCATCACCCGCTGCCAGGTCATGGCTGGCAGATTGCCGCCGGTGATCCGTCCGGTGGGTGAGAAGTTGTCGTTGCCATACCAAACGCCACCAACATAGTTGCCGGTGAAGCCGATGAACCAGGCATCACGATAGGCCTGGGACGTGCCGGTCTTGCCGGCAGCCACGACACCGGGCAATTGCGCGCGGCGGGCAGTGCCGGCATTCACCACATTGACCAGCATCTCATTCATCTGAGACACCTTTTCGGGCGGCAGGAGCTGTTCCGGTTTCGGCTTGTCGCGCAGGTGGGAGTAAAGCAGTTCGCCTTCCACCGTGCGGACTTCCTCAATGCCGTAGGCCGGTGTCCGGCGCCCGCCTGTTGCAAGCGTGAGGTAACCGCGCACCTGATCCAGCACCGTGACTTCAGACGTCCCCAGGGCAAGCGCCCGGTTGACGCGCATTTCGGTCTCGACCCCCATGCGATCGACCATTTCGACGATCGGGCCGGAGCCGAGCTCCTTGTAGAGTTTTACCGGCACGGTGTTCACCGACCGGGTCAGCGCGGTGATCACCTGCATCCGGCCGCGATAGCCGCCTGAATAGTTGCGTGGCGACCAGCGCCCAATTGAGACCGGACCATCAACGACCACCGAACGCGGCGTGTAGCCGTTCAGAAGCGCGGCCATATAGACATAGACCTTGAAAGACGAACCGGGCTGCCGCAGCGCGCGGGTACCGCGGTTGAACTGGCTCTCGCCGTAATCCTTGCCGCCGACGATGGCGCGAACCGCACCATTGGTCTCGGCCAGCACCATCGAGGCCTGGCCAACGCGCCGGGCGCGGCCATGCTGGCGCAGCATTGAGACGACCGTGTTTTCCGCGGTCCGCTGCAGCCCGAGATCGATCGTCGTCTTGGCCGTCAGCGAGAAGGCCTTGCCATCCGCCAGCCGCTGAACTTCTTCATAGGCCCAGTCGAGGAAGTAGTCCGGGCTGTTCTCGTCCGACCTGTCGATGGCGGTTGCCGGCGAGCGGCGCGCAGCCAACACCTGACCGTTGGTCATGAAACCGGCCTCGACCATCGTATTCAGCACGATATTGGCGCGGGCACGCGCAGCAGGAAGATCGAGATGCGGCGCAAAGCGCGTCGGCGCCTTGAACATACCGGCCAGCATTGCCGCCTCCGCCAGCGTCACGTCGCGGACCGATTTGTTGAAATAGAACCGCGACGCAGCCTCAACACCGAACGCACCAGCACCGAGATAGGCGCGGTCAAAATACAGCTTGAGGATCTCCGACTTGGTCAGGTTGACCTCGAGCCAGATCGCCAGGAACGCCTCCTTGATCTTGCGTTCCAGCGTCCGCTCGTTGTTGAGGAAGACGTTCTTGGCCAGCTGCTGGGTCAGCGTACTGCCGCCCTCGACGACGCCATTTGCGCGCATATTGGCGACAACGGCACGCATGGTGCCCATGAAGTCGATGCCGATATGGCTGTAGAACCGCCGATCCTCAATCGCCAGCGTCGCCTGCACCATATGATCAGGGATCTCGGTGAGCGGCACGCCGTCATCGTGGCGGATGCCGCGGTGACCGATTTCCTTGCCGTAGCGGTCGTAAAAGGTGACCGAGTAATTCTGATAGCTGCGCCAGTCATTCCGCGTTGCCTGAAAGGCAGGGATGGCGAAAGACAGCGCGACCAGAAGCCCGGCAATCCCCAGCGTCAGCCCATCGGAGACAAGCTCGACGACGCCACGCCCGGCACCACGCATGTTGAACCGCTCAAGCCGCGCCGAATAGTTGGCGTAAGCGTCCTTGATGCGCTCAAATACCCCGAAGACCAGCGAGTTGAGCCACGCATCAAAAGCCAACAACCGGGAGCGGGTGCCGCGTCTGCCTGGTTCAAAAGGATTGCTCACAGTTCATCCGCTCCGCTGTTCGTCCGTGACACGGCCTCATGAAGCCATGGCGAAAGCGATTTGGCCGAACTGTGCTATAGCAGAGCGCCGCACAAGACCAAATGCCCTCAAACGCACTTTTGCGTGCAAGGGTTACCGATTGTGTTCTATGAGCCATATTCCGAAATCGTTGAAATTACGAGAATTTGGACCGTGCCGCGTACCACGCTGATCTCTGCTGACTTACCCTTAGCGACGCTTGAGCCGGCGCCTGTGCTGGAAGAGGGGTTCTGGCGCCGCAAGACGCTCGACCAAATGAACCAGACCGAGTGGGAAGCGCTGTGCGATGGCTGCGGCAAATGCTGCCTGATCAAGCTGGAAGATGACGACACCGGCGAGGTCTTCACCACCGATGTCGCCTGCACCTTGCTGGTCGCCGACACCTGCCGCTGCGGCGACTATGACAACAGGCTGGATAAGGTGTCCGATTGTCTCAAGATCGACCGCGCGGCTGTCGACCGGCTGCACTGGCTGCCGCCCACCTGCGCTTACCGATTGGTTGGCGAGGGGCGACCGCTCTACTGGTGGCACCATCTCGTCTCGGGCAGCCGCGAGACAATCCACGAGGCCGGCATGTCGGTGCGCGGCCGCGTTTTGATGGAAGGTGAGGTCGCCGAAGACGATCTGCCCAACCGGATTGTCGACTGGCCGGAGCGGGATGTCGCGCCGGAGATGGCGTGAGTTTCAGGAAATAAGTCCTAGGCAGGCAAGTGCACGCACTGGTGCTCTGTCGCGCGCGCAATTATCACTACGGGAGTCAATTTTTTGGATGGGTGGCGGAAAAAAGAAACCATCGGCATTTTCCAAGCTAACCAGTGACCCCCTGCGGCCAGACGAATTCGAGGCGATCAAAGACGAACTCGTGAATGGCCCAGATCGTTCTGCTGCCATCATGGGGGCGTCACTTGTGGAATTGTCGCTCACACGCGCTATCGCAGCAAGAATGGTGATCAAGAGCCAGAAGCAATTTGGGGAACTGTTTCAAGACACTGGCGCGCCACTAGCCACCTTCTATTCCAAGACACTCATGGGCCGCGCTATGGGCATATACGGCCAACGGGTGGAGGGTTTTCTGCACACCGTCCGCCGCGTGCGTAACGTCTTTGCGCACTCCCCTCGCTCATTTTCGTTCGAACTAGAGTCCATTGCCGTCCACCTGGACAAGCTTCCGGCCGCTAAGCTCTCAGAATCCACACTGCCCAATCTTTCGATTGAGGATGCTGAGATCGGACCGCACCGCGCAAGGTTCATTGCCGTCGCGATTAACCTGTTGATTGTCCTAGAAGATGCGTTTGACCAACATATAAAACGCCCCAAGGAGGTTTTCATTCCTGACGGAAAAGACCCGGTTAACATTCAGCGATTGCCAAGAAAATCCAGATAGCCGTGTCCTCTTTGGCTCAAATTCCCTGTTGATCATGCACAACGCCGTGGCCCCGCCTCGCTCATCTTGGGCATGATCTCGATTTCCGTCTCACCGACTTCCTTTGGTGCGCCCATAATGATGCATTATACAGGAAAATAGGAAAATAATCCTTGACAGCGTCACGATCCTCGGGTAGTGTTTGGGCATGCTCGATAATTGGGTTTGGCGGCGGGGCCGCTGCACCAGGTGGCAAGCTTGCCGCCTAGGGTCGCGATCCGTCTGATCCGACCGCTTTCATGACAATCGAAGACAAGAAATCGGACCGCTGGGTGATCGCCCGGCGCGCTTATGAGCGCGCGATGCTCGATCCCGGCGCGCTTGCGGCCCTCATGGGTGTATCGCTAAAGGTGGTGGTCAAGCGGCTCCGGCGCGAGGCCTGGTCCGACCCGCGACAGACCGATGAACGAGACGATGCCGTAGCATCCGCCGGATCGATTCAGACTGAAGCGCAGGGGGTGCTGGCGCAGTTCCGCCGCGAACTTGCCGGCCAGGTCGCTGCGTTCGCCGATAGTACGCCAGAACGGACAGTGCCAGATCGTGATGCCGCCGGCACCGCGGCCGAGAAGAACGCACGGACCCTGCAGATGATGCTGCGCAATTTCGAAAAACTGACCGAACTCACGGGGCAGTCGGAGCACGAAATGGCCGGAGGTGGGACGGACGGTGACAGCCAACTCCCGGCGTTTCGCGCGGAGCTTGCGCGCAGACTTGAGGCGCTCCGCGCCGAGCCTGGTTCTTGAGGTCGCCGACGCAACGCTCACACGCCGAGGCTTCGAAGAGCTACTTTCATTCTGGCCGGTGTGGGCCCGCGCGGCGCAACTACCACCATTGCCACCCTGGTCGCATTGGCTCGTCATGGGGGGCGCGGCGCGGGCAAGACGCGCACGGGCGCCGAATGGGTGAGGGCGACGGCCCTTGGTCACGCCTGGACAGGGAGCACGGCGCTGAGCCCCATCGCCCTTGTGGGGCGGGATTATGATGACGCGCGCAGCGTCATGGTCGAGGGCACGTCCGGCCTCTTGGCGGTTCATCCGCCGGGCGAGCGACCGGTCTGGCATGCCTCGCGCCGCTTGCTCGAATGGCCGAACGGCGCGATCGGTCAGGTGTTTTCGGCGACCAGTTTTGAGGCGCTGCGCGGGCCACAATTCGCCGCCGCATGGTGCGATGAGATCGCCAAGTGGCGCTATGCGCAGGAGGCGTTCGATCAGCTTCAGTTCGCGCTGCGGCAGGGGCCGCATCCGCGCCAGTTGATCACCACGACGCCGCGCGCCACCGCGTTCATGCGGGCGCTGGTTGCACGCGACGATATCGTGCTGACCGGGATGAAGAGCGCTGACAACGCCGCTCATCTCGCGCCGGGCTTCATCGACGGGCTCACGGCCCGCTATGGCGGCACGCGGCTTGGCCGCCAGGAGATCGACGGCGAGCTGATCGCCGATCGTGATGACTCGCTGTTCCCGCGGCTTCTGATGCTCGGAAACCTCGGCTCAGGTATCACCTCTGCTGAGTTGGATATCCGATGTCACAATGGCACCACCCAGTCTTATGCCGGTACCGAACAATCGCTCTATGCCTGGGGTGTTAAGGCCGAGCAGGCATCAACACCCACCCCCTACAATCCAGACGACACCGGCCACTGGTTCAATCTAGACCGCGGGGCAAACATCATTGAGTTTGTTGTTCCGCCGACATCAAGCGGCTTTGACATCATCAAGACGTTCGATGATGGAACGAACGACAATCGCCTGACGCTGTTTCGCCACTCAGACGGCACGTTCTACTTCGAGGTGCGTGTGGACGGGGTGGTCACGGCTACGCCATCGCTCGGCACGGCCACACCGGGAGAGATCGCACGCGTCGCGATCAGCTATGACACCAATGACGTTCGGGCCTGTATGAACGGTGTTCTGGCGACACCCGACACGTCCGCGACTCTACCGTCCGGCATCTCAACCATGCGCTACGGTCGCATAGCGGGCGGTCTGGACTCAGACATTATTGTCCGGCGCGACTTGTATTTCCCGAGTTCATTTGCCGATCCACAGCTTCAAGCCCTGACATCGGGAGGATCGTAAGATGAAAACGGTCTATCTCCGCGCCGACACAAAGGCTGCTCTGCTCGCTGGTCTGCCGTTTGTCCCAACCGACGACCATGGAACCCTGATCACCCAAGATCATCGCGCGGGTTGGGATCTCGACGTGATTGAACCAGGCACCATTGTGACCGAGACCCGCGATATTCTGCCTGACGACGACATTGAATCGTTGGACACCCGATCAGAGCGCAACCCGGACTATCGGCCGCTGCAAGAGGACGGAACGGAAAACCCCGATCCCGGCCCGCAATTCATCGAAAGAGTAGTCGTGGCCAGGTCGAAGGCATGGCACGCCAATCTCCTGATCCGCAACGGAAGCACGGTTGAAAGCGAAATCGATCCAGCGATCACCATCGACCCGCCGGCACAATCGCAGCGGTCCTTCCTGAGCTGATTGTCGCACGCTGAATTCGCGAGTCGAGGTTGAATTCGACCAGCTGTGCCGCGCGTTCACCCATTTCTGCGAGTCGGTCCGACTCTTCCCCGCTTT
>JBCDCP010000119.1:0-8535 GCA_039181495.1 Pseudomonadota bacterium | reverse complement strand
GACAAGGGGCTCGAGGCGTTCCTCTCCGATTGGGCAAAAACCGGACAATCGATCCTCTGACCGGTTTCTTCCGGTGGCTTAAGCCGTCGGCAATGGATTTCAGTGACAGTTTGCGTGATCCGCGTGTCAGACACCGCAACTGCGAGGCTGAACCCCTATGGCCAAAGCCACCGCGTTTGCAGCTTCGAATGCCGATACCGGCCTGCCCGCGGCAGCGCCGAAGCTCCATTCTGTCTGGCTTGGCTGGCTTGACCATCTGGCTGAGGGCCGGCGGCTCTCGGACAACACCGTCGAAGCCTACGGTCGGGACTTGCGGCAGTTCTTTGACTTCCTGCTGACCCACCTTGGGCAACAGCCCGACCTTGCCGATCTGGCAAGCCTCAAACCAGGCGACATCCGCGCCTTTCTGGCTGCGCGCCGCAAAGACGGTATCACCGCGCAATCGATCTCGCGCTCTTTGTCGGCGATCAAGACATTTGCACGGCACATCAAGCGCACGGAAGGCATCGAAGTGACTGCGCTGCATCCGATTCGCGCGCCAAAACGCGAAAAACGCCTGCCTCGGCCGGTTCCCAGAGAAGACGCTTTGACAATTGCCGATGGCCAGACCGGCGTCGAGCATGACGAACCGTGGATTGCCGCACGCGACACCGCCGTGTTTTCGCTGCTCTATGGCTGTGGGTTGCGCATCTCGGAAGCCCTTGCCCTGACGCCGGAACAACTCCCGGCACTGGCCCCGAGCAATGAAACTGCGACGATCCGGGTCATCGGCAAGGGTGGAAAGACGCGGGTGGTTCCCGTGATTGGTGCCGTTGTCGATGCGGTTGCAGAGTATCGGCGTCTGTGTCCGTTCTCGCCCGAAGCCAACGAGCCGGTATTCCGGGGTGCGCGTGGAGGAGCACTCAATCCCAGACTGGTCCAGAAGAAGATGGCCCAGATGCGCGGCGCTCTTGGGCTGCCCAATTCAGCCACACCCCATGCCCTTCGGCACGCCTTCGCAACGCATATTCTTGCGGGTGGCGGCGATCTGCGCGCGATCCAGGATCTGCTCGGCCACGCAAGCCTGTCGACCACCCAAGTCTACACCGAAGTCGATGACGGCGCGCTCTTGCAAATGTATCGCGACACGCATCGCCGCGCCTGAGCGATGTGCAGGCTATGCACAAATGATCGGCAGTTTGCCGCCTGTTCGTGCTTTGACTTTTTTGTGAGCAGCGCTAGCCTTTCATTCGTGAGACGACCGTTGACGCGTTTTCTATTCACCTCCCCATTGTGGGAGTGGACCCCGAAAAGGAGCCCATGGATGAAGAAGATTGCCACGATCGCCCTCGTCGCGGCCGGCACATTCGGATTTGCCGGTGTCTCGATGGCCGAAGGGTGCAACTGGGGCGCCAAGTCCTCGCACTACACGGCCGAGGCGGACATGACCCCAATTCCCGAGAAAGCCGTTGCCGTTGCTGAAGCTCCGGATGCGACCGACTCGGACGTCATCGTCAAGAACGAAACCGAGACCACAGAAGAGACCACTGTGGTGGCGCAGGCCCCGATCACCGAGTAATCGGCGGAAAGCAAACCAATATCTGAAATACCCGGGTCACTGGCCCGGGTATTTTTCGTTGGAGCGCGGTATCGCCGGCTCACTCCTTCACATCATAGGTTTCATCGGCAGACGGAAAACGGCGCGAACGGACATCGTCAGCATATGCCGCCACTGCATCAGACAACCTTCGTCCCACATCCCCATAGCGGCGGACGAATCTCGGCACATGGGGCGTGAGCCCGGCCATATCCTCGAACACCAGAACCTGGCCATCGCAGTTGGGCGATGCACCAATGCCGATGGTCGGGATCTTGATCGCGCCTGAAATCTCGTCCGCCAATGGGGCTGCAACGGCTTCGATGACAGCGGAAAACGCGCCTGCCTCGGCAACCGCGTCGGCGTCGGCCTTGATGGCGGCCCAGCTGTCGCGGCTACGCCCTTGCGTTTTGAACCCGCCAAGCGCGTTCACGGCCTGGGGCGTCATGCCCACATGGCCCATGACGGGAATGCCGCGTTCGGTCAGGAAACGGATCGTCTCTGCCATCCGCACTCCGCCCTCGAGCTTGACCGCGCCTGCACTGGTCTCGGCCATGACGCGGGCTGCTGACCGGAAGGCTTGCTCAGGGCTTTCCTCATAGCTACCAAACGGCATGTCGATGACGACCAATGAACGCTGCGATCCCCGCACCACCGCTGCGCCATGGGCAATCATCATTTCCAGAGTGACGGGGAGCGTTGACGGCAGTCCGTAGAGCACCATCCCGAGCGAGTCGCCAACCAGCAGGATATCGACCTCTGGATCAACAAGTGCTGCCATCGGCGACGAATACGCGGTCAGCATAACCAGCGGATCGCCGCCCTTTCGGGCCGCAATATCCGGCGCGGTCAAGCGCTTGATGGGTGCGTCGCTCATGATTCTATTTGCACCGCAGCCTATCGAGTCGGAGCGATAGGACCGCTGCGCGGCTCACATATGTATCGGGCGTTTATCGACTGCCAGAGCCGCCTCGCGCACCGCTTCCGACATGGTCGGGTGTGCGTGACAAATCCGAGCGAGATCTTCTGCTGCACCGCGATACTCCATAAGCACACAGACCTCGTGGATCATCTCGCCAGCACCGGCCCCGACAATGTGGCAGCCGAGCACCTCATCGGTCTTGGCATCAGCCAAAAACTTCACGAAGCCATCGGTCGCCGCCATCGCCCGGGCCCGGCCATTCGCGGTGAAAGGAAACTTGCCGGTGTTGTATTCGATACCAGCCTCTTTCAGCTCTTCCTCGGTCTTGCCGACGGTCGCCACCTCCGGCCACGTGTAAACGACATTGGGGATCGTGTTGTAGTTCACATGCGGTGACTGGCCGGCCAGCATCTCGGCCACAGCAATGCCCTCATCTTCTGCCTTGTGCGCCAGCATCGGTCCGGTGATCACATCGCCAATGGCGTAAATCCCAGCCACATTCGTTCCGAAATGACCATCGGTCTTTACGCGACCACGCTCATCGGTCTCGACCCCGGCACTTTCGAGACCAAGCCCGTCGGTGTGCGGAACTCGGCCGATCGAGACCAGCACGACATCGGCCTCATAGGTCTCTGCAGCAGCTTCGCCTGCCGCCGGTTCAACGGTCGCCTTGAGCGTCTTGCCAGAGGTATCGACCGCAGTGACCTTGCAGGAAAGCTGGAACTTGATGCCCTGCTTTTCGAGGATGCGCTTGAATTGCCTACCGACCTCAAGGTCCATGCCTGGCAGAATGCGATCCATGAACTCAATCACCGTGACGTCGGATCCCAGGCGGTTCCATACCGAGCCCAATTCGAGCCCGATGACACCTGCACCGATGACCAGGAGTTTGCCGGGCACCTTGCCAAGCTCGAGTGCACCGGTCGAAGTCACGATACGTTTTTCGTCGATCTCAAGGCCGGGCAGCGCAGCTGAATCCGACCCCGTGGCGATGACGATGTTCTTCGTCTTCAGCGTTGAAGGCTCGCCCTTCTCGGGCAGCACCTGTACCTCGCCAGCACTCTTGATGCGTCCGGCGCCGTGAAAGGTGTCGATCTTGTTCTTCTTGAACAGATAGGCGACGCCATCGACATTCGCTTTCACCGTTTCGTCCTTGTGGCCCATCATTGCCTTGAGATCGAGCTTGGGCTTTGCAACCTTGATGCCGAGCTGGGCGAAGCCATGGCCCGCTTCATCGAATAGCTCGGAGGTATGCAGCATCGCTTTGGACGGGATACAGCCGATATTGAGACAGGTTCCGCCGAATGTCTCGCGCTTCTCAACAACGGCAACCTTCATGCCGAGCTGCGCAGCACGGATGGCGCACACATAGCCGCCAGGGCCGGTGCCGATGACAACGAGATCGTAGGTCTCTGACATGGGAAGCTCCCGCAAGATGGAAATAGGCGACCGAACAGCCGCGCGGATTGGCTAGAAATTGGTGTAGCCGGGCCCGGACATGCATGCCATCCCCGAAATCCCCAATGGTCGGTCTATTCCGCTCAGCCGAAGAGCATCCGCAGCACGATCATGACAATCCCGACAATCGCCGTTGTCCAGATGATTGAGCGCAGGTAGGGCACGGCAAACACATAGGCCGGCCAATAGATCAGCCGGCCAATCAGGTACATCCATGCACCCACCTCTGCGATCCCACCGGTCTTGCCGGCCAAGACTACGCCCAAGACGGCTGCGGCAAACAGGGGAAACGTCTCCAGCCCATTGCGCGATGCTCGAAGGGCGCGATTGGCAAAGACGGTCGGTGGCGGTTTCTGCTCGTCCTGCGTGCCAAGCGAGTAGGATGGACCATAGGAAAACGTCTTTGGCGCTGCGGCCACGACGATCTGGATAAGGATCAGAAGCGAGGCCGAACCAAGCAACGTCAATTCGATGGGCATGAGCTGGCCTCAGAGCAGCGTGCGCAGCACGATTGTGAGGATGGCACCGGTGGCAACCGCCCAAACTGCAGAGCGCAGGAATGGCACGCCAAACACATAAAGCGGAATATACATGACGCGCCCGGCGAGATAGGTCCAGCTTGCGGCCGCTGTTACCCCGTCAGCCTGACCGGTCATATGCGCAACGAGTACGGCGATGGCGAACCAGGGTAGAGTCTCGAGATGGTTCTCATAAGCTCGTTTGATCCGCTTGGTGGTGACAGACAGCCCGTCCGGTGGCTCGTCACGAGGCCCGGCGGTGTACTTGACGCCCAGGTCGAGGTTTCCCGGCACAGCATAGAGTGCGAGTTGGACTGCGGCGAGCAACACCGCGCAGAGAAGTGCAACAAGGTCCGGTGTCATCGGCTATCCGCTCTCGGGAACGCTGTCGGTGCCGGCATCGCCGATTGCCCAGACATGGCCAAACGGATCACCAAAGCGGGCATAGTACTGACCCCATGGCATCGTTTGCGGCTCCAGATAGATGACCGCGCCCGCCTCTCTCGCTCGCGCCAGAATAGCGTCGACATCCTCGACACTGGGGACATTCAACCGAATGAGGCAGCTCGCGCTTCCAGTCTGGTCGGGTGGCAAGACACCAAACTGGTATGTGGCGTTGTGCTCATAGATCAGGAAAACCGAACCCAACACCCGCATACGGGCATGCTCGATGGAACCATCAACCGCATCGACCCGATAGAAAAGTTCAGCCCCCAGAACCGTCTCGTAGAAGTCGACCGCGGCAGCGGCATCAGACAATGCGAGATAGGGCGCAATCATCAGGCACACTGCCCGGCTGAGATCAAAGGTCCAGCACCAGCCTTTGCGGATCTTCGAGCGAATCCTTGACGCGGACGAGGAAGGTCACCGCCTCCTTGCCATCGACAATACGGTGGTCGTAGCTCAATGCGAGATACATCATTGGCCGCACTTTGACCTCGCCACCGACAACCATTGGCCGCTCCTGGATCTTGTGCATCCCCAGGATTCCAGACTGCGGCGCGTTGAGGATCGGGGTCGACATCAGCGAGCCATACACGCCACCATTGGAGATCGTAAATGTGCCGCCCTGCATCTCCGCGATCGACAGGCTGCCATCGCGCGCCTTTTTGCCAAACTCGCCGATCGTCGTCTCCACAGTGGCAATCGCCATCTGGTCCGCGTCACGGATGACCGGCACCACAAGTCCCTTCTCGGTGCCCACAGCGACGCCGATATGGCAGTAATTCTTGTAGATGATGTCGGTGCCGTCGATTTCGGCATTGACCGCTGGGATCTCCTTCAGCGCATGTGTCACGGCCTTAGTGAAGAAGCCCATGAAGCCGAGCTTCACGCCATGCTTCTTCTCAAACAGATCCTTGTACTGCTTGCGGATATCCATCACCGCGGTCATGTCGACCTCGTTGAACGTGGTCAGCATCGCCGCCGTGCTTTGGGCTTCCTTCAGCCTGCGCGCGATGGTCTGCCGCAGCTTGGTCATCCGCACGCGCTCTTCGCGCACCTCGTCATCGGGAACAGACGGTGCACGGACCGATACGGGTGCTTCCGCCTGAGCTGGCGCAAAGCTGACGCTGGCTGCCGCGGCAGCAGGTGCAGCCCCTGGCGTTGCGGCCTCAGCATCTGCCTTGGTGATGCGGCCATCCTTGCCGCTACCATTGACGTTTGACGGGTCGATGCCCTTCTCAGCGAGAATCTTGGCCGCTGCCGGCGATGCAACTCCCGCAGCCGATCCATCGGAGGCCGCAGCGGCAGGAGCGGGCTCCGGCGCGCTGGCCTTCTCGGCCGGCTTCTCGGCTGCCTTGGGCGCCGCAGCCGCACCGCCCGCACCTTCGGCGATGTTGCCCAGCAATGCACCGACTTCGACCGTCTCACCATCGGTGACAGTGATTTCGGCCAGAGTACCCGCAGCTGGCGCCGGTACCTCCACCGTCACCTTGTCGGTTTCGAGTTCAACCAGCGGCTCGTCCTGCGCCACGGCCTCACCGGCCTTCTTGAACCATTGTCCGACCGTTGCTTCGGTCACCGACTCGCCAAGTGTAGGCACACGGATTTCAGTTGACATATCTGCCCCTCCAGCGGGCGGGCGTGGCCTAGGGTTGACCCTATTCGCCGAGCGCCTCCTCCATAAATGCGTTCATCTCTGCAATGTGTTTGGACATCAGCCCGGTCGCGGTTGCTGCTGACGCAGGCCGACCGGCATAGCGCGGGCGGCTGTGTTTGGCCTCGATCCTGTCGAGCACCCAGTCAATGAATGGTTCGACAAAGGCCCAGGCGCCCATATTGCGCGGTTCTTCCTGACACCAGACCATCTCGGCATTCTTGAACCGGGACAGTTCCTGAGTCAGCGCCTTAGCCGGGAATGGATAAAGCTGCTCGATGCGCATCAGATAGACATTGTCGATGCCGCGCTTTTCGCGTTCTTCGAACAGGTCGTAGTAGACCTTGCCGGTGCACATCACGACCCGGCGGATCTTGTCGTCACTCTTGAGCTTGAGCGACTCGACATGCTCAAGCTGAGCATCATCCCACAGCACCCGGTGGAAAGTGGTGCCGTTCGACAGTTCCTGCAGACGCGAGACGCAACGCTTGTGCCTTAGTAGGGACTTCGGCGTCATCAGAATGAGCGGCTTGCGGATATCGCGATTGAGCTGCCGTCGCAGGATGTGGAAGTAGTTGGCTGGCGTCGAGCAATAAGCGACCTGCATATTGTCTTCGGCACAGAGCTGAAGGAACCGTTCAAGCCGCGCCGAGGAATGCTCCGGACCCTGCCCTTCATAACCGTGCGGCAGCAGGCAGACGAGGCCAGACATTCGCAACCACTTCTTTTCACCCGATGACAGGAACTGGTCGAACACCACCTGCGCACCATTGGCGAAATCGCCGAACTGCGCTTCCCAGCAAATCAGACCTTTGGGCTCCTGCAGCGAATAGCCGTACTCATAGGCAAGCACGGCCTCCTCAGAGAGCATCGAATTGATGACGTCGTAATTCGCCTGCCCTTTCTCAAGATTGTTGAGCGGGATGTAGCGTGCTTCGGTTTCTTGATCATACAGAACCGTGTGGCGCTGGGAGAAGGTCCCACGTTCCACATCCTGTCCCGACATGCGCACCAGCTTACCCTCGGTCAAAAGGCTGCCAAATGCCAGCGCTTCGCCGGTTGCCCAATCAACGCCCTCGCCGGTGTCAATCATCGCCCGGCGATTCTTGAGGAACCGCTGGATCGTGCGATGCACCTTGAAGTCAGCGGGAACGTCGGTCAGCTTTGTTCCGATCTGCTTCAGATGGTCCATCTCGACGCCGGTTTTGCCGCGGCGCGGATCTTCTTCGTCCTTGGCAGCTTTCAGGCCGGCCCACTTGCCATCAAGCCAGTCCGCCTTATTGGGCCGGTATTCCTGACCAACCTCATATTCCTGATCAAGAAACTCGCGCCATTCTCCCTTCATGGCGTCGACTTCCTCAGTGGAGACCAAACCCTCCTTGACCAGCTTTTCGGAATAGATCTGCAGCGTCGTCGGATGATTGCGGATCTTCTTGTACATGATCGGCTGCGTGAAGGCCGGTTCATCGCCCTCATTGTGGCCGTACCGGCGGTAGCAGATCATGTCGATGACAACGGGTCGCTGGAACGTCTGGCGGAACTCCGTTGCGATCTTTGCGGCAAAGACCACCGCTTCGGGATCATCGCCGTTGACGTGAAAAATCGGCGCTTCGATCATCTTCGCCACATCGGATGGGTATGGCGAAGAGCGCGAGAAGCGCGGATTGGTGGTGAAACCGATCTGATTGTTGATGATGAAGTGGATCGACCCGCCGGTGCGGTGCCCCTTGAGGCCGGAAAGGCCGAGACATTCGGCCACCACGCCCTGGCCGGCGAAAGCGGCATCGCCATGGAGCAGCAGCGGTATCACCCCGGTGCGGTCGCGCGATCCGGTCTCAGGATCGGGGCCGACCATCTGGTCCTGTTTGGCGCGTGACTTGCCCAGCACAACAGGGTCGACAATCTCCAGATGCGACGGGTTGGCGGTCAGCGACAGGTGCACATTGTTGCCGTCGAACTCGCG
>JBCDCP010000118.1:0-8621 GCA_039181495.1 Pseudomonadota bacterium | reverse complement strand
GCGCAATCGAAATGCAGCTTATCGAACACTTTCGGCTTCGTTGACGCCGACAGGACCGGCGCGACGGTGTGTCCGATCCCGTCTGGATACTGTTCGGAGATCACCACTGGCACGCCGGTCAGGTCCGCGGCCTGAACCAGCCTTATTGCATTTGATTCGACATCCGTCGGCTCAGC
Organism: Pseudomonadota bacterium; assembly: GCA_039181495.1. Classification (GTDB taxonomy): domain Bacteria; phylum Pseudomonadota; class Alphaproteobacteria; order Rhizobiales; family Tepidamorphaceae; genus JBCDCP01. Next base: position 8,445 of record JBCDCP010000118.1, on the reverse strand, counting down.
CATGGCAGGCAGTAGCTTTTTCTGGATGTCGACCACCAGAAGCGTGGATTTTGCCGCCTTGAATATAGTCACTTTTCCTGATCTCCGGTGCAGATTGGGCGCAATTTGCAACCCTTTCTCTGCAGATGGTTCCGCCGGACTGTTGCCCAACTACTACAAACTGAAAACGATTGCGCCAACGCGCATTGGCGTCGGTTGTCCTCAAGCCTTTCGCACGGTTACTCAACGTTAACTGATTTACGTCGCCTCTGTGCGGCGCGGGGGCACAAGGCAATATTTCCATGAACTTTGGGGGCAGGGCTGCCGTAGCAGCTTGCGGGGTCGTTCTGGGTTCTTTTGGTGTCGCGGCAACCGGCTGGGCCAATGATAGCCTGATCAACACCGAGTACTTCTACCTCGAGATCGAAGGCGGGTATGCCTTTTCGGACGGCTTGGAATCGACGCGGGCGCCATTGCGACCCGTCGAGCCCGATGGTGGCTTCTACGGCACAGTGACCTTGGGGCATGAAGACCCTGAGACGGGCATCGTCTGGGGTTACGTCGACCGTGCTGAGATCTGGGTCAGCTACTTCGACCATGGCGATGATCAGCAGAGTGGTAACGTCGGCTCGGCCGCCGTGCCTATCGCAGGCAGCTATTTTGCTGAGCGCGAGTACTGGGAAATCGGCACTCGATTTCAGCACTATTTTGAAGAACCTGCTGCCGATAAATACAGCCAGCCATCAACCTCGAACATCCTCTTGGGTATTGAGCCGTTTTATGGGCGGTTCGATGAGGAAAGCGTTGAGGTGACTGGCGCGGTTGTGACACCGGCGGAACTGGATACGGACATCTTTGGCGCGATGTTGTCGCTGGAAGGTGAGTGGGACATCGCACCGAGCACGACATTTCTCGGTCGTGCCGCTGTTGGCGGATACTTCGGTGACGCGGATTATACGTCTCCCGCGTTCAATCTGTCCGACGACTTCGGAGGATTTCGGGGTCAGCTAGCCATAGGGCTGCAGCAGCATCTGAGTGAAAGCATCAGTCTGGCTGTAATGGGGCGTCTCGACTACTTCTCAGCAGTCGGCGACATCGATGGTCCGGCTGCTGCGCCCATCTTGGGCAACGACGATCTTCTTGTGCTGACGATCGGTGCCAACATCAATTTCAAGTTCAATGCGAACTAGGTCATAGAGCAAGTCTGACATGAAGAAAGGCCGGTCTCGTGACCGGCCTTTGCAGTTTACGGTGCGATGATCAGAGGACGGGATCAGCCGGCTTTCTCGGCCTCATTCTTCTGCGGCACAGCGATTCCCGCATCGTCCATCTTCTGCAGCGCATAGCCATTGATGCAGTAGCGCAAGCCCGTGGGCTGCGGCCCATCGGGGAACACATGCCCCAGATGGGAATCGCAGTCTGCGCAACGCACTTCGGTGCGCGTCATGAACCACGACTTATCCTGATGCTCGGCAATCGCGCCATTGGCGGCCGGTTCAAAGAAACTCGGCCATCCGGTACCCGAATCGAACTTCGCGTCCGCGTCGAACAACGCGGCCCCGCAACAGATGCAGTTATAGGCACCGGCCGACTTGTCGGCATGGTAGGGGCCGGTGAACGGCCGCTCGGTGCCGTGCTGGCGGGTGATGCGGTACTGCTCGGGCGTCAGCTGCGAGCGCCATTCGGCTTCGGTTTTGTTGATTTTTGGCATGGTCTTGCTCCGCTCGGGAAACTGTTCTGTACAAGAAATAGTGGGTTTTTCCCGCTTGCAAAGTGACACCGCCAATCAGCGACTGGTTTGGGTGCTGTGCACAACGACCATTAGTGGGTGGCTGCGCTTGTGTTCTTTTTCCTCCGGTGTGAAACACTTGTGCCCTATGGTCGCGGAATCTGTTGCTCCTGTGCATCAGTGGAAAAAATCAGGACGATGATGCCGCATCAGGTCTTTTCCTGAGGGGCTGGCTCTTCCAAGTAACGGGGGCCGGGCGCTGGGGGGCGAGGGATAACAAACCAGAGAATGCGGGTCTGGCGGTCAGCCGACTTGCCCGCAGTTTGCAAAGCGAACTTTCACACGTGCGCGGCGGTCAGTTTTCAGCAGGGAACCTCTTCAGGGCGGTGCTGCTTTTTGCAGCGCTGTTCGGATTCTGGCTTGCCATGTCTGGCCATTACAAGTGGTGGCTGGTGATGCTCGGCGCTCTGATCGCGTTGGGCCTGACGATCTGGGCAGTGTGGATCGAACTTGCAGACCGCGAGGGTTTCCCGGTCCATATGGGCCTGCGCGCCATTGGTTATTTGCCCTGGCTGATGCTTCAGATCATCACCTCAGCACTGGACGTGACCCGCCGCATCATGCTGCTCGAGAAGGGTATCGCGCCCGCTTTGAAGCGCGTCCGTGCGAGCCAGAAGACGCCCGAAGGCCTGACGACCTTCGCCAACTCCATCACGCTGACGCCCGGAACCATATCGGTTCTGGTCGACTGGAAAGATCACGATGTGGTCGTCCACGGTCTGGTGAAGCAGAACCTCGATGATCTCGAAGGCGGCGAAATGGACCGTCGCGTACGCTGGTTCGAGGGCAGCGAGTGATGTTCGTTGCCGCAATGATCGCCGTCCTGATTTCACTGGCCTTGCTGGTCGCCCGCGCAAGCCTCGGTCCGACTGTCTTCGACCGCCTCGTTGCAGCCAATGCCATCGGCACACATGCGATCCTGGTGCTGGCAGTCTTTGGTTTCATGACCGGGCGGCCTGAGTTTCTCGACATCGGCATCGTCTACGCCTTCCTCAATCTGATCGGGACGCTGGCGGTGCTCAAGTTCTTCCGCCACGGCGATCTGTCGACGCCAGGCGGGCAGGGGGGCACGTTGCAGGGTGGGACGGGCGAAGTGCCATCACAGGAGCCCGGCCAATGAGCATGATTATCGACATCATGAGCTGGGCATCACTTCTCGCCGGCGGCTTTTTTCTGATCGTCAGCTCCTATGGCATCCTCCGCATGCCTGACGTCTACACCCGCGTTCACTCTGCCTCGGTTGGCGAGACGCTCGGTATGGGGCTGTTGATCCTGGGCATGCTGCTGCAGTCGCCGCACTGGCTTGTTTCGGCCAAGCTGATCACGATCGGCGCGCTGATCTTCTTCACGGCGCCCGTTGCCGGTCATGCGCTGACGGCTGCGGCACTGGCGGCGGGAATCCCGCCGAAGGTCACCAACCCTGAAGAATGCACACGCGCGGTCGGTGACGACATGGCCGTCAAACCCGAACTGCTCGACGTGGCGAGAGACTGAGGCGGCCGGAGATGGAATTTGCGGTCAACTCGGTCCTGCTGACCATGATGGCGGTGATCAGTATTGCGATCATCCGCATGCAGAACCTGTTCGGCGTGGTCATCCTCGCCGGCATCTACTCCTTCCTCATGGCCAGCGTCTTCATGGTGCTGGACGCGGTCGATGTCGGCATGACCGAAGCGTCGGTGGGCGCGGGGATATCGACGGTGCTGTTCCTCTCGGTGCTCGGGCTGGTGAAGGTGCGTGAATCGAAGTCGATCCACACGCCGCTGTTGCCGCTGTTTGTCGCCATCGTGACCGGCGGAGTATTGATTTACGGAACCTGGACGCTGCCGGAGTTCGGCTCCGCCCTGTCTCCGGCCAATGCCCATGTCGGTGCGTTGTATCTCGAACGCTCCATGCCCGACATGAAGGTGCCCAATGTCGTCACAAGTGTTCTGGCCAGCTACCGCGGTTTCGACACCTTTGGCGAGGTGGTCGTGGTGTTCACCGCCGGTGTTGCGGTGCTGCTGCTGCTCCGGCGTGGCAGCGGGCGGGCCAAGGCGATGCGCCGCAACATGGTTGCGAGAGGACTGATCCCGGACAATCAGCTGACAGACGAGGAGCGGGCACAGAAGGAGGCAAAAGATGCGTCTTGATGTCGTCCTCCGCGTCGTCTCCAAGCTGCTGCTGCCCTTCATGCTCATGTTTGCGGCTTATGTGCAGCTCCACGGCGAATACGGCCCCGGCGGCGGGTTCCAGGCCGGCGTGATCGCCGGTGCCGGCATCATCCTCTACGGCATCATGTTCGGGCTGCCCGCCGCGCAGTCGATAATGCCGCCAAAGCTTGTTGAATTCCTCGTGCCGCTCGGCGTGCTCATCTTCGCTGGCACCGGGGTCATCAGCTTCTTCTACGCAATGAACTTCCTCGACTACTCCGCACTTGGCCCGGTGACCGGGCTATCGGAGCAGTATGCCCAGATCCTTGGAATCATCGTGGTCGAGATCGGCGTTCTGGTGACGGTCGCCAGCACCATGGTCGCGATCTTCTACGGCTTTGCGGGCCGGGGGCAGGACTGAGGCCATGGACCTTCTGGAAGGCATCATCCAGCGTTACAACGACTGGATCACCATCTTTCTGATGGTGTCAGGCCTCTACATCGTTGTCGCGCGCGGCAACATGATCAAGAAGCTCGTCGGGCTGTCCCTGTTCCAGACGTCCGTTTTCCTGCTCTACATCTCGGCGGGCAAGGTGATCGGCGGCACGGCTCCGATCCTGGCAGACGGCATCACCGCCTATTCGAACCCCTTACCGCATGTGCTGATCCTTACGGCCATTGTCGTTGGCGTTGCCACGCTGGCGCTGGGACTGGCCTTGGTCGTCCGCATCAATGAGGTGTACGGCACCATCGAAGAGGAAGAGATCTTCCCGCTCGAGGACGACGACGCATGATCTTCGAGCAACTCCCGGCCCTGATCGTGGCGGTGCCGCTGCTCGCCTCGGTATTCACAACGATGTTCCAACGCGGCCATGTGGCGTGGTGGATCACAACGCTGTCGATCTTCTCGCTGCCGGTGATGGCGTGGCTGATGACGGTCGAGGTTCTCACCAACGGCACCATTTCCTATGCCATGGGCGGGTGGGAGCCTCCGATCGGGATCGAATACCGGATCGATGCCGCCAACGCGTTGGTCATTCTCATCGTCAGCGCGGTCGCAGCCGTCATCATGCCCTATGCCCGGGCCAGCGTGACCGCCGAGATGGCGTCCGACCAGCATGCCTGGTTCTATACCATGTACTTGCTGTGCGTCTCCGGCTTGATCGGTATCGCCGCCACGGGCGATGCGTTCAACGCCTTTGTCTTCCTCGAGATTTCTTCGTTGTCGACCTACACGATGATCGCGCTGGGCCAGAGCCGGCGATCTCTGCTCGCCGCCTACCAGTATCTGATTGTCGGCACCATCGGCGCGACCTTCTACGTCATCGGCGTCGGGCTGCTGTACATCGTCACCGGCACGCTGAACTTCAACGACATGGCACAGCGCCTGCCCGAAGCAGGTTATGAGAACGCCATACTCGCCGCTCTTGCCTTCATCACGGTCGGGCTTGGCTTGAAGATTGCGCTGTTCCCGCTCCATGTCTGGCTGCCCAACGCCTATGCCAAGGCGCCGTCCGTTGCCACCGCACTGCTTGCAGCCACCGCCACCAAGGTCGCGATCTACCTGCTGATGCGGGTGTTCTTTTCGATCTACGGCACCAGCATCATTTTCGAGCAACTACCCGTTCTCGAACTGATGTTGATCCTGTCGATTACCGCGATGTTTGCCGGCTCCATCGTGGCCGTGTTCGAAAACAACGCCAAGCGCCTGATGGCGTATTCATCGGTGGCTCAGGTCGGCTACATGACACTCGGCATCGCCATGGCGAGCGTACTTGGGCTGTCGGGCAGCCTGATCCATCTCGCCAACCACGCCTTCATGAAGGGCGCCGCCTTTCTCGTGCTTGGTGCGGTCGCCTACCGCTTGGGCTCTGTAAAGATCTCAGACATGGGTGGCATCGGACGAGTCATGCCGATCAGCATGGGATGTTTCGTCATCGCCGGGCTCAGCCTTATCGGCGTTCCCGGGACGGTGGGCTTCATCTCCAAATACTATCTTGTTCTGGCGACATTCGAGAAAGGCTGGTGGTGGCTTGCCTTCCTGATCGTGCTGAGTTCATTGATTGCGGTGCTCTATGTCGGTCGCGTCGTCGAGGCCGCATGGTTCAAGACACCCAGCGTTGAGATGCGGCAGATCGGCGGCGATCCACCCATGGTCATGCTCGTGCCGATCCTCTTGCTGACATTGGGATGTGTCGTCTTTGGCATTGATGCCTCGCTGACATCCGGTCTGGCTGAGACCGCAGCGCAGTCGCTCTTCGCGGGGTGGCGTCAATGAGCGGTTACTGGTTCAGCCCGTCTGAGGTTCTCGCCGTCGCACTGCTGATCCCGGCCATTGCCACGGTGCTGATACCGTTGGCCGGCGGTCGACCCAATCTGCGCGAAGGCGTCACACTTGTGTCCGCAGGCTGCCTGTTCACCGTTGTCGTCATTCTGGCTCACAAGGTGTTTCTTGGACTGACGCCGGCCTTGCCACCACTTGAGGTGTTGCCGGGTCTTGAGATCCGGTTCGAAGTCGAACCTTTGGGCATGCTGTTTGCGCTCATTGCATCGACCCTGTGGATCGCCAACTCCTGCTATTCGATCGGCTACATGCGCGGCAACAACGAGCCGCGCCAGACGCCGTTCTACACCTGCTTTGCGATTGCGATCTTTGCTACGCTCGGCATCGCCTTTGCCGGCAATCTGTTCACGCTGTTCCTGTTCTACGAGCTGTTGACCATCTCAACCTATCCACTCGTTGCCCATAAGGGCGACGAGAAGGCGAAGGTCGGCGCGCGTGTCTATCTCTTGGTGCTGCTCCTGACATCGATCGGACTGCTGCTGCCGGCCATCCTGTGGACCTACTCAATTGCCGGGACGCTCGATTTCGTGCCGGGCGGCATCCTGGAGGGCAAGGCGAGCCCGGCCATGATCGGCATCCTGCTGGCCTTGTTCATGTTTGGCATCGGCAAGGCGGCACTGATGCCGTTCCATGTCTGGTTGCCGACAGCCATGGTTGCGCCAACGCCGGTCTCGGCGTTGCTGCATGCGGTTGCCGTCGTCAAGGCAGGCGTGTTCACAGTCACCAAAGTGATCGTCTACGTCTTTGGCGTCGACACGCTGAACGTGGCCGGGACGGGCTGGTGGCTGCTTTATGCTGCAGGCTTCACGGTGCTGATGGCCTCGATCATCGCACTGCGGCAGGACAACCTGAAGCGGCGGCTGGCCTTCTCGACCGTGAGCCAGCTCTCCTATGTCATCCTGGCAGCGGCGATACTGACGCCCATCTCGATCATTGGCGCTGCAATGCACATCGCCGCCCACGCCGTCTCAAAGATCACGCTCTTCTTTGCGGCCGGCTCAGTCTACACGGCCGCCCATATTGGCGAGATCTCCAAGATGAACGGCATCGGCCGCCGCATGCCCTGGACCATGGGTGCCTTTGCGGTCGGTGCACTATCAATGATCGGCTTGCCGCCGACCGCCGGTTTCCTGTCCAAATGGTTCATGCTGCAGGGCGCGATGACCACCGGGCAATGGGTGGCGGTCGGGGTGATCGTCTTGTCGACGATCCTGAACACCCTCTATTTCATGCCGATCGTGTATCGCGCGTTCTTTCTCCCGTTGCCGCCCGAAGACGGCCCGGATGGTGTCAAACCCCATGGCGAGGCGCCCTGGCAGGTCGTGCTTCCGCTGACACTGACCGCAATCGGCACGATTGCGCTGTTCATCTATCCCGATATCCCGCTTGGGCTGGCTGAGATGATGGTCGAGGAGGCGGTGCGATGACCGGCAATATGCGAGCACTGTGGCTTCTCTTTCTCGCAGCGCTGGGCGCGCTCCTGGTTCTGGGCTGGGTCTATCCCTACAAGGGGCATTTCGGCCTCGACAAACTACCCCTGTTCGGAGCGTGGTTCGGCATTGCAGTGGGCGCTGCTATTGTCGTTGTCGCACGGATCGTGGGCGCCATTCTGAAGCGCGAGGACAGCTATTATGGCTGATCTGATCCTCCCTCCCGGGCTGATCCTGATCCTTGCAGGCCTTCTGCTGCCGCTGATCCCGCGCGCTTTGGGCAATCTGATCATTCTGGCTGCTCCGCTTGCTGCGCTGGCTGTTGTCTGGTCGGTGCCGGATGGTGTTTCGCTCGTCGTCCCCTTCCTTGGGCTTTCGCTTGAACTTGTGCAGTCAGATGATCTGGCGCGCATGTTTGGCACGGTGTTTTGCATCGCGGCCTTTGGCGGTGGTCTCTACGCCATAACCCAGCAGCGTACGCTCGAGCTCGCCTGCGCGTTCATCTATGCCGGTTCGGCGCTCGGCGTTGTTTTTGCCGGTGATTTGGTGACCGTCTTTGTCTTCTGGGAGATCATGGCGGTGACATCGACGGTCATCGTCTGGTGTGGCGGGGCATCGGCGCGCAAAGCCGGACTCCGATATGCCGCGATCCACTTCCTCGGCGGGGTCCTGCTGATGGCTGGTATCGCCGGGGAACTGGCCATCAACGGCTCGACAGATTTCACATCCATGGATCTTAGCAATGCGGCCCGCTGGATGATTTTTGCCGGC
>JBCDCP010000117.1:0-8752 GCA_039181495.1 Pseudomonadota bacterium | reverse complement strand
TTTTGACTGGGGTTTGTCGGGGGTTGGAAAAGGGGATTAGGGAGTTGTGAGTAGTAAGTAGTAAGTAGTAACATTCATCCAGCGGCATTGCTTGATGATTTCCGTCCGCAGTGCCATGTCATCAGTGGCGCGGGCCATCGGGTAATCTCCCTCTTGGGCGGCAGACACATCCGTGTGTTGCGCTTTCCGCCTATCCCGGAACGCTGGAGCAGAGCAATGAAGATCGACGGCAAACCCTACCGTACAATCTGGCTCTCCGACGATGGCTGGTCGGTGACGATCATAGATCAGACACTGTTCCCGCACCGCTTCGAGACCGTGCAGCTCAAGGCTCCTGAGGATGCTGCGCGAGCAATCAAGGACATGCTGGTCCGTGGTGCACCACTGATCGGCGCAACCGCGGCCTATGGGATTGCATTGGCGATGCGTGACGACCCGTCAGATAAGCATCTCTCGGCCACCTATGACCTGCTGCATGCAACCCGTCCGACGGCAATCAATCTGCGCTGGGCGCTCGACCAGATGGCGACAGCGCTACGCCCGCTGCCCGAGCAGGACCGCGCCACGCGTGCCTATACCCGCGCCGCTGAGATTTGCGACGAGGATGTCGAAATCAACAAGGCCATTGGCCGGAACGGGCTTGACGTCTTGCGTGAGATTGCAGCGGTGAAACCTGCCGGTGTTCGCCTCAATATCCTGACGCACTGCAACGCAGGCTGGCTTGCCACCGTGGATTGGGGCACCGCAACGGCACCAGTCTATATGGCGCATGATGCGGGCATGGAGGTCCATGTCTGGGTCGATGAGACGAGACCACGCAACCAGGGCGCCTCTCTGACAGCCTGGGAACTTGGCCGGCATGGCGTGCCGCACACGGTCATTCCCGACAATGCAGGCGGCCATCTCATGCAGCATGGCGAGGTTGACATCGTCATTGTTGGCAGCGATCGCACAACAGCGGCCGGCGACGTCTGCAACAAGATCGGCACCTATCTCAAGGCGCTTGCCGCACGTGACAACAGCGTGCCGTTTTACGTTACTCTGCCATCACCGACGATCGACTTCCGGATTTCCGATGGGCTGAAGGACATCCCAATTGAGCAGCGCGCAGCCGAAGAGGTCTCCCGCATAACGGGCCGCACCGGCGATGGGCGCATCGAAACCGTGACGATCGTGCCTGACGGCTCGGCAGTGGCCAACCATGCCTTCGATGTAACGCCGGCCCATCTCGTCACCGGCTTGATCACCGAACGCGGCGTGATCCCGGCCAGTCCCGAAGCGATTGCGCAAGCCTTTCCAGACCGCTCGGCCGCCTGAGTGAAATCCGCCGCATCGGGGCACATGGTGCCCGAAAATGGCCCGACCGAACCACCTGTGAGATCCCGCCGCCGTGCCACGCCTGTTCACCGCCATCGAAATCCCGCACGAGATCGCCCTGTCGCTGACCGCATTGCGTGGCGGCATCCAGGGCGCACGCTGGATAGACCCCGAGAATTATCACATCACCCTGCGCTTCATTGGTGATGTTGATGAAGACGTCGCCGACGAAGTAGCTGAAATCTTGCAAAGAGTGCGCCGCAAGCCATTCAGCCTGACGCTGACAGGCATCGATGTCTTTGGCGGCAAGAAACCTCATTCGCTGTGGGCCGGCGTTTCCGATGGATCTGAGCTGTCTGCACTGCAATCAGAGCACGAAAGGTTGCTGCAGCGCATCGGCCTGCCGCCCGAACACCGGAAGTTCACGCCGCATGTCACGGTAGCGCGGCTGCGTGGGGTGCCGGGCAGCGCAGTCGCCGGTTACATGTCCAATCGTGGCCTCTTCCGCACCGCTCCTTTCCCGGTTGATCGGTTCGTTCTGTATTCTTCGCGGGCAAGCCAGGGCGGTGGTCCCTATATTGTGGAGGAAGCATACGACCTGGTGTGGTAGTGCGTTCAGGGATGAGCGGTTTCGCGAATTGAGGACCATGCATAGAGCAGGGAGCACCCGATGACCCAGAGACTGACCGATGACGAGCGCGAGTCGGCGCTGGCAGCGCTGAACGGCTGGGCACTTGTTGACGGCCGCGACGCAATTTCAAAGCGCTTCGGCTTTCCCGATTTCAATGCGGCCTTCGGCTTCATGGGCCGCGTCGCCATGGTCGCCGAGAAAATGGACCACCATCCCGAATGGTCGAATGTCTACAACTCGGTGGAAATCACGCTTTCGACCCATGACGCGGGCGGTCTGACAACACTGGACATCAATCTGGCCCATTCGATCGATCATATTGCCGCCCAGGCTGCATCGAGCTGAGGATGCCATAATGGCGATACCGGATTGGATCTCACGCCTCCTGCGCGATGCCGTGTCAAACCCCGATCGGGCGCGCGAAAACCTATCGCGCGTGCAAACCGGCTTTATCGACAAGCTGCGCAAGACAGCGCGCGTCATTCCGTTCTCGGAAGATCTGCTCGCGGCCTATTTCTGCGCATTCGACCGCAATACGCCGGCAAAAGTGCGTGCGACACTCATCGGTGCACTGGCCTATTTCGTGCTTCCGCTCGACACCATTCCCGACTTCATTCTCACTATCGGTTTCGGCGATGATGCGACCGTTCTGTTGGCGGCACTTTCGATGGTCGCAGCCCACGTAACAGACGATCATCGCGCCGCGGCGCGTGCCGCACTCGAGGACGGCGACGACGCCGACCTTGAGGATATCGCCAAAGGCGACGCAGACGACATCCTTGATCTTGAAGCCATCGAAGTGCGGTCTGACGATGCGGCACCGACTGCGCCTGCGGATAACGATCCGGTCAAACCCAACAAGCCGGACGCCGCCTAGGCGCTGACAGGCGCGCCCCTAGGGCAGCAGTATGACTTTGCCCTTTGCTTCGCGGCGCGCGATCACCCCAAGAGCCTCGGCTGCCTGTTCTAATGGGTAATGCCCATGAATCTCCGCTGAGATCCGACCTTCGGCAGCCCATTGTATGATCTGCGCGTTATTGGCCGCGCTGACCTGCGGTTCGAGATCGTTGAAACGCCCCCAGAAAACACCGCGCACATCGAGTCCCTTGAGCAACAGCAGGTTGAGCGGGAAGGCAGGAATGTCACCTGCAGCGAATCCCACAACCATGTAGCGCCCCTTCCAGGCCGTCGCCCTCAGGGCCAGCTCAGCCAGCTCGCCGCCAACCGTGTCGTAGACAACATCAACACCAGCGCCGTCGGTGACCGATTTCAAAGCTGATTTGAGATCGGCATCACGGTAGTTGATACCCTGATCAGCGCCATGTGCACGGGCGAAATCGAGCTTCTCATCTGATGACGCGCAAGCCACAACCCGCGCACCCATCAGCTTGGCGATCTCTACTGCTGCAACGCCGGCTCCGCCGGCGGCACCAAGAACCGCAACGGTCTCACCGGATTGTAGCTGAGCCCGGTTTTTGAGCCCGTGCAAAGCGGTGCCGTACGTCACCAGCAATCCCGCGGCAGCATCCATCGCCAGATCATCGGGCAGCCTGATCAGCTTGCGCGCATCGATAGACACGAGCTCACGCGCCGCACCCCAACCGCAATAGGCCGCAACACGGTCACCGGGTGAGATACGGTCGACGTCTTGTCCGACCTCCAAAACGGTTCCGGCAAACTCGGCACCGGGCGAGAACGGCAGTTCCGGCGTGAACTGATACCGGTTCTTGAGCATCAGCGTGTCGGCGAAGTTGAGCGCCACCGCATCAACGTCGACAATCGCTTCGCCAGTATCGGCAACGGGAGGATCGGTATCCTCGACGCTAAGATCATCGATACCGCCAAACGCTTTGCACAGCACTGCCTTCATGCCATGTGCCTCACCTGCCTTTGATCCGGCAATTTGACCGATCCCGCACGATCGGGTAGCGCGCATTGCAGTGCAAGGTAAAGGAGAGCCAGTTTGGAACGCATGCGAGGCTATTTCGGACTGGGTGTCGAAGGCATCTCCAAGCCGATGAATCTCGGCAATCTGATGCGCTCGTCCCACGCCTTTGGAGCAAGTTTCTTCTTCACCGTGGATGCGGCTCGAACCGCGCTAAGGCCAAAATCGGACACCTCCCGCAGCCCGGATAACCTGCCCGTCTATCACTGGACCAGAACCGACGAAATGGATTTGCCGGCTGGATGCAGTCTGGTTGGCGTCGAACTGACCGACGACGCAATAGACCTGCCAAGCTTCGGTCATCCGCGCAGGGCGGCTTACGTGCTTGGCCCCGAGCGTGGTTGTCTGTCACCGATGATGCTGCAGCGCTGCGACCATGTCGTGCGGATACCGACGCGGTTCTGCATCAATGTGGCAACGGCCGGCGCGATCATTCTGTATGATCGGGCGCGCGCACTGGGGACATTTGCCGACCGACCAATCCACGAGGGTGCGCCGATTGCCGGCAAACGCGAGCACGTCCATGGCGGCCCGATCTATCGGGCACAACGTCAATTGCAGGACGGTGATTGAACAGCGAAAGATCCGTTACAACGGAAGTGTTAGGCTGTACCGCCGGCCAGACCGGCATCTTCAAGCGCTCGCCGCAGCCGCGCGAATGCTAGCCGGATTCGTGACTTCACTGTGCCGAGCGGCAGACCGGTGCGTTCTGCGATCTGGCTATGCGATAGCCCGCTGAAGAAGGACATCGTGACCAGCTCGAGTTGCTCGGCCGGAAGAACACGAAGCGCGCGGCGCACCATGTCTTCCCGCTGCCCCATATCCATCATTTCATCAGCTGGCTGAGGTGCCTCGGGGATAAGCATTGGTTCGTCGGGGTCGAGCTGCGCGCTCTTGTCCCGCCGGATCAAGTCGATGCGCCGGTTCCTCGCAATCCGAAACAACCACGTTCCAACCGCTGACTTTGTCCGATCGAACAAGGCTGCTTTGCGCCACAGCGTCACCATTGCATCTTGCGTGATTTCTTCGGCCAACGCCGGCTCGGCGCCGAGCCGCAGGAGATAGGCATTCACCCGCGGGGCGAAATAGTCAAAAAGCTCCGCATAGGCCGTACGGTCTCCCCGCTCGGCCACAGCGTCGACCAAGTTCGCAAAATGGTCCTTCTGGTTCACCGCGCTAGCCTCTCGCGTATTGCCGGCACCCGACCCTTTCAACCTCAGGCGCCACCTCACCGCAACGGTCTCCATGTGACAAATCGAAACCGGCTCGCTAGGGTCGAGTTCATATGGCGTATTCGCCGTCCCTCATTATCTCGACCCGGCCACCGGCTCCAGCGCGGCCCGCTTGTCACTACTGGAAACCGCCGTCACCTTTTCCAAATGGTTATCAATTCTACACGATTGTCAAACAGAAGCTCGTCAAAATTTTGCCGCGCCTTTGGGCAATCACGCAGAACTCACCTTAGTTCCGGGATATATCTGGGAAAAAACACGCCCATATCGTGGCTATTGCAAATGAAAAGGCTGCAATGTCGACCAACTAGCGCTATGGCCGACACGCAGACGATTTCGATTCACTTATGGTGACTCCCGAGGAGATGGTGACCCGATGAAGTTGAGCATCTTTCTTCGCCTGGCCGGCGCTCTCACAGTCATGGCTCCAGCCCTCGCATTGTCAGGCCCGCCAGCCATCGCACAACAGAACGTTGGCCAGAAGCTGGTGATCGAGCGCGATTGGGGCGCCTATGTCGCCCAGCAGCAGGGCGCCAAGGTGTGCTTTGCGCTGTCTACGCCGAAGGATATGCAGCCCGGCGGACTGAATCGCGGTGAAGCGCTGTTCTACGTCATCATCAGGCCAACTGAGGGTGTGCGTGAAGAAGTCGCGATTACACCCGGTTACACGTTTCGTGACGGCAGTCAGGCAACGATCACAATCGGCGAAAACACGTTCACGCTGTTCACGCAGCAGAACAAGGCTTTCGTTGAGAACGCAGCAACCGAGGCGCAGCTGGTCGCGGCGATGAAGGCCGGTTCGGTGATGGTGGTGCGCGGCACATCAAGCCGTGGCAATGAAACGACTGACCAGTATTCCCTTTTCGGGGTCACAGCTGCGATCACCGCCGCAACGCGGGCGTGCGAGCAGTAGGGCAGAACTGATGCCGGTAACGCTCGATCTCGACCCGACGCGCAACGCTGCCGCGCTCGCCAATCCTGGCGATGTGCCCGGGCAGCGTTCATTGCTGGGTCTTGATGCGGACGAATTGTTGCAGGCCGTGGCGGACCTCGGCGTGCCAGAACGGCAACGGCGGATGCGGGTCCGCCAACTATGGCGATGGATTTACGCCCGTGGTGCGTCGGATTTCGGCGAGATGACGGACATCGCCAAGGATCTGCGCGGCGAACTGGCGGCTAACTGTTCGATCGCCCGGCCGCAGATCGTCAGTGAGCAAATTTCCAGGGACGGTACGCGCAAGTGGCTCATTCGTCTGCCTGCGCTCGAGAAAGGCGACCGGCCCGCCGATGTTGAGACCGTGTATATCCCCGAGGCCGATCGCGGCACATTGTGTGTGTCCAGCCAGGTCGGCTGCACCCTGACCTGCACCTTCTGCCATACCGGCACCCAGAAGCTGGTGCGCAATCTCACCGCGGGTGAAATTCTTGCCCAGATCCTTGTGGCCCGCGACCGACTGGGCGACTGGCCGGGCGCGGAGCGGCCCGCCGACGGGTTGGTTCCCGATGCCGAGCGGGCGATTTCGAACATCGTCATGATGGGCATGGGTGAGCCCCTCTACAATTTCGAAAACGTTCGAGACGCGTTGTTGATCGGCTCCGATGGCGACGGTCTGTCGCTGTCCAAACGGCGGATCACCCTGTCAACATCCGGCGTGGTGCCACAGATCGAACGTACCGGCCGCGAGATTGGCGTGATGCTGGCCATTTCACTGCATGCTGTGCGGGACGACCTCCGCAATCATCTTGTGCCACTGAACAAGAAATACCCGATCGCCCAACTCATGGACGCCTGCCGAAACTATCCCGGTTTGTCCAATGCCCGTCGGATCACTTTCGAGTACGTCATGCTGAAAGGCGTCAATGACAGCCCGGCCGAGGCGCGCGAACTGGTTCGGCTGTTGAAAGGCATCCCGGCGAAGATCAATCTGATCCCGTTCAACCCATGGCCCGGAAGCTCTTATGAACGTTCGGACTGGGAAGACATCGAGGCCTTTGCCGACATCGTCAATCGTGCCGGTTATGCAAGCCCTGTGCGGACCCCGCGCGGCACCGACATCATGGCCGCATGCGGTCAGTTGAAATCAGCGTCCGAACGCATGCCCGCCTGGAAGAAACGGGTCGAACAGGGGCTGCCGGCGCACTAACCGGCCAACCGCCGTTTCTTTCGTGCTTCGGTCTTGAAGAGGTCAGACCGCATGACCCAACCCGGGTTCTCGCCTTCAAATGCTGCGAGACGTCTTGCGGTCATCGCGTTCGCCTATGTGCTGGGGGCGATCACGGCCGGCGGCACCGTCTGGCTCGAATTGCAAGTGCTTGGGCATGTCTTGCGATCGCTTGGCGGTGGACGCGAGGTGGCGGCCTGGGCCCTTGAACTGACGCGGGTCGATCCGGGGCTGATCGGACCAATCGTTGGCGGGCTCATGATCGTCGGTGCGATTCCGGCCCTGCTGATCATCACTATCTGCGAGCGCAATGCGGTGCGTAGCGCGGCTGCCTATGCGCTTGCCGGAGCGATAACACTTCCATTGCTTGCTCTGATTGGCGCCGGTGTAAGCGGCGGACTGGCCGACCTTGGTAGCGGCGGTCTTCTCATTCTTGTCGGGTTGGCGCCGCTTCCAGGGTTCGTCGGCGGTCTCGTCTATTGGGCGATCGCGGGACACGCCGCAGGAAAAGGCTGGGGCAGCCATCAGAGGGGTGCAATGGAACCATGATCGTTCTCCGCACGCTCTGGCGGCTGATCGTCAGCTTTGTGGGTTACGTGCTGGCTTGTTTCGCGGCAGCCTTTGTTTTTGCCAATGATCTCGGTCGCATCTTCCGCGATTGGCTGGTCGACCTTCAGGCAGAGGCTGGCATTGATGCCGCATCGATCCCGCTGCAGGAGGACATTCTCCGCTTTCTGCCGCAGGTGCTCGGCTGGCCGGTTGTATTCGTCGTCGCATTCGTTCCGATGGCGCTCGGGATCGTCCTTTCGGAACTGTTCCGATGGCGCAGTTGGCTCTATCACGTCGCCATTGGCGGACTATCGGGACTCTATGTTGCCTACCGATACCCCATCGGCGCAACAAACGCGGACATCGCCGAGATCGCGCCTCAGGAACTCACCTACTATCTCGCCGCCGGCTTTGCTGCCGGGCTTGTCTACTGGCTCGTGGCAGGCCGCAGCGCCGGACTGACCAAAGGCGACCCGACCGTTCCCAAAGCGGCGATCGACGATAATCGCGACCTATGATCCGGTTTCTCCAGCGGCTTCAGCGCGGCACGGTCATCCTGATTGGTTTGATCGTGGCCACATATGTGGCCTCTTATGTCATTTCGGTCGCTCTTGGAGTGGTCGCATCGGGCGTCGATTCGACTGGCGAAATACTCGTCAAATCCATCGTAATTGCCATTCCTGTCATGATCGTCGCCGGCACCGTTATCGCCATACCAGCCCTGATCATTGTGGCAATTGCCGAGTTCAGGGGCTGGCGTTCGTTGGTCATCCACTTTTCGGCGGGCGGTGTTGTCGGTCTTTTGACCGGCCTCGCGGTCACCGGCACAAGCGAGGACGCTTTACTTGGGATGTTGGGCGGTCTTGGAGCCGGAGTAATCGGCAGCACCGTCTACTGGGCCATTGCGGGTCGCAAC
>JBCDCP010000116.1:0-8871 GCA_039181495.1 Pseudomonadota bacterium | reverse complement strand
GCACGCTTGATGTCTGGACGCTTGCTCACACCCTGCTTGTTGTCCGACATGGGATGTCCTTTGGCAGCCTCGCATTAGGCCGGCTGCGCCTCGATTGCCGGGATATCTGCCGCCGCGATCCCGGGTCTTGGGCTCGTATGTGCCTGCAAGCTGACGATCGCTTAGTACCGTAGCCATGCCATCTGCTTATCGAGGCACCCGGAAAACCGCAATGTCGATAAACACATAAATTTTTTGTTGTTTATATCATTTTCACAGATAAATATTGACAAATAGGTTCGTCGCGATCATTTAAATGGACCGACAAACTTTCCGGGAGCTACCCCATGGCTGCTTTGGAAGAATTCCTGCTCAATTTTGATATCCGGCTCGTTGTTGCTGCCGCTGCCGCGCTTTTGGGTACCGGCCTCGGGCTGGTTCTTGAGCGTTCCCGCTTCTGTCTGATGAGCGGCGTGCGGGACTGGCTCGCAGACGGCGTTTCGCCAAAACTCGGCATGTTTCTAATTGCCATCGTGACGGCCGTGCTGGGTAGTCAAGCGTTGTTCGCCGGTTTCGGGATTGATGCCTCGCAGTCGATCTATGCGTCGGCGACGCTGCCCTTGGGCGGTCTGGTTGTTGGCGGGCTGTTGTTCGGCATCGGTGCTGCGCTGACACGTGGCTGCGTCAGCCGCCTGACCGTGTTGAGCGGGACAGGTAATCTGCGCGCCGTTGTTGTCCTCCTGGTTGTCGGCATTGTCGCCTATGCCACCATGCGTGGTGTTTTCTACACGCCGCGTATCTGGCTTCAGGATGGGCTGTCGGTAGACCTGTCCGCTGGCACATTGCCGGGACTGCTTGAAGCTGTTGGTATCGGTTCTTCGGTTGCGATCGGACTGGTGATCGCGGCGATAGTCCTAGGCGGGCTTGGGATCGCTCTGCGCCATCGGGTCACCGTCACCCAGGCGTTCTGGAGTGTGTTGGTTGGGCTGACCGTGGTCGGTGGTTGGGCCATCACCGGAATACTTGGCGCCGACGACTTCGACCCGCAGCCACTCGAAAGCCTGACCTACACCGGGCCGGTGGCCGAGACCGTACAGTACGCCATGACCTTTACCGGCAGCGCCATCGACTTCCAGATTGCACTGGTGCTCGGCACCATCGCGGGAGCCTTCGTGTCGGCCCTGCTGGCCCGTCGGCTCAGCCTTGAGGGTTTTGAGTCGCCACAGCAGATGGTGCGCTATCTGTCCGGTGCGGCGCTCATGGGATTTGGCGGTGTTACCGCTCTTGGCTGCACCATCGGGCAAGGCATCACTGGCTTCTCGACGCTCTCTGTCGGCGCTCCAATCGTGTTGGCGGCCATCGTCGGTGGCATGGCTCTGGGCACGCTCCTGCTGGCCCGCGCCGAGTCCCGCAGCACGCAGGGCTACGTTATCGCGCCAGCGGAATAAACCTGACATCCTGAGTCAGGAGCAATTGAAGCGGCAGTCTGTCGGGCTGCCGCTTCAACCTTTTTATTGCTTGTTTTTCAGAGTCCTACACACCGGCGATGATTGCTTGAATCGGGTTTAGGCCGATCATCCTCTGATTCCGATTCAAGCGGGTATGGGCGGCACCGGGCGGTCGGAAATTCCGATTAGCGCTTCAATTCGGTAATGGCCCGATCGAGCCCACCCAGCGTCAGCGGGAACATCCGGTCGCTCATGATCCGCCGGATCATGCCGATGGACTGGGTGTAACGCCAGCGGTCTTCCGGCACCGGATTGAGCCACACAGCGCTCTGATAAATGTCGGTCACGCGCTGCAGCCAGGCCGCACCGGCCTCCTCATTCATATGCTCGACTGAACCGCCGGGCACGACGACCTCGTAGGGGCTCATGGAGGCGTCACCCACGAAGATGACCTTGTAGTCCGCCGGGTAGGTGTGCAGCACATCCCATGTAGGCGTGCGCTCCTGCCAGCGGCGGGCATTATTCTTCCACACCCCCTCATAGAGGCAGTTGTGAAAGTAGAAGTACTCCATGGTCTTGAACTCGGCGCGGGCGGCCGAGAACAGCTCTTCGGTCTGAGCGATGTGCCAGTCCATCGACCCGCCGACATCGAAAAACAGCAGCACCTTGACCGCGTTGCGGCGCTCGGGCCGGAAGGCGAGATCGAGCCAGCCCTGGCGCGCGGTGCCTTGCACGGTCCGGTCGAGGTCGAGCTCATCGGCTGCGCCGCTGCGCGCAAACCGCCGCAGCTTCCGCAGTGCCATCTTGAGGTTTCGCGTGCCCAGTTCGCGGCTGTCGTCGAGATCCTTGAATTCGCGCTTGTCCCACACCTTCACAGCGCGGAAGTTGCGATTGCCATCCTGGCCGATGCGGATGCCTTCGCGGTTGTAGCCATAGGCTCCGAACGGGGACGTGCCGCCTGTGCCGATCCATTTGTTGCCGCCCTGGTGCCGGCCCTTCTGTTCTTCGAGCCGCTGGCGCAGGGTCTCCATCAGTTTGTCCCAACCGCCCATGGCCTCGATCTTGGCCTTGTCCTCTTCGGTCAGGTTTAGCTCGGCAACCTTGCGGAGCCATTCCTCGGGGATTTCGGCCTCAACCGCTTCCGAGAGGGCTTCGAGCCCCTTGAAGACATGGCCGAAGACCTGATCGAAACGGTCGATGTTGCGTTCGTCTTTCACGAGGCTGGCGCGGGCGAGGTAATAGAACTCCTCGACATTGCGGCCGGCGAGATCCTGCTCCAGCGCACGCATCAGGGTGAGGTATTCGGTCAGTGAGACGGGCAGGCCTGCCTGTTTGAGCTCTGAGAAGAACTGAACGAACATCGGCTAGCGTGCCTTCTTGTCGCCGCCTGGCAGCTTGGCCAGCTCCGAAAGGACATCGCCCATCGCTGGCGGCTTGCCGCCGAGATAGGGCAGGGGACGGCAGACATCGAGCGCCGCCAGTCCGATTCGGGCGACGAGCAGACCATTGACCACACCTTCGCCAAGGCGTGCGGACAGTCTTGCGGCGAGACCCTGGCCTAGAAGCTGATGGACCACGGAATCGGTCATCGCCACGCCACCGGTGATGGCGAGATGACCAATCACGGTGCGCGACAGCCGCACCATGCCCAGTCCGGTAGGCCGCCCGCCATAGAGCGCGGCCAGCTTGCGGATCAGGCGGATCGATTCGATCAGCGTGTAGAGGACATCAATCAGTGCGCGCGGCGAGATTGCGGTCACCGCGGCAACCCGTTTGGACGCGCCCAGGATGATCGCCCGTGCCTCGGCATCCTTCGCCTTGAGTAGGTACTTCTCGGCCAGCTGCAGCCGGTCTCGACCATCGATGACCTCGTCGCGGTGGCCCTCGTAGTCAGCACGCGCCTGGGCGGTCGTGGGATCCTCACGATAGATTCGCAGCAGCCGTTCGATGACCCGTTCGGCCACCCTGCTGTCGTCGGTGCTGGCGGCCTGTTCGGCCTCGTTGCGCAGGCCTGTGATCCGGGTCAGCCGCATCATGCCGGCGGCCTCGGCAATGATGAAACCGACGAGACCAAGCAATGCGAAACCGGCCAGTGCCAGCCCCGTCCAGCCGAGCCATTCGGCACGCGCGAACAGCGCTTCTATGAGACTTGTGACCCAGAGCCCGAAGGCAAGTGAAAACAGGGCCGCAACTGCGGACAGGAACAATGTCCCAAGTCCCCAGCCTTTGGGCGTTCTATCGCGTTGTGCGGTCGCCATCCCGAGTGCGCTCAGCTCGTCCTGCAGATCCGGCTCGATCTCGATTTCGATGCTGCGTTTCGATGTGCGTGATCGGGCTTCTGCAGCCACGTCCTCAACCACGACATCGGGGTCATCCAGCCGGAAGGCGGCCGGTTTTCGTCGTGATTTGTTGTCTGCGGCGCTCATGCGAGATGGTCTCCGAGCAGGAATTCCAACGTCCGGTCCAGCCGGATATGGGGCATCGTGGCGTTCTCCGCATCTTTCCGCGGCGCACCGAGATCGGGTGGCCGGAACCGGAGGAACCGGAAGTCCGCGCTTTCCGCTTCACTCATCCCCTTGGGAGCGGAGAACGCGTGATCGGGATCGCGCAGAACCTCTTGTGGGTCTTCCGGCAGATCGCCGGGGAACAGTGCCGCTTCCGTCCTGCCGTCAAACGTCTGATCCCCGATCGACTGGCCCTTTTGTGGTGTGCCGATGATGCAGTCCATGCTCTGGCCGCTGCGCGTGATGCGGCCTTCCCGGGTGGCGCGCAAGCTCGCCAATGCCACCGCATCCACTGTCGCTCCGGTGCTCTGGGCCTTTTTGATCGCGCGATCTGTGAGAAGCCGCATCAGTGCTTCCAGCCGTCCGTGATTGCGTTGGTGCAGATGGTCCGCCTTGGTAGCAGCGAACAGAATGCGCTCGATCCTGCGGCCGATGAGGCGCGACAGGATCGAGTTTGCGCCTGGCCGGAAGGCCGACAGGATGTCACCCAACGCGGCCTCGAGATCGTTTAGCGCTCCAGGACCGGCGTTGAGCGCTTGCAGCACATCGACCAGTACGATCTGCCGATCCAGCCGGGCAAAGTGGTCCCGGAAAAAAGGGCGCACCACGGCTGATTTGTAGGCCTCATAACGGCGCGCCATCATGGCATGCAGGCTGCCGCGCGGCGCATGCTGATCAGGGTTCACATCGAGCGGTGCGAAGGTCAGTGCCGGGGAACCCTCAAGATCGCCGGGCATCAGGAACCTTCCCGGCGGCAGCGCGGACAGGGCATAACGCTCGTCCCGGCAGGCACGGAGATACTCGGTAAAAAGGCTTGCAGCTTCGCGTGCGAAGGTCTCGTCCTCAGGGCCGTTGGCGTCAGTTGTCTGCAGATGGGCGTGAAAGGCGTCGGCGAGACCATGACGGGATTTCTCACGCGACTGCGCGATCGCCTTGGCTGACCATTGAGTGTAGCTCAGATCGAGCAGACTGAGATCAAGCAGCCACTCACCGGGATAATCGACAATATCGAGATTGAGCCGCCCGCCCCTGAACGTCCGGGCCAGAAGGCTGTTTGACTCAAAATCCAGCGTGACCCGCAATTCGCCGATGGCACGGGTCGACTCGGGCCAGTCGCGGTTCTGGCCCAATAACGCATTGCGGTGGGTCTCAAAGTCGAACCGGGGCACGGTGTCGTCGGGTTGCGGCCTGAGCTGAGCCCGCGCGATGCGGCCATCGGCAAAGGCTGAGAAAAGCGGCAGACGCCCGCCTGTCGTCAGATTGTGCACAAGCGCGGTGATGAACACCGTCTTGCCGGCGCGCGACAGGCCGGTGACGCCAAGCCGCAGGCTGGGGTCAACGAGATCTGTCGCGTAGTCGGCAACGTTGAGCGCAGCCAGCCGAGCTTCCTCGGCCAGGTTCGACAGGATGCCTGCCATCAGATGCCGCTATCGAGCGTCAGCATGGCAGGCGTGATGAAGCCGGTAAGCTGGGCGTTGCGCGCGTCGAGCTTGTCCCATGTTGCGCTCATTTCGAACACGGCAAGCGAGCATGTCGGATATTTTTGCGCCATCCGTTTCCGGTCCGGGCTGTCGGCATTGCTCGAGAGCTGCAGTCCGAGGTCCTCGATCGATGGATTGTGCCCGATCAGCATGACCCGGCTGCCCGTCGCCTGTTTGCGGATGATCTCGGCATATCCCGGTCCATCAGCCTCATAGAGCGCAGGCAGAATGCGGATGTCCTTGGCCGCAGGCAGAACCGGTAGCAGATGCGCCAGCGTTTCCCGCGTACGGCGGGCGGACGAACACAGGATCTGATCCGGATCGTAGCCGGATGCTCGGATATACTGTGCCATGCCCGGTGTGGCGTCGTGCCCACGGGCGTTCAGTGGGCGTTCGAAGTCATGCAGGCCCGGATCCGCCCAGGAGGATTTTGCATGTCTAAGCAACAAGAGCTGGCGCATGGGGTGCCCCGGATTTGTCATGCGTGGTCACGATCGGACCTGTGGGCTCGTGAATTGAGCCTAGCGGGCATATAAGCATTGTGCGGCAAAGAAAACCGGGTCGGGTGGTGCGTGTGAATTCTGCCTTTGGCGAATGCGACAGCTGGTATCGCGCCAGTTCAGTGCGGCCCGAGCTGCGCTGGCCCACACTTGCCAGCAATGCGCGCGTCGATGTGGCCATCGTCGGCGGTGGATTTGCCGGGCTTTGGTCGGGTTTGCTGCTCGCTCAGTCCGGGCTGACCGTCACGCTGCTTGAAGGCGGCCGTGTGGCGGGAAAAGCGTCGGGACGCAATGGCGGATTCGTTTCCGGCGGCTGGCTCATCCGTGCGGAAAGACTGTGCGCGCTTATGGGCGAAGAGCGTGGCGGGCATCTCTATCGGCTATCGCTCGAGGGGCGGAACCGCGTGCGCCGTTTCCTCGCTGATAAGCCTGACATCGTGCAGGGCGAAGGTAAGCTCAAGGTCCTGCGGCATGCTGACGGCGGCAAGCTGCATGAATGGGGTGCGATGATGAACCGGCGGTTCGGCACCCGTTTCGAGCCGTGGTCCCTTTCACGGGTTCAAAGCCATCTCAAATCGAAGCGTTACCGCGACGGATTGCAGGATCCCGATGGTTTCCATGTCCAGCCAATCGATCTGGCCCATGCTCTGGCCGAGACGGCAGAAGCTGCAGGCGCGCGGGTCTGCGAGAACAGCCCGGTCTCGCGCGTCGGCCGGGAGGCGGCTGGTTGGTGCGTTGAAACCGCCGGCGGATCTGTCAGCGCCGATCGGGTTGTCCTGGCAACGAATGTCCAGTCAGAGCTGATCTCGCCGATCCTTGGCCGCGCGATCCTTCCGGTGGCCACCTATGTCGTGGCCGGGGTGCTTGGCGAGGCAGCGCTTGATGAGGCGATCACATATCGTGGCGCAATTGCCGATACGCGACGGGCCGGTGACTACTACCGGAGGATTGGTGATCGGCTCATCTGGGGCGGGCGGATGACGACGCAGCGGGCTATTCCTGCGCGGCTGGCCGAGGAGATGTCAGGGGACATTGCCGGTGTTTACCCGCAGCTGGGCCGAATGGCTTTCTCGCATTGCTGGACCGGACTGATGGGCTATACGCGACACCAGATGCCTGTGGTTGCCGAACTCGCTCGAGGCCTGTTTGCCTGCACTGGCTTTGGCGGGCACGGATTGAACACCTGCCCTGCAGGCGCACATGCCGTGGCACAAGCGATCCTCGGGGACCGGACCGAGCTCGACCTGTTCTCCGAATTCGGTCCTGTATGGGCTGGTGGTCCGGCCGGCCGCGCTGCCACGCAGGCCGAGTACTGGCGCCGCCAGATGATCGATTGGTGGCAGGAACGGGCCGCCTGAGCTGTCAGGCGGGGATGGTGAGACCCTTTGCCACCGCCGGGCGGCCTTCCATGCGCGCGATATAGTCGCCCACGGCGGCGAACTGGTCGAGGCCAAGCACTTCGCCACCACCATAGAAGCCACCAAGGACGCGTACCCAGGGGAACAGGGCAAAGTCAGCGATGGTCAGGTCGTCACCCATCACGAATTTCCGCGTTGACAGTCGCTGCTCGATGACAGCGAGCAGGCGCTTTGTCTCATTGGTGTAGCGTTCATGCGGATACATATCGGTGAGCTTGTCGAAGACGAATTTGTGGAAGTGACCGAACTGGCCGAACATCGGTCCGGCACCACCCATCTGGAACATCAGCCACTGGATCGTTTCGTAGCGCCGTGCGGGGTCGGAGGGCAGGAACTTGCCGGTCTTCTCGGCAAGGTAGAGCAGGATCGCGCCGCTCTCGAACAGACCCATAGGCTCGCCGCCCGGACCGTCGGGATCGATGATGGCCGGAATCTTGTTGTTGGGATTCAGTGACAGGAATTCGGGCGTCATCTGATCGTCGGTGCCAAATGAAACTTTGTGCACCTCGTAGGGCAGGCCCATTTCCTCCAGCGCGATGGAGACTTTCACGCCATTGGGTGTTGCCAGCGAATAGAGCTGAATGCTGTCAGGGTGCTGAGCAGGCCATTTCCCGGTGATCGGGAAGCCAGAGAGATCGGCCATTGAAGGGAATCCTTGGGAAGGGTCAGCGAGAACCTGTGAAATGGGTTCTCGACAGTGCTTATCAATCCAGAGCAGTGCAATGGACTGTTCTTTCAAGACGAACAATATCGCCTTGCGTCCGCAGCCGCCTGACCCATCTCACGCGTAACGCCGCGTTGGCTGGCGGATGTGGGGGGAGCCCAATAACCGCAGGAGTAGGTCCATGCCCTGGCGCGCGCGCACTTTCTTTCTCACCCTATGCGGACTGATCGGACTATCAACCGCGGCCACTGTCGCTTCGGCAAACACCTATCTGCAGCTTGTTGAGCGGCTGGACCGGCCAAGTGATGGCTATTGTCTCGATGTGCTCGGGGCAGGAGGCACATATCGTCCGGATCTGCCGGTCAATGCCCACAACTGCAAAGCCGGCATTGCGCCTGATGGTCTGGTCGAATTGCGCGATGATGGCACGCTGTACTTTCCGGCCTTCGACCGTTGCCTGACTGCGTTTGGCGTCAACCGGCGGTCATTGCCCGGTGCCATGCTACTGCTGCGCGGTTGCAGCGTCGACGAGCCGTTCTACCCGGTCGCTGCGTTGCAGCAGTGGCAACATTCTGACGTTGGCGAAGTCCGGCTTGCGAACTCGGACTTGTGTCTTTCAGTTGGCGACGTCTGGGCGACAACGTTCAGCCCAAGAGATACCTGGCGGGTGCTGCGGCTCGCTAGCTGCGATGTCGTCGCCCCTGAGTTGTCCCGTTGGCAATTTGTAGACGCGCCACTGAACTCGAATTGACTATGGACCGCGCCCTTCGCGCCGCTCCAAGCAGTGGCGGGATGATCTTGGTCGCGTCGCGCTCTTGCAGGGTTTCGGGATCGATATCCGCGGCAACGCGCAACTTGATCCGGTCGGAACAGTGAG
>JBCDCP010000115.1:0-8884 GCA_039181495.1 Pseudomonadota bacterium | reverse complement strand
TGTTTGGCAGAGCCGACCAGCCCGAATCCGGCCTGGGAGGTCGACCCGGTCTTAAGACCGTCAGCACCCAGGTTCTCGCGCAGCAGCGGGTTGCGGTTGCGCTGGTTGATGCCGTTCCACTCGAACTCTTTCAAGCCATAATACTTATAGAAATCAGCATGTTCCTCGATCAGGTAACGCGCAATCGCCGCAAGATCGCGTGGCGTGACATGCTGGTTGGGGTCCGGCAGGCCAGTCGAATTGGCAAATACGCTGTCGACAAGGCCGAGCTCGGCCGCCTTGGCATTCATCATCCGTGCGAACGCCTCTTCGGTGCCCGCGAGATGCTCGGCGAAAGCTATCGCAGCGTCATTGCCCGACTGGACCGTGACGCCCTTGATCAAATCCTCCACCGGAACGTCGCTGTCGAGCTCGGCATACATTGTCGAGCCGCCCGACTGCGCCCCGCCGCGGCGCCAGGCGTCTTCAGAGATCCGGATGGTGTCGTCCAGCCTCAGCTTGCCGGCCTTGATCTCATCGAAGACCACAACCATCGTCATCAGCTTGCCCATGCTGGACGGCGGCATGCGTTCGAGATCGTTCTTTGCGAGCAGAACGGAATTGCTGTTCATGTCGACGAGAAAGGCGAACGGCGCGGTGGACTCGATTGTATTCTGTTGTGCCTGTGCTGCGGCGTCGCCTGCAAAAAATAGCAGGGCGATCGTTACGATGAGGGTGGCTAACCAGCCCCGAAACGGGGGCATCCTTCGCCCTTTCGGACAGTCTTGAGGCGTGGTCGCGTTGTCTGCGGCCAATGTTCTTGCTCCAGAGCCGTTGATTGGGCAGCGAGCCGCCGCAAATCCTTGCGGCAATGCAGACATTCTGTCTTGAGCCTTCTGCGCGTTATCGCACGGTGATTAGCAGTGCATTGCCTGCTATTTCAAGCTTCTAGAGCAAGCTGAGCCGGTCAATTCACGGCAGATGCATCGATTGCGACCGAAGGCAATGGGCTCAACGGGCGGAATCGATCCCGGCGGGGTCCATCCGTTCAGGTACAGCCAGAAGGTGAGCCGACGGTTGCAATGTCTGACGCTCGATCGCCTGGAAGGCCGCATCGATCCGG
The DNA here is from genome assembly GCA_039181495.1 of Pseudomonadota bacterium. GTDB lineage: Bacteria > Pseudomonadota > Alphaproteobacteria > Rhizobiales > Tepidamorphaceae > JBCDCP01. The sequence goes on along the minus strand of JBCDCP010000115.1, from coordinate 7,782 downwards.
TTGGTGTCGGAGAAGAAGCCGGCGGCAAAGCCCGACACCGATGATGGGGGCGTCAGCCCCGGGACAACGCCGGAGGACGTATAAGCCGGTGCTACCTGTGTTGCCACTGGAGATGGCTGAGGAGCGGCTACCGGTGCGGATTGCTGCCAAACCGGCTGCGGCATCGGCAGAACCGGCTGCTGTGTGGTGAGCTGCACGGGCCCTTGTCCAGGCGCCTGGAGAACGTTCTGGGCCGGCACACTCTGTTGCGTTACCGCAAACCCTGTTTGCGTCTCAGTGCCGGCGACCGGCTGCTGGAAGGGCTGTGCTGCCAATGGCCTGATGATCTGGGTCTGAACCGGCCTTACCTGCGGAGCGGGTGTTTGTGCAAGCGCGAGCTGCGATTGTGCCAGCCCGGTCTGCTGACCCTGAGATTCTGAGGCCTGAGCCAGTTGTGAGAGCGGTTCATTGCCGGTTGCGCCGCCGCCAACATAAGTCGTTCGTAACCAGTTATCGTCGCTGCCTTCTATGCGGGCGCGACCGACATACTGGACGCGAACCTTCGCTGTACCCTGGTGTTTCATACCCAGTGTTTTTGCCGCTTGGCGGGACAGGTCGATTTCACGGCCACGTGCGAATGGACCCCGGTCATTCACGCGCACGACGATCGAACGACCATTCTCAAGATTGGTCACCCGGGCGTAGGTTGGCATCGGCAGGGTTGGATGCGCGGCCGTCAGCGCATTCATGTCGAAGACTTCGCCGTTTGCGGTTTGCCGGCCATGAAAATCATCGCCGTACCACGATGCGATGCCGATCGAATCGTAGTTCGCATCTTCACGTGGGTAATACCAGTTGCCGGCGATCTGGTAGGGGCGTCCTACCTTGTAGACACCACCGCCTTTGGGAATAGGAGAGCGCTTGTCAGCCAATTGCGGGCTCGGGGCCACACCATACTGAGGATCGACCTTGCCGCTATCGGAGGTCAGCGCACCGCAGGCCGCTACCAGCGTCGTTGTGGCAGACACAGCCACAACCCTGCCAACAGACAACAAACCGCGCTGCCGGCCAGCCTGATGCTGGCGGCGGTCACGCTCTTGGTCGTGCTGTTTTTGCGTAGACAAACGCAACGCTGACGGCATCGGTAACCCCGGCTGGCAGCCAGTCCCCTAAGGCTGCGCACGCACGCTTTGGCACTTAGCGTAATGCCGCAGACGTGTCATCTGCGCAACGAATAGCAAAAATCTTGTTGAGAATGCGGCGGCGAACACTAACGACTTGTTAATCCCCGGACTTCCCAGAGCGCCAGTTGGCCAAAAAGGGTCAAATTTCACCGACTCGCTTTAGCTACCGTTAAGAAATCGTTCAATTGCGGCAAGCGACTTGCTGCTGATGTGATGTTCGACGCCCTCGGCATCGGTTTCGGCCGTTTCGGCATCGACCCCTAACTGCAACAGCAAGGCAACCACCAGGCGGTGACGATGGCGTGATTCTTCCGCTATGGTTTCACCGTCCTCAGTCAGAAAGATCGAACGATAGCGCTCCTTGCGGACCAGGCCCTGGGCAACAAGGCGCTGGAGTGTGTTGTTGACAGTCGCACTGGTGACGCCGAGCCGCTCGGCAAGATCCACGACGCGAGCCTCACCATGGCTCGCGATCAAATCGGCGATCAATTCGACATAGTCTTCGGCGACCTCGCGCTGATGGGCCTCACGGACTTTCTCGAAAGACCGCGCCTGACGCCTCGCTTCGCGCAGGGGCGGATGATCGGATTCGTGCGCCATGGGTAAAATCTATCTCGTCAATCTATTTTAGTCTAGGCTAATATTTTTAGTCTATTGACGTTCTGTTTGCAAGGGCTACATTTTGAAGCCTGATGCAAATTTAACCGTTCGCACGACGCCCTGGACGGTCAGACCACGTGTCTTCGACCACGGGCGCGAATGTCAGAGAACCTTACAGAGGTAGCCCGTATGTCATCGTTTTTTGAAAGCCAGCGTGGAGTTGCCGGACACTCGCTCAATCGGCGAGGTATTATCGGACTGGCATTGGGTGCCGTTATTGCCCTCGGTATTGCACCATTTATGCCGGCCAAGGCGGCCGAACCCATCGGCGTCGTGGCTACAACAGGCATGATTGCCGATGCAGCGCGCGAAGTCGGTGGTGATCTGGTCGATGTACGGGCCCTGATGGGACCCGGCGTCGATCCGCACGCCTACCGCCAGACCCGCTCGGATATCGTGGCGATGGCGAACGCTGATCTGGTGCTCTGGCATGGTCTCTATCTCGAAGCGCAGATGGAGGACTTTCTGCGTGAACTGGCCCAAGACAACGACGTGGTGGCGGTTGCCGAAGGCTTACCGCGTAATCTGCTGATCAGCCATGACGATTATGACGACAAGTACGACCCCCATGTCTGGATGAACCCAAACCTGTGGAGCCAAGTGGTTCTGAAGGTGCGTGATGCGTTGATTGCCGTTAAGCCCGAGAGCGAGGCATTGTTCCGAGCCAATACCGATGCACATATTGGCGAGCTGAATGCCCTTGCCCAGTACACAACCCAGGTGTTGTCGTCGGTGTCGCCCGAAAGCCGTGTGCTGCTGTCAGCCCATGACGCTTTCAACTATTTCGGCTCGGCTTATGGCTTCGAAGTGACGGGCATCCAGGGCATTTCCACCGAATCTGAAGCCGGCCTGCAACGGATCTCCGGACTGGTCGACATGTTGGTCCAGCGCGACATCAAGGCGGTTTTTGTTGAGAGCTCGGTATCCGATCGCAATATCCGCGCACTTATTGAAGGTGCTGCAGCACGCGGCCACGACGTCACGATCGGTGGCACGCTGTTCTCGGATGCCATGGGCGAAGACGGTACCTATGAAGGCACCTATCTCGGCATGATCGACCACAATGCGACCACCATTGCCGACGCTCTGGGCGGAGACGCCCCCCACGATGGCATGCAGGGGCTGCTCAACTGATGAGAATAGTCTCAGACAATAAGGCAGGTGTGAGCCTTGCCACTGATGTCGGGGCGTTCGTCGAGCCGGACTACGCCAATGATGAGATGCCGCTGTCCATTCGTGGCATGACGGTCTCTTATGGCGACAAGCCGGCTGTCTTCTCGCTGGACGCAACTTTTCCTCCCGAAGCGATGACGGCAATTATCGGCCCGAACGGAGCCGGAAAATCGACCTTGTTGAAGGCGGCTCTGGGCGTGATCCCGCGCGTATCAGGCGAAGTCACGGTCTTCGGAGAGCCCATCGAGAATACGCGCAACCGCGTCGCTTATGTGCCTCAGCGGGCAAGCGTTGACTGGGATTTTCCAACGACGGTGATCGACGTGGTGCTGATGGGGCTCTATCGCGGGGTCGGACTGCTGAGACGATTTACCCGCGCGCAGAAGGCAAAGGCCGAAGACTGCCTTGAGAGAGTGGGCATGGCCGACTTCAAAGACCGCCAGATCGGCCAGCTTTCCGGCGGCCAACAGCAGCGTGTTTTCCTTGCCCGGGCGCTGGCTCAGGATGCCGATCTCTATCTGCTTGACGAGCCTCTTGCAGGTGTCGATGCAGCTACAGAAAGGGCGGTCATCGAGGTGCTCCAGTCGCTCAAGACCGAACGCAGAGCCGTGGTCTGCGTCCACCACGATCTTGCGACTGTGCGCAGCTATTTCGACCACGTCCTCCTCATCAACGTGCGCAAATTTGCGGAGGGCCCTGTGGACACGGCGTTCACAGCCGAACATCTCCATGCCACCTACGGCGGGCGGCTGGCCGCTACTCATCTCAACCAGCTGGATCTCGCCGGCCTTCCCGCATGACACCCTTTCTGGAAGCGCTGTTGCTCCAGTCCGGATACAACGCCAGCCTGGTGGCGATCGGCGCCGGGCTGCTGGGCTTTGCAGCGGGCACCGCGGGAACTTTCCTGTTCCTGCGCAAGCGTGCTCTGGTCTCCGACGCCGTTGCTCACGCGACACTTCCCGGCGTCACCTTGGCGTTCGTGGCGATGGTGGCGCTCGGCGGTGATGGCCGTAACCTTCTCGGCTTGCTGGCAGGCTCCGCGGCGACCGCCTGGATCGGCCTCGTGTTGGTGGACTGGATGGCACGTCGGACCCGGCTGTCCGAAGATGCGGCCATCGGTGCGGTGTTATCGGTCTTCTTCGGCATCGGGATCGTCATGCTTACCGTTATACAGACGATGAGTGCGGGGCGGCAGGCCGGTCTTGAGAGCTTTCTCCTGGGGTCGACGGCAGGCATGCTGTTTCAGGATGCCGTTGTGATTGCAATTGGCGGATCGCTCGCGGTGTTGGCGACCTATGTCCTGCGCCGCCCGATGACACTGGTTGCGTTCGATCCGGTTTACGCTGCGGCATCGGGCTACAATGTGCGGCAGATCGATCTTGCCATGATGGGGCTTGTGATGGCCGTGACGGTCATCGGCCTCAAGCTTGTCGGCCTGATTCTCATCGTCGCCATGCTGATCATTCCGCCGGTGACAGCACGTTTCTGGACGGACAAGAGCGCCCACGTCATTTGGTACGCTGGCGCAATCGGCGGCTTCTCGGGCTATGTCGGGGCGGCAATTTCGGCCTCGGCCCGTGCCCTGCCAACCGGCCCAATCATCGTTCTCGTTGCAGCGGCGCTGTTCCTTTTCTCACTGCTCTTCGCGCCCGCGCGCGGTGTCGCGGCGGCGATTATCCAGCACCGACAGTTCCAGCGGCGGGTGCATCTGCGGCAGGGTTTGTTGTCTTTGGCCCGGTCTGAAAAAATTCTTGAGCCCTACACGATCCGGGTCCTCAAATCGGAAGGGTTGGCTCGGGCGGATGGCGTGCCAACCGACGCAGGCCGAGCCCAGGCCGCCAAAATCGCACGAGATGAACGGCGCTGGGAGATTGCTCGCGAGATCCATCGGGACGTCGGTCTCACGGGTCGCTATGACGGCCTCACGCCGATCGAAGACGTCTTCACAGCTGACGAGATAGCCGCTTTTGACGCTCACCTCGGCGGTCCCGTCGCAGTGTGAGGAGGTGAAGGATGAACAGACAGGTTCTTCGCAGCTTCGCTATGGCCGTTCTGATCGCGATAGTGCTGGCCGGGGCCGCAGCCTGGCGCGGTGCGCTTACACCCGGGATCGTCATGTTCCTGGCTTCAACCCTCGCTTTGTTGGGGATCCGGGCGCAATACACATCTGACCCGCTGCCGATCGCCAGCCGGCACCGGCAGGTCAGGGAGACATTCTTGTTGCAGTTGGTCGCAGCCGGCATGTCCTATCTGCCCGCCATTGCTATCGCCACGCCGCTCTTGGATTTTGCGAATTATGCAACGCCCTTATGGGTGCTCGGCCTCGGTGCGGTGCTTTCAATTGCGGGGCTGTGGTTGTTCTGGCGCTCGCATGCCGATCTCGGACAGAACTGGTCGGTCACGCTGGAACTGCGCAGCACACACAAGCTGGTCACCAGGGGCGTCTACAGCCGCATACGCCACCCGATGTATAGCGCGATCTTCCTGATCGCCGCTGCCCAGGCCGCTTTTCTCGGCAACTGGATCGCAGGGCCTGCGGGGTTCTTCACCTTCACGGTTCTCTATCTCGACCGCGTTAGGGCGGAGGAACAAATGATGGCCGAGCGTTTCGGAACCGATTGGACCCGCTATGCCGCACGGACCGGACGGCTTCTGCCGACCGCAGCCCGGAATGAAACCGGCAGTGCCGCATAGCAGCGCCAGACAATTCAGGAGCCGCTCCATGGGAGCCGAATTCGTCCAGTTCTCACTGACCCCGATCCTGATCGGCGTTCTTGCATCCATTGCCTGCGCGTTGCCGGGCAACTTTCTGGTGTTGCGCCGACAAGCCCTGATAGGCGACGCAATCAGCCATGTTGTTCTGCCGGGCATAGTTGTGGCCTTTCTTGTCACCGGCACTGTAGCGGCCATGCCGATGCTGATCGGTGCGGCAGGCGCCGCCATCGTTGCTGTGGTTATGATTGAAGCCATCAAGAAGCTCGGGAACATCGAGCCTGGGGCCGCCATGGGCGTCACCTTCACCACGCTCTTTGCCGGCGGCGTGCTCCTTCTGGAGCAGACAGATACCTCGGGCGTCCATCTTGATGTCGAACATGCGCTGATGGGCAATCTCGAGAGTCTGATCTGGTTCAAGGCCGAGGGATGGCATTCTCTACTTGATGCAGAAGCGCTGGCCGCCCTGCCCGATGAGCTCGGACGCATCGCGATCGTCTGCGCACTCATCGTGGGGCTGACGCTCGTTCTCTGGCGCTGGCTAAAGATCTCGACATTTGATGAGGGTTTCGCCCAAGCCCTCGGCCTGCCAACAACTGCTATTGGCTTCGGGTTGGTGATCACAGCGGCAATTGCCGCGGTTGCCGCATTCGACGCCGTCGGATCGATCATCGTCATCGCGATGTTCATCTGCCCGCCAGCGGCCGCCCGGCTCATGACCAATTCCCTGGAACTGCAGGTCTGGTGGTCAATCCTGTTCGCAGTTCTGTCGGCAGTTCTTGGCTATGTCTTTGCAGGCTATGGGCCGCTGTGGTTTGGCGCTGAGAATGCGGTCAGCGCCGCAGGCATGATCGCGGCGGTGTCCGGCCTCATCCTGGGGCTCGCCTGCCTTTATGGGCCACATCGCGCGCGGGTCGGCGCAGCGAGGGAGGTAAACGCTGTTTGAACCGATCTTTCGGCCAAGATGGGACTGAGTATGGTGGGCGGTGAGATTGTGGCATTGCCGTTTGCTGACAATGCTTTGTAGGAAAGTGCGGGGAAATGAGACCCCATTGTTTTGACTTGCGAAATCACGACGCGCCCCGCACCTTTGGGCATGCGCTACACACACCGCTCTGCCCTTCGTGGTCGATCTGAAAACTACAGGAACGTCTATTGCGATAATGAGCAGATAGGGACGGTCATAAGGCAACCACCGGAGCTATCTGATGACTGGTGGTGGAACGTCAGAATCGGTGGCGTTGAGTTTGCAAGCGGTAATGCAGAGAGCTTCGAAGCAGCGTTAGGACTGGTGAAGTCCTTCCATCAAACCCAGGTGGCCATGGCTGACCTTGTTTCCAGCGTCGGGAATGAAAGGCGGGGGAAACGGGGTAAGACTTGGGCTGTAGCGGCGACTTTGAAGGAGGGGTTGGGGAAGGATCAGTAGCCCCACTTGGCGCGGCGACGGTGTGACAGAATTTCATAGCGGGCGCGGCGCAGCATCAGCGCAAAATCCGTATCGTTGACCCCGTTGTTTTTCATGGCATTGATTGCCGTAGTGAGGTCGTCAACGACTTCACCTTGATACGGCACTTCCTCGATAGTCGGCGGCGTGTCATTCGTCGTCATCGCGCTCGCCAGTCTGCCGGTGTTTCGGCTGTCTGTTGTTTCGGTGTTTGGCCGGTATAACCCGCTTGCGAAACAGTGGATTCCGTAGGGCTTTCGCCGCCAAATTCCGGATATATGACCGTTTCCGTGGCCGCTTTCTCGACATCACAGCATTCGAAAATCACATGGCCGCAGAAAGTGCATTGGTAGCGGCTTCTGGTCAGGTGCAGCCGGGTTGATTCCTTGCACGCCGGACACTGGAACTTGGTCGGGGATAGCCAATCAGTCACGTCCTTCGGTCGGCTTGGGGCCTTCAGCAGCCCAACGGCGTTCTTGCTCATTGGTGGGTTCAATCTCCCCGTTTCGGATGTGTTGTTCGCGGATAGCTGCCAAGGCCAGCGTGAAGGACTTGCGGCTGTTGTCGGCAGCGTCGTAATCGTCGGTCACGCTGCCGCTCTCTGCCGGATCATGGTGAGGTAGTCCGCGC
>JBCDCP010000114.1:0-8967 GCA_039181495.1 Pseudomonadota bacterium | reverse complement strand
TCATGTTCGGCAATCTCGGATGCAAGCCGGGCGAGCTCATCCTTGGCGTTGTCGGTGTCAAGCGACTCGACCGGCATCTGCTCCCCGTTCCCCGCCATCAGCGCGCTTCCGCGATCAGTCGACCGGCCGCAGCGCGCGCTTCATCGGAGATGGTGGCCCCAGCAAGCATGCGGGCAATTTCTTCATGCCGCGCGTCGTCCTCCAGCAGCGTCACCTGCGTGGCCACCCGCTGCGGTGCGGCATCCGACTTCGCGATCAGGAAGTGCCGTCCTGCCCGTGCGGCAACCTGCGGCGAATGCGTCACCGACAGAACCTGTCCCCCTTCGGACAGACGCTGCAACCGGGCACCAATCGCTTCGGAAACCGCACCCGACACCGCTGTATCGATCTCATCAAAGACCAATGTCGGCGCGCTACCACGCCCGGCCAGTGCAACTTTGATGGCCAACAGGAACCGCGACAGCTCACCACCCGAGGCCACCTTCATCAGTGGTCCAGGCGCACTGCCCGGATTGGTCTGAACATGAAACACAATGCGGTCGACGCCATCGGCGGACGCGGTGGCTTCGGGGTCTTCTGTCTCGATCTCAATGCTGAAATGCGCGCGCTCCAGCTTTAGCGCCGGCAACTCACCATTGACCGCCTTGGCCAGAGCGGTGGCCGACTTGGCTCTTGCCTTGCTCAGGGCAATTGCCGCGGTGCGGTAGTCACTTTGCACCTTCTTCACGGCATCGGCGAGCGCAGCCAGTCGCGCTTCACCTTCGGACAGTGCGACGAGCTTGCCATGCAGTTGTTCGCGCAAGGCAGGCAGTTGCTCAACAGTCACTGCGTGCTTGCGGGCAAGAGCCCGGAGCGCAAATAGTCTCTCTTCGGTGCGCTCGAGTTCGAGGGGGTCGAATGCCGCCTCGCGCAGCGTGTTCTCGGCAACCTCGCGGGCGTGCCCGAGCGCATCCAGCGCCGAGGACAGGGCATTTGCCAACGGTGCGACCATACCGCCAGGATCATCGCTGCGCCGCTCAAGACGACGGAGCACCGCAGAAATCTGCTGAACCGGGGTCTGTTCACCTCCGACAGCCTCAACAGCGTCTTTGAGATCGCCAGCAATCTTCTCCGCCGTCATCAGCCTTTGGCGCGTTTCAGCCAACCGTTCTTCTTCGCCCGGCTCAGGCGCCAGCTTGTCGAGCTCATCACTCGTATGCTGCAGATAGTCAGCATCCCGCCGTGCCTCCTCGAGCTGCGTCTCGGCTTCCTGATGGTCACGGCGTGCGCCCGACAGTGCCGCATGGGCTTCACGTGTCGCCTGAAGTAGCGGGTCCAATCCGCCATAGGCATCCACAAGGCCACGGTGTGTGGCGGCATCGACAAGCGCGCGCTCATCATGCTGGCCATGGATTTCAACCAGCAACTGACCGATCTCTCGGAGGATCAGCACGCTGACGGGCTGATCGTTGGCAAATCCGCGCGTGCGGCCGTCCGCACTCTGAACACGGCGCAGGATCAGAGGCGGCTCAGCATCCAGTCCCTGCTCGCGCAACAGGTCAAAGGCCGGGTGCTGAGGGCTCAGGTCAAATTCAGCAAACACTTGCCCGCGTTCTGCGCCGGCACGGACAAGACTTGCATCACCCCTCGCCCCGAGCGCCAGTGACAACGCATCAAGCAGGATAGACTTGCCGGCACCGGTTTCCCCGGTAAGCACGCCAAAGCCCGGCCCGAACTCAAGGTCGAGCCGATCAATGATAACAATGTCCCGAATCGAAAGACGCGCAAGCATGGCGTCTCATATTTGGCGCGTCAGCCGCGACGGATCAATCGCGCAAGCCACGAACCCTCGTTTACCTGTGGCTCATAACCGCCGCGCGCCAGCAGGGTGAACGAGTCGCGATACCACTGACTGTCTGGATAGTTGTGGCCCAAAACCGCCGCCGCCGTCTGTGCTTCATGCACCAGCCCCAGAGACATGTAGGATTCGACCAGCCGATGGAGGGCTTCCTCCACATGGCGTGTGGTCTGATAATTCTCGACCACGTAGCGAAAGCGATTCACGGCTGCCAGAAATTTGGCCTGACGCATGTAAAACCGCCCAACATCCATTTCCTTACCCGCAAGCTGGTCATAGGCAACCTTCACCTTCCGGCGGGCTTCCTCGGCGTATTCGGAATCGGGGTATTTCTGAATGACGTCGTTCATCGCAGAAAGTGCCCGTTCGGTAGCCTCCTGATCGCGCTGCACAGTGGGCAACTGCTGGAAGTACGACTCACCGATGATGTATTGGGCGTAGGCCGCATCGGGGCTACCGGGGTGCAGCGTCACATAGCGCTGCGCGGCTGAAACGGCCGCATCATAATCGCCAGATTCGAAACGGGCGAAAGCTGACATCAGGATCGCCCGGCGGGCCAAGTCCGAATAGGGGTGTTGCCGGTCGACCTCCTCAAACCGCTTGGCCGCATTCGAATACTCGCCCTCATTGGCGAGGAAAACGCCTTCGTTATAGAGCGCGTGGGCCGGTTCGGTGACTTCGACTTCTTCGAACCCGGGCGGCTGACGATTGAAGAGCGAGAAGCCGCGGCGTTCGCCATTCTCGCCGGTGCCCCGCGCACAGGCCACGATGAGAGGCGCTATCAATAGCAGACACACCAAGCCGCTGATGAAGCGCAGATGGAAACGCTTGCCGGTCTTCAGGATCATGCTCGATTGGCCCAGCTTCAAACAGACACACAGCTCAGAGGCGCATGATTATCGCAAACCCGCCGCCCTGTAAAAAGGTTCAGTCACAATAGATTGGGCCGATTTTGCGGCAACTGGTTAACTGCAACGACCACGAGCGGTCGATATCAACCACCGTCAGGAAAGCCCAGCCACATTGTGGTCGACCAAGGACGGGCCTGCACAAATAAAATCAGGATCTTTCCGGGCCCATCGCCACTTGCGACACGAAGGCCTCGATTTCGACGCGGCCCTGGTTCGGTGCGATGACGCGTTCGTCTTCCTCGACATACGTCCAGGCGCTGGTATCGGCCATCAGAGCCTCCACCACAGCGGCGTTCAGCTTGTGGCCGCCGCGCAGCGAACGGAAACGACCCAGGATCGGCGCTCCAGCCATTGCAAGGTCACCGATCGCATCAAGTGCTTTGTGACGGACAAACTCGTCCTTAAAACGGAGACCTTCCGGATTGACGATCCGCTGTTCGCCAACAACCACGGTGTTGTCGAGCGAAGCGCCAAGCGCATAACCGGCCGACCAGAGTTTCTCGACATCCCGCATGAAACCAAATGTCCGGGCGCGGGAAATATGGTTGCAGAACACATCGCGGGTCAGATCGAACGCGATTTCCTGCTGGCCGATCAGCGGATCCTCGAAATTGATGGCAATCTCAAAACGCTGCGTGTCGGCGGGGGCCAATTCCGCCACGGACTCGCCATGCTCTACCCGGATCGGCTTGAGAACCTTGATGAAACGCCGTGGCGCGCCTTGCGGCAGAATGCCAGCCTCTTCGATCGCATCTACAAATGGCGCAGCCGACCCATCCATGCCCGGCACTTCATTGCTGTCGATCTCGACAATTACGTTGTCGATTTCGCAGGCCATGAGTGCAGCCATGACATGCTCGATGGTGGCAATGCTCTGACCGGTGGTGTCGGCAATGCAGGTGCAGAAATCAGTTGAACAGATGGAGGAGTGAAGGGCCGGAATTTCGATCTCACTGCCATCCGGGCAGGTGATCGCGAAGATAATACCAGTATCTGGATCGGCGGGGTTGAGAGCGAGTGTCGCGTCTTCCCCGCTATGAACGCCGATGCCGGATACGATTACCCGGTCTGCGATTGTCTTCTGAACACTGGCGTTACGTCGCATGCGCAATAGACCCTCGGCTCCGGCCTGATCTGGCTGTCAGCACAAACTTTGCCGCAAGAGCAGCGACCGCTTGGCCAACTCCAGGCTCTCTTATGCCTACCTGTTACGGATGCTTCCCCGAGCCCCTAGGCCCCCAGCCCAACCGAAGAGACAGATGACTATTGCCGCCTGCTTGTCTCCGGTTACCGAACCTGTGACCATCTCCGGCAACCCCTTGCCGGGTCTTGCGATGGCCAAGGCGCACCCCGTTGTTGCGCTATGTTAATACCCGGTGAAAGACACCCGTCAAAATCACGGTTTCTTACGCTCTGTTACCGGGCAGCAAAACGGCGATTCTGTGATCTCCAAAGCTAACTATCTGATATAGAACAGATTTAACATCTGTCTCACAACTGTCACATTGCCACATTTCACGCGCTGTTACAGTGCTGTCAGCCGTTTTGCCGGCGCAGGAAGGCCGGGATCTCATACTGATCATCTTCCTGCGGCTGAACCGACACCGTCGGACCACGGCGCTGGGCTTGCGTGACGCTTGATTCGTGGCGTGGGGCCTGCGGCTTCTTGGCGAAATCCGAGTCGTTCTGGCCCGACTGATCCTCCAGCGCGGGTTCAATGCGCGCCGCCAACATGCCTGGTGCCTGCTGCGACTGGCCCGGCTGTGGAGATGCAGCAGCTGGAGCCGCATTGCCGCCTGGCGGCTCATCGCTCATCACGAACTCTTCGGTCTCGCGCCGCTGGAGACCGCTGGCAATGCGCTCAAACAGACCCGGCTTGCGCTCCGGTTCAGCTTGAGGATGCACAGCACCCTGGCGCTCTGCCTCTTCAGCAGCCTTGTGTGCCTGATATTCGGCCTGAGCGTGCTGCGGAAAATCGTCGATCCGCGGTACCGGCGGATAAGGCGTCGTGGGTGCCGGTGAAGGCGCCGCGGCCTGACCTTGCGGGCGCTGCGGTGCGGGCGGCACGAAACTCTCGGCAGGCTCAGGCTCAGCCTGCGCGACCGGCGTCGCAGCCGGCACAGGCGGCAGTCCGGATGCCATCTCCGCCGGACGAGCCCGTGTCACGGTAACGTCCTGGCCCGCAACCGAGACAGATTGCGCCGGGGCCGGAGCTTTCGGCTGGGTCGGTGTAGCTGCTGTTGTCGCAGCCGGCGCTTGGTTCGGACGCGGGGCCGGACCTGCCGCTGGGCGCTGCTCGGAAACCGACTGCTGCAAAGCGCTGCTGGCAGCCTGACGCAACTGAGCATCGAGGGTTTCAAGATCGTTCTTCTCGTGGGCGGTGGTGGATTGCCCGCTCGCCTTCGCTGTCAGGATTTCACCGGCTTTGGCTGCACCGGTGATCTGCGCGGCGCCAGACGAACGTGACGGCATGGCGTCGCTCGACGCCTGCGGCTCGATACCGGTCGCCACAACCGATACACGGATGACGCCTTCAAGGCTCTCATCAAACGTCGCGCCGAGGATGATGTTTGCGTCCGAATCGACATCTTCGCGAATGCGCGTGGCCGCAGCATCGACCTCAAACAGTGTCAGATCATTGCCGCCGGTGATCGAGATCAGCACACCCCCGGCACTCTGGATCGAGGTATCGTCGAGCAACGGATTGGCAATCGCGGCTTCAGCTGCCTTCAGCGCCCGGTCGTCACCGCTCGCCTCACCGGTGCCCATCATTGCACGGCCCATCGAATGCATGACCGATCGAACATCGGCAAAATCCAGATTGATGAGTCCTTCCTTGACCATCAGATCGGTGATGCAGGCAACACCCGAGTAGAGCACCTCATCGGCCTTGGCGAAGGCATCAGCGAATGTGGTCTTCTCATTGGCAATGCGAAACAGGTTCTGGTTCGGAATCACAATGAGCGTGTCGACCTGAGCTTGAAGGTCTTCGATGCCCTGGTTGGCAGTCCGCATACGGCGCTGGCCTTCGAACATGAACGGCTTGGTCACGACCCCAACCGTCAGAATTCCCATGTCGCGGGCCGCCTTTGCCACGACCGGCCCCGCGCCGGTGCCGGTGCCACCGCCCATGCCGGCGGTAATGAACACCATGTGCGCGCCCTGCAGGTGATCGCGGATCTCATCGATCACCTCGTCAGCCGCTGCAGCACCCACTTCCGGATGCGAGCCTGCCCCGAGGCCTTCGGTGGCCACAAGACCCATCTGAACGATCCGGCCGGCCTTTGACATGCTCAGTGCCTGAGCGTCTGTATTGGCAACGACGAAGTCGACACCGTCGAGCCCTGACGTGATCATGTTGTTGACCGCGTTGCCGCCGGCACCGCCGCAACCGAACACAATGATGCGCGGCTTGAGCTCGGAAATCTCCGGCGTCGTGAGGTTGATCGACATGGTCTGTCCCCATTGTTGCGATGTGGCCGCTAAGGTTTTCGGACCAACATCCTGCGTGGTACCTGCTCGGTCGGGCGCTCTTGCCCGCCTGTTCCTAAAAACTCTCCCGGATCCAGTGCCCCACACGTGACAGATAACCGTCCGTGCCAGTCAGCTTGAATCCGCTTATGACTTGTCTGTGGTCTTCCTCGGCAGCCACCTGCGGATAGACCGCCAGTCCGATTGCGGCTGCGAAACCTGGCCCGTGAGCAGCTTCCGGAAGACCGTTCATCCCGTATGGACGCCCGATGCGTGCCTTCGCGCGCAAGACGTGCTCGGCGACTTCCAGAACACCGGCCAACTGACTGCCGCCACCGGTCAAAACCAGTTTCTGGGCGGCAAGCCCGGCAAACCCGTGCGCCGCAAGCCGATCGCGACACACCTCGAAGACCTCATCGATCCGCGAGCGGATGATGTCGGAGATGAAGGCCCGCGGAACCTGAGAGGGGACGTCATAACCATCCCGGCCATCGACAGGCGGCACTGTGATCAGATCACGCCTGTCATTGCCGGTGGAAATCGCGCTGCCAAATAGCGTCTTCAAACGCTCGGCGGCTTCGACGCCGGTTCCCAGCCCGCGTGCAATGTCATTGCTGACATGCTGGCCGCCGATGGCGATGACGTCGGCAAAGTGGAAACGTCCATCGACGAAGACAGCCATCGAGGTGGTTCCGGCGCCCATGTCGATAATGACGGCGCCCAGCGCCATTTCATCCGGCGAGAGCGCGCCAAGCCCACTGGCATAGGGCGTTGCGACAAGCGTCTCGATGCCCAGATGAGCCTGTTCGATACAGAGCAGCAGATTTCGCAGGGCAGCTGTCTGTGCGCTGACAACGTGAACGTTTGCAGACAGCTCTTCCCCGATCATCCCGCGCGGATCACGCAGCGGGCCCTCGCCATCAATGGCATAACCGGCCGGCACAACATGCAACGGCGTCCGTTTGTCGGCGTCGAACTGCGCATGGCATGCGCCAACCACGCGGGCAACATCGTGATGGCTGACCTCTGGACCGCCAATACGGATACTTGCCTCGAAGGCTTCACTCGACATGCGGCCCGCAGCAGTCCCGACAATGACGCTCTCAACGGTGACCCCGGCCATGCGCTCGGCGGCATCTACCGCGCTGCGAATGGCACGTTCAGCCGGGTCCATCTCGGTCACAAGACCACGTGTGATGCCCTCCGACTTGTGCAGTCCAAAACCGAGCACCTGAACCTCGTGGCTGCGCCCGCCGCGCTTCTGTTCAGCGGCACCATCAACAGCCCGTGGTTTGAGCCGCACGACAATGCAGCAGATCTTCGAGCTGCCGACATCGAGCACCGCAAGCGTATGCGCACGGTTGGTCGGCAACGCCTGCAGGCGCGGAATATCGATCACGCCGACGCTCATGACGGAGCCTCTTCCGGTGCGGTTTCATCGGCTGGCGGATTGCGCCGCAGGGTGACACGATCGGCAACGCGGAAATCGATCTGGGAGATGTCCCGGTCAATCAGATCCTGCTCGGTCACCAGTTTGTCGAGGTCCTCAAGTGCAGCAATCAGCAGGCCTTCGGGCATCTTCGCCACGAGCCCACTATCGAAAATGAGGTTCCAGCGCCGCCCGGCGACGAGCACCGCTGCATGTAGCCGGCTGGCCAGAGCCGGGAATGGCGCCATGGCCCGGAACAGGCTGGCAGCGCTGTCCGGCGCGCCTGCGCCAACGATCACCGGGAGGTCCGGCAGCCGTTCAGGATTGGCCGGGCGCAGCACAACGCCGCTGCGATCGATAATTGAAAGCGCGCCATCCTTTTGCCAGACTGCAAACGGCTTGCGCTCGGTGATGTCGATACGCAGCCCACCGGGGAAATACTTCTGCACTTCGGCTTGGGCCACAAACGGCAGTGCTTCCAGCCGCTGGCGCGCCTGTCGGGCATCAAGCAGCAGCATCGAACCACCGGGACGGACACCGGCAATGTCAGCCACCGTGGCCTCATCGAGAACATCGATGCCAGAGATCTGAATGATCTGGGCCGTTGCGCCAGTTGCAGCAACAGCGTTTTCTGCAGCCTGGCGCAGGCCATCGCCCACTGCTCCACCATGGCCGCCAAGCGAGATTCCAAGCGCCGTGAACCCGCCCAGGACTGCAACGCCGAACACGGTCTGTGCACGACCAAAAAAATTGCCATGGCTCGCCTGCGCATCATCGCAGACGCGCAAGAACCCGCCGATCAACGGCAGATTATGAGGATTTCGGCTGAGTGATTCGGTGCGACGCGGGACGGCAACCCGCCCATTTTGCGGGTGGCCGCGCGTTAGCGGTTCACCGATGCGTCTTCCACCATCCACCTAACAAGGGCTCCGAACCCGATCCCAACATGGGCTGCAAGCTCCGGAACAAGCGAGGTTTCGGTCATTCCGGGCTGTGTATTGACTTCAAGACACACAAGTGTGCCTGAGCCATCGGGCCGGTCGTCGTAACGGAAATCCGCGCGCGATACGCCGCTGCACCCCAAGGCCCGATGCGCCTTGAGTGCGAGTGTCCGTACGGTCTGGTAAATATTTGATGAAATTTCTGCCGGTAGTACGTGCTCAGACCCCCCCGGCAGGTACTTTGCTTCATAGTCGTAGAAGCGGGTCTTGGGGACAATCTCGATGACATCGAGTGCCCGATCTCCCATCACCGCGCAGGTCAGCTCGCGACCTGGGATGAAGGTCTCAATGAGAACGTCCTCGCCAAACGCCCATTCG
>JBCDCP010000113.1:0-9122 GCA_039181495.1 Pseudomonadota bacterium | reverse complement strand
TATCGTTGCGGCGGGCCTCGCGCTGAACCCGTGCGGTTCGCGGGCGCCGCAGGCGCTCATACTTGCGGAAGCCCTTGCCAATGTCCTCAGGGAATTCGCGCAGGATCCGCGCAAGCGTCATGGCGTCCTCGATCGCCATGCCGCCGCCCTGCGCCATGAACGGAAACATCGGGTGCGCGGCGTCCCCAAGCAACGTGACCGGCCCATCACCCCAGCGGCGCAGCGGCTTGAGGTCGGCGAGCGACCAGCGGCTGACCGAAGGGCAGGCATCGATCAGTGCCCGGACTGGCTCCGACCAGCTCGAAAACCGGGCCGCCAGCACATCGCGGTCGCCGGGCACGTTCCAGCTTTCGCTGCGCCAGCCATCATTGACCACCGCCACCATGTTCACGAGGCTGCCACCGCGCAAGGGATAGTGCACGAGATGGGCATCGGCGCCGAGCCACAGGCCGACGGCATTGGTGTCGATGTAATCGGTCAGTGAATGCGCGGGCAGGGTCGCGCGCCAGGCTGTCCGTCCGGGCTTGTTGATTTCGGCTTCCGGGTGCAGCCGCGTTCTCACCGTCGAACGCACGCCGTCGGCGCCGATTAAAGCGCCTGTGTGGTATTCCTCGAGCTGGTGGTCGCGCTCAGCCATCACCGTAACGCCATTGGCGTGGATGGTGAAATCGGACACAGCGGTGCCCATGACGATGCCGACGCCTGCGTCCTGCTCGGCAGCGAAGTTGAGGATTGCGTGCAAATCCGCCCGGTGCAGGATGAGATAGGGTGCACCAAAACGTTGCTGCATCGCGCCGGCCAGCGGCATCGAGGCGAGTTCGCGGCCGTCACTGCCGCGACGGATCAGCAGGCGCGCGGGTTCGCTGGCCACCTTGGACAGCGCGTCGCCGAGCCCGAGCGCGAGCAAGACACGGCTTGCATTGGGGGAGAGCTGGATTCCGGCACCGAACGGCTCGAACCTCTCGGCACGCTCAATGATTGTCGCGTGAAACCCCGCCTTCGACAGCGCGAGCGCGGCGGTCAACCCCGCGATCCCGCCTCCGGCAATCATGAAGTTTCGCTGTTCGGCCATTCAATCCGCCGTTGCCCAACTGGTCGGTGTGCTGCCTGCGGCGTCCGCGCCCCTAAACGGTTTCCGGAGACATCAGGCAGTCGGCCGGCTCGGTCTCGGTGGCGCGGAGGCTTGCCTTGTAGACATACAACGTCGAGCAATAGGGGCAGATGATCTCGCCATCATCGCCCATATCGAGAAACACGTGTGGGTGGTCGAAGGGCGGCAGCGCGCCGACGCACTGGAATTCCCTGACCCCGATCGCGATTGTCCGGTGGCCGGCATTGTTGTGGAAATGCGGAATAGTCTGAACGGCCATGAAAGCCCCCATGCGAGTGCGCACAAATCGCAATTGCGCATACGTACCGGCGCCGTTACCAGCACCATTCAGCGTCAGAAAGCAAGCTCTGCGGTCTGCTGCATGCGATCGCGCAAAGTCAGGACATCATGGATATCGAAATCGGCACTTTTGATAGCGGCGGGGTCCAGCTCGCTTATGGAGACACGGGCCCGCTGGCAGCCCAACCCGAAAAGGGTGCCGTGCTGCTGATTCATGGGTTTGCCTCCAACATGCAGGTGAACTGGATCGGTACCGGCTGGTTCGATGCCCTTTACGAGGTGGGTTACCGGGTGATCGCGATCGACAATCGTGGTCATGGCAAGAGCGAGAAAATCTACGACAAGGCACAATATGGCGCGCCAATCATGGCTGAAGATGCGCGTGGCCTGCTTGATCATCTCGACCTCCCGCATGCGCATGTCATGGGCTATTCGATGGGTGCCCGTATCAGCGCCTTTCTTGCCATGACGCATCCCGCACGCGTCAGGTCGGTGGTGTTTGGCGGGCTGGGCATCAACATGGTGCGCGGGGTGGGCGGATCCGATGCCATTGCCGCGGCGCTGGAAGCGGGAAGCGTCGAGGCTGTCGATGATGAGAATGCGCGGATGTTCCGCCAATTTGCCGAGAGGACCGGCGGTGATCTCGTTGCGCTTGCTACGTGCATCCGATCGGCGCGGGTAAAGATCAAGGAAGAAGCGTTGGCTGCACTTGATGTCCCAGTCCTGGTTACGGTGGGAACGGACGATGGAATTGCTGGCGACCCGCAATTGCTCGCTGACATCATCCCCGGTGCGCGGGCTTTTTCGATCCCCCAACGTGATCACAACCGTGCGGTTGGTGCACCGCCTTACAAGACCGCCGTTCTCAACTTCTATGCTGAAATCGATGGCTAGGAATGCCTGTCTGAGGCTCGGACCGCCGCGCCCGTTTACGCTTTTTGGGAAACGCGATTGGAACACCCGCCAGCTTTGCCTATGTTAACGCTCTGTTAACCAGCACGGGGGCGGCAGGCCGATGCCCGTAAAGCCAGAAACGCACGAGGCGGTGGACGAGGGCAGCATCAAACCTGATGTGGCCAACATCGATCCTTTGTGGCGGAAAGTTCGCGAGGAAGCTGACGCTTCGCGCGAGCAGGACCCGGTCCTCAGCCAGGTGCTTATGTCGAGTATTCTGCTGCAGACGCGTCTTGAGGACGCTGTGATCCATCGTGTTGCGGCACGGCTCGACCACACCGATATCCCTGGCTCGCTGTTGCGTCAGGTCTTCACCCAGGAACTCGATGCTGACCCCGACATCGCGGCGGCAATTCGGTCCGATGTGATCGCGATTTACGAACGCGATCCCGCCTGCAGCCGGTTCATCGAGCCGATCCTGTTCTTCAAGGGCTTTCATGCGCTCACAGCGTATCGCTTCGCGTATCGCCTGTGGCACGAGGGCCGCCGGGATTTCGCACTGTTTCTGCAATCACGATCCTCAGCGGTGTTCGGTATCGACATTCATCCTGCGGCACGCATTGGCCGCGGCATTCTGTTCGACCATGCAACGGGTATCGTTGTGGGTGAGACGGCCGTGGTTGAGGACGAAGTGTCCATGCTGCACGGCGTGACGTTAGGCGGCACCGGCAAGGAAGGTGGCGACCGTCACCCAAAAGTTCGTCGCGGCGTGCTGCTGGGCGCCGGCGCCAAAGTCCTCGGCAATATCGAGATTGGCGAATGCAGCCGCGTCGCATCGGGATCGGTGGTGCTGAAGGATGTGCCTCCCTGCAAGACCGTTGCCGGCGTGCCGGCGCGCATTGTGGGCGAAGCCGGCTGCTCGGAACCGTCGTTGTCGATGAACCATATGCTTGAGGCCTCGCCAGCGGAATCTGTTGGCGAGCCTTCGGACGACAAGGGGTAACTGCGAACAACGCAGAGGGAAATCAGGGTGTCTAGGGGTTGCGTATCATGCCCGATCTAAGTGTCATTTTTCAGCATTTTCTGGTTGCCGGGGTCGGTTTTGCTGCTGCCGGAGCGGCTGCCTCGGTCTACAACATGGTTCTGCACCGTCCGGTTCGGTTTGAGCGTGCACCGGACAGCCGCCTGGGGCGGTTGATGCATGTCCTGCTATTGATGTTTGCGGGGCCTCTGGTCTTGGCGCGCAACTCGTTTCGCGCAAGGCGGATCGAGAACCGGGCTGTGGGATGGGTTGCCGCGTCTGGGGCAATTGCCGCCACCTGGTGCCTGATGTCGGGACTGTTCATTCTCAGTATGCTGCGATCGGCAAGCGCTGCACTCTTGTGACGAGCGTGACGGAACGGCGGAGACAACCACATGCCAATCTACGCGCTTGATGGCATTGCCCCGAAGATTGCTGATCCTCAGCGGCTGTGGGTTGCACCCGATGCGCATGTTATTGGCGATGTTACCCTAGGAGAGGATGTTGGTATCTGGTTTGGTTCTGTGCTGCGCGGCGACAATGACCCGCTCGTGGTCGGAGCCCGCAGCAACATCCAGGAAGGCACGATGATGCATACCGATGAGGGTTTTCCTCTTTCGGTGGGCGAGGACTGCACCATCGGCCATCATGCGATTGTTCACGGCTGTACAATCGGGGATTGCAGCCTCGTGGGCATGGGGGCGACGATCCTCAATGGTGCCGTGATCGGCGACAACTGCCTGATTGGCGCCAACGCCCTTGTCACTGAAGGCAAGCAGATCCCTGACGGTTCGCTCGTCATCGGCGCACCGGCAAAAGTCGTCCGTGAGCTATCGGCTGAAGAAATCGCCGGATTGAAGAAATCGGCTGAAGGCTATGTTGCCAATGCGCGGCGTTTCCTGGCCGGCTTGGAAGTGATGCCCTGACAAAAAAGTGCCGGTCTCTCCGTGGGGGCGGAGAGACCGGCGACAGCCCGGCTTTGCAAGGGACGGTGGGGTGGGGACGAAAGCCGGGCCGCTGGCTGAAAAACAACGGATCCCACCGGTTCTTTAGTGCGCTCTAGTTGGTTGAACCCACATTGGTCATGGCGCCTGGCCGGTCGGGACGGAGCCAGACCCACTGGCCGGCACCGAAGGCGGCTTGCCGCTTTTCGAATACGTAGCCGGTTTCCTGCCAACGCAGGATTTCGTTGCGGTTGTTGTCGAGAATGAAGTCCCCGTGAGACGTGGTGACGGTCAGGATTGCATGACCCTCACCTTTTTCATCCCAGACCACGGTGATCAGCAGGGATTCTGGTGACCAGCCGCGGCGGATCAGCATCAGCCGCTTGAGCAGGACGTAATCCTCGCAATCGCCGTAGCGATTGGGATAGGTCCACATTTCTTCGGTGCCGTAGAGCTCCCGGTCGGTGACCCCAATGACGGCGGCGTTGACCTGGTGATTGATTTCGACCAGTTCTTGCCAGCGCGCCCGGGTCAACTCCATGTTGTGGGCACCGCTGCGCTGCACGGTGCATTCTTCGGGAAACTGCTGGCAAAGCTGCAGATAGCCCAAAGGCGGCTTTGCCCGGCCATAGACCTGCATGTTGCCGGCCTGAAGGTGTTGCCCCGGCGTTGTCTGTCGTGCTTCGGCGTCGCCGCCTGAGAAGATGGCCGCTGCAGCCGCCATTATGAGAAGTGCGCGTTTCATGATCAGCCCCCTGTTCCCTTGCTGATGGGGGCAGTCTTGCGCAGTCTACTTCCAAATCCCGGAAGTATAATCTGTCAATTTTATGTATTTTGAGATTGGTTAGGCTTATGGGTATCAATATCTCACGTTTAGAGGAAAACTTGTTCTTGTTTTTTATTCAAATTGGAATCAAATGCATCAGAATTGATTCATGGTTTGGTAAGCCTGTTTTTGAGGCTGAGTCGATCGAACAAAAGCAAAAGCCGGCCCCGAAAGGAGCCGGCTTTGCCAAGAGCGTTGTACAGAACTCACAGAACGCCGAGGTCGTCGCCGAACAGGCCTTTCGGGTTATCCTTACGGACGTGACCACTGCCCAGCTTGTATGATTGCGGCTTGCCGCCTTTGGCCTTGACCTCGATCTCAAACACAACGCCGCCACCTGCGACCTGGTCGAGTTCGCCGTCATTCAGTTCGGTTGATTTGTTTTCGGTGTTCATCGTCGTCCCCTTTGTTGTTGGTCAATCCAACATGGGGGTCGACGCACTCTGACGCTGTGCAGTTCGTCACAAGGCGGTTGGGACGGCTTAGTGAGTTCCAGCTTTAGATTGTGAGGCCGGCGTCGGCCGGCACTCCGGACACCGCATCGAGCATCTGTGAGAATTCGACTGCAAATCCATTATCGAATAGCCGCACAACGATGCCGCGATGCTCACCGACGGTTACGGGTTCACCGATTTCCAGCGGAGCTGCGCATTTCACCGCCGCCCCGGAACGGGACAGATCGACGATAATCGCTGGATGCCGTGTCCCATCATTGCGCAGGACGTCGGTGTTGGGATTGACCGGCTGATGGCGGTCATGGCGGCGGTCCTCGGGCAGTCCAAGAACGCTACGGTTGGCAAGCCACGTCAATTGGGCGGCCAACTTCTCACGCTTGCGCAGCCCGGCATTGATGCTCATGGCAAGGCCATCGCTGAATTGCCGGGTAATCCGACCCTCGATGCGCCCGATCTGATCGATGTAAGCCACGACCCTGTCACCGAGATTGCCAGAAACACCGCTGGCAAGTCGTGCGCCGCCAGGTGAAATATCGACAATGCGGCAGGGGAATTCCTGACGATTGGGCAGCATGAAACGCCCGGCCAGAGATATTTCGACCCGGCGAAACCTCCGGCGATCTTGGCTGGAGGCAGGTGACAGTTTTTCGGCCGGCGCAGACACGCGAGGCGGACTCCCTGCTGCTTGCAGTCAAATGGGCACTCGAGACTTTGCCGTGAAAGCTGTTAACGACGCGTAATCGTGGCCGGCAACCAACGGCCAGATACGGCAGAAAAACGCCGAAATGCTAAAATTTGGGTAGTTTCAGCGTTCCTGACCACCCGCATAAACAGCCAGGTGACGATGAACCCGAATCGGATTGGATTCCGATGGCGTCGTACTGCTGTCGCGGTTTGCAGTCGCTTCGAACAGCACGATGTTGCGCAACTCGAACCCCAACGGGGACTCAGTACCCAGCCAATAGTCGTTGCGCAGGGGGGTGGCGGTGCCCAGAAAGCGGGTGATTTCCTTGCTGCGGAAGGTCAGTGGCAGCAGAAGAATTTCAAATGGCGTAGGCGATCGTCCGTCGATCATCAGATCCGCCGTTAGAAGTGCGCCGCCGGGCAAGTCGACCAGAGTGTGAATGAGCGCCTCAAACCGGCCTCTGTCCATGCCGCGCCAGATCGTTGCCGCACTGGTACCACGGGTTTCGCGGCGGAGGTGAGCGGTCAGCTGGCTGCCGCCAAGCCGGAACGACACACTGCCGGCGAAGGTTTCCAGCAGCAGGAGGTTTCCAAGCACCGGCGCCATGTCAGCCGGTTCTATGTCACGACGGTCGGGAACGTTGCTATTGCGTCTGATGCGATCCCAATAGTCGAAGGCAAACCGGGCTGTTTCGTCTCTGAAATGCTCTCGTATGCGGGTGCTGGGAATTGTCTCAACGGTGTACATCTGGTGCTCGATCTGTCTCTGTCCGTGACAGCGCTGTGCGGATCAGGCACACATGCTGCGGCGATGGGTGTGCGTTTCATGTTCTGTGGTCTCCATTGCACCGGGTGTGCCAATCAGCCGGCAGCGGTGCCGCCTCGGATCAGGTAGGTCTTCGATGGATGAGAATGCCAGGCGAGGCGCGTCTGACCCCTCAAGGGAGCCGGCAGAGCCCCCAAACTCCGGCATATCTGGGCCCCCGGCGCCGCGGGCGATCAATGCCCCGGCGGTGATCATTGTTCTCGCCGCGGTCCTGATCGCTGTCGAAGTGGCGAGAATGCTCGTGCCACCGGCGATCGAACGATGGATGGTCTTCGCCTTCGGCTTTGTGCCGGTCCGGTTCGAAGAGTTGAGCCAGTGGGGTGCGCTGTTGCCCCTTCATCCGGTAGGCAGCGTCACGACGTTTCTGAGTTACGCGTTGCTGCATGCGGGGTTTGGTCATCTTGCGGTCAACACCGTAGCCATGCTGGCCTTCGGGTCTCCGGTGGCACGCCGGTTCGGTGTCATGCGGTTCTTGCTTTTCTCGCTGGCAGCAGCCTTTGCAGGCGCATTGCTGCACCTGCTGACCAACTTTGGCAGCGTGGTGCCGATGATCGGAGCGTCAGCCGTTGTTTCCGGCCACATGGCTGCGGCAATCAGATTTGCGCTGTCGCCTGGCGGCCCCCTGACAGCGGCCGGGCGACGCAATCCCAATGCGGCGATCTATGCGCCTGTTCTGCCGCTCAAACAGGCATTCCGCGATAGCG
Source organism: Pseudomonadota bacterium (assembly GCA_039181495.1). Lineage (GTDB taxonomy): Bacteria > Pseudomonadota > Alphaproteobacteria > Rhizobiales > Tepidamorphaceae > JBCDCP01. The sequence goes on along the minus strand of JBCDCP010000113.1, from coordinate 1,378 downwards.
GCATTGTTGCCTTTGTTGGTGTCTGGATGATTGCAAACGTGATGTTTGGACTCTCGCCCGTTTCTGTGGCTGGCGCTGAGGTTTCAATCGCCTGGCAGGCCCATATTGGTGGGTTTCTTGTCGGTTTGCTGCTGTTTCGCTTCTTCGACCCTGTCCGGTAAACCGAATTCTGACGCTGTCTCGGGGTAGAAACCCTGATGTGATCGGGCGGTTGCGGAATTCGCCCACTCGGCGCAAAATTAGCGACATTATTCCGACCAAACCGATGGGCACAAATCGGGGCGGAATGAGCCAAGCCCGGGAGGACAACCGACATGACAGTCGCTAAGCTTCTGAATCGTAAGGGCGGAGATGTGATCACCATCCAGCCCTCCACACCTCTGGCGGACGTTATCACGTTGCTTGAGGAATATGGCATCGGTGCCGTGGTTGCCGTTGATGCTGGCAACCGTATTGCTGGCATCTTGTCGGAGCGCGACATCGTTCGCGGTCTTGCGCGTCACGGCGCGGATATCTTGTCGAAACCTGCCAGCGCGATCATGACCAAGAAGGTGGTGACGTGTTCGCCCAAGGATCGCGTGATCGCTGTCATGACCAAGATGACCGATGGCAAGTTTCGCCATGTGCCGGTCGAAGAGGATGGCAAGCTGGCCGGGATCATCTCGATCGGTGATGTCGTCAAGCAGCGGATCGCGGAAATCCAGCTCGAGAAAGACGCGCTGCAGGATTACATAATGGCGAGCTAGCCCGCCGGCTGGTCGACCGGGTCGGCAAGAATGCTACACGCATCCATGATGTCTGGCAGCGCCCGTTCGGCTGCGTCGCGCCCGGCTGAAATCGCTTCCTGGGCGCGGTGAAAGTCGAACATGCCAAGATCGCCGAGGCGTGGACCGATGACCACATCGGGAGGATCGCCAGCGAGGCGCGTGCGTGAAATCCGGTCTTGCACGATATTGAGCGCATCCATCATGACCGCCGAAGCGCCGGGTGGTGCATCGGTCGTTTCGCTGGCCGAGGTTTGATCTTCTTCGCTGTGATGAGGGAAGGGGACCACCGCGCCTCGGCCAAAGAAGGCGGTCTGTAGGTTCACCGAGATGACCAGCCGTGCGCCGAGGCCGCGGCACACAGATACCGGCACCGGGTTGACGATCGCGCCATCGAACAGCCAGCGCTGGTTGATCTTGTGCGGCCGGAAGACGCCGGGAATGGCATAAGAGGCGTGTAAGGCAGGCGCGAGCCGACCGCGTGACAGCCAGATCTCGTGACCGGTTCGCATCTCGGTCGCCACCGCAACAAATCGTGGTTTGAGGTCCTCGATGGAGATGCCGCCAAGCTCGCGATCAAGCAGTTTGGTGATCTTCTGACCGTTCATCAGTCC
>JBCDCP010000112.1:0-9399 GCA_039181495.1 Pseudomonadota bacterium | reverse complement strand
CGCCGAGCTGGACGAAGTGGCTGGTGGCAAGACGGCACCGACCGGCAAGGGGCGCGACTCGTTTTACGAGGCCGGTGACGTGATTCCCGGCGAGGGGAAGAAAGGCGGCAAGAACATCTGGGCGGAAGCCGAAGAAATGGGCTGGTAGCGGTCCGCGATAGTCACAGCGATGTCGGGACAAGAGTTTGGTACGCCCTACGGGACTCGAACCCGTGTTTCCGCCGTGAAAGGGCGGCGTCCTAGACCGCTAGACGAAGGGCGCGGACCAAACGAAGCGCGGTTATAGGGTCGGCGGCGCGGCGGTTCAAGGGGCGAATTCGCCTGTCACCACCGCTGTTTGCGCTTGTGCCGATCGGACCGCCTGCGCTTACCAGTGTCCGGTGTTTTCCATCGAGGCCCAGGGTTCCTGCTTTGGCAATGCATCGCCCTTCTGGAGCAGCTCGACGGAAATGTTGTCGGGCGAGCGGACGAACGCCATGTAGCCGTCGCGCGGCGGCCGGTTGATCGTGACGCCGCCATCCATCAGCTTCTGGCAGGTGGCGTAGATGTCGTCGACGACAAAGGCCAGATGACCGAAGTTGCGCCCTTCGCCATAACTCTCCGGATCCCAGTTGTGGGTCAGTTCGAGCATGGGTGCACGGTCTGACTGGGCCCGGCCTTCATCTTCGGGTGCTGCCAGAAAGATCAGCGTAAACCGACCGGCCTCGACATCCTTTCGGCTGATTTCGATCATCCCGAGCTTGTCGCAGTAGAAGTCAAGCGAGGCGTCAACATCGCTGACGCGGACCATGGTGTGGAGATATCGCATTGTGATGGGTTCCGAATTTCAATTGTGATCTTGGCCGGCCTGGCCGCAATTGAGATAGTCCGCCGCGCGCTTTTCCCAAGAGACAAATAAGGCGGCAGAGTGAGAATTCTGTGTTCTGGGGGCGAATGGTCACAATTTGACCTTCCGTCATTCCGGCAGAGTGTTATCCTTGCCGCGAATCGCGTGTGTGATGCAATGTGGTTCACGTGGTCGGTGGTGTGCGGCTGCTGATCGATCGGGTGCGGTGATGCGTGGGGGTTATGCGTGATGCGGTCGAAGTCCTCGATCGATGAGGAGGCCATTGAGGACCCAACAGAGGGTGGTTCCGTCGATGTCATCGAGGTGGCTGGGCGGATCAAGTGGTTCGATGTCTCCAAGGGTTACGGCTTCATCGTCCCGGACGGTGATATGCCCGATGTCCTGTTGCACGTGACCTGCCTGCGGCGGGATGGCTTCCAGACCGCCTATGAGGGCGCGCGCATTGTCTGCGAAGTGCTGAACCGGCCCAAGGGTCTTCAGGCCTTCCGTATCATTTCCATGGATGAAAGCGATGCCGTCCATCCGCTGCAGATGGAGCCTCGGACCCATGTTCAGGTCACGCCTGAAGGCGAATTCGAACGCTGCGAAGTGAAGTGGTTCAATCGTGTGCGTGGATACGGTTTCCTGTCACGCGGCACCGGAACGCCGGATATCTTCGTTCATATGGAGACGTTGCGGCAGTTTGGCTTTACTGAACTGCGGCCCGGCCAGACACTGCTTGCCCGTTTCGGGCAAGGCCCCAAGGGTCTGATGGCCGCCGAACTGAAGCCGGACGGTCCGGGCGGTTTCTCGTCCCACTGACCGTGGCGCCAGGATGGCGGTCCAACTCTTCTCCCTGACATTAAATGTGCGGCGTTGGCTTGGCCGCGCCGGCCTGTCGGTTACGATGGCTTGGGTATTTGCTCTGACCCTGTTGTTCGTTGTTGCCGCGTGTTCGGAACCGGCGAGCCAGACGGTTGGCGACACAACGAAGCTGAGCATCGAGACAAGCGGCGGACCGGTCGCGTTCGATGTCGAATTCGTCAACACGCCGGAAACGCGGGCGCAGGGGCTGATGTTCCGTGAACGCCTGCCTTCGGGTACCGGCATGCTGTTTGATTTCGGTGGTCCACGAGAAGTTGCCATGTGGATGAAAAACACGCTCATTCCGCTCGACATGATTTTCATTCGTGACGACGGGGTGATTCACCGCATCGCTGCCAATACGGTCCCGCTGTCCCTGGCAACGGTGGCCTCTGAGGGCCCTGTGACTGGCGTGCTTGAGATCATTGGTGGAGATGCCGAGCGGTTGGGCATTGCGCCGGGCGACCGGGTTCGCCATCCGATGTTCACTGCCGATCAGGGCTGACAGGCGGGGATCGTTCCACACTGGTGACATGTGGCGATCCGGACTTGCCGATCATCGCCAAAGCCACTAGGCACTGATCGGACAACAGCCGTTTGGATCGGGGTGTGGCGCAGCCTGGTAGCGCATCTGCTTTGGGAGCAGAGGGTCGCAGGTTCGAATCCTGCCGCCCCGACCATTTTCTTCGGCATGGGACTGGCACTGCCGCGACATCTGTTGAGCCAAGCCGCTGCGTGAAGACCGACCGGCCTCTAGATCAGATCAATTGTCCCACGCATGGCGCTGCGGCCCGGTTCGATCGGGTCGTAAGCGGGCTTCTACTTCAGTGATCTCTAGTTGATATCGCGAACGCAACTATAAGTAGTTATTTTCTATTTATGGTGTTATCGATATTGCGATCATCTGTTTTGGTTTTGCTGCGCCAATCCGGTGAATTCCTCAGTCATTAATTGAATAACAACGCTTCTCCGTATTTTTACATGCGTCTTGTGAGGAGCTAAATGCCCGTTCCTGTTGTCCTGTCAGCGGCGCTGTCTGTTCTCGGAGTTGCCTTTGTGGCGGCTGCGCCGAAACCCGACCAACCGATGCTTGCAATCTATGCTCCGGGAACACCGGAAGGTGATGTTGTCCGGCGCATGGCTGCTGCGGATGGTCTGATGGTTGCGACCACCGGGGTGCCGTGGGCCATCATCACCCATGCGGAGGATGGCGGGTTGTCTCAGAGACTGCGTGCCGGCGGGGCACTTCTGACACTTGATCCGCGCATCGCTGCACTTTGCTTTGGGGGAGCCAACTACTGATGATCGCACGATTGATGAATGCTGCATCCAATACGAGCCAGCAGATGCGGGAGATGCAGCAATCGGCGCTCGCTGTGCTGATTCCGTTCCTGTGGCTCAACGCCGTGATCGTGATTGGCGCAACGGTCCTGCAGGGAACGGTCAACCTCACGGTGGTCGCAGGGCTGGCGATTGCTCTTGCCGCGGTGCCGACGCTGGCGCGCCGCATGGGCAGCGACTATGCAACCGTTGCCAACTCCGTGGCGATCAGCCTTGCGGGGCTCATTGCGTTGCTGGTCTATGGGATGACCTGGTCGGGTGAAGGCAAAGCGCTTCAGATCGACATGCACATGTATTTCTTCGCCGGTCTGGCCATCATGGCCGTGCTGGTGGACTGGCGGCCACTTGTAGCGTTCACGCTGGTGGTGGCGGTACATCACCTTGGCCTGACATTCATCCTGCCGAGCGCTGTATTCCCCGACGGTGCCAATCTCATGCGCGTTGCCATCCACGCGGTCATTCTGCTGGTGCAGTGCGGCGCTCTAGCCTGCCTTACGGTGATTGTCGCCGAGACGTTGCAGCTGGCAGAATCGCAGAAAGAGGCAGCCGAACAGGCGAGCCGTGAGGCTGAGCAGGCGCAGGAGGAACGCAAGGCAGCGTTTGCTGATCAGACCGCCCGTTCGGAGCGTGTGTCAGCCGTCATCGCCGAGTTTCAGTCGTCCGTTGAGTCTGGTTTGCAAGTCGTCTCCGAGAATGCTGCGCGCATGAATGAGACGGCTGAAACCCTCACCGAGACCGCCGAGAACACAAGCACACAGGCCGAGGCCGCAGCACAGGCGAGCGAGGGAACCTCGGATGGGGTTCAGACAGTTGCGTCGGCCTCCGAGCAGCTCTCGGCATCCATCGGTGAGATCACCCGGCAGATTGAGACAACAACCGGTGTCGTCTCCAACGCCTCGGATCATGCTGCCGCAACCAATGAGAGAGTTGCGGTGCTAGCCGATGCCGCCAACAAGATCGGCACTGTTGTGCAACTCATTCAGGACATTGCCGAGCAGACCAATCTGCTGGCCCTCAATGCAACCATCGAAGCGGCGCGTGCTGGCGAAGCTGGCAAGGGCTTTGCCGTCGTGGCCTCGGAGGTGAAGGGGCTCGCGAGCCAGACAGCCAAGGCAACCGAGGAGATCTCGAGCCAGATTTCTGCAATCCAGTCGTCCACTGGAGATGCTGTTGGTGCCATCGAGGCCATTGCCGGGACCATGGCTGAGATCAATCAGAACATGTCGTCGATTGCCGATACGATGAGCCAACAGGGCGCGGCCACTGCCGAGATCAGCCAGAGCGTTGCTCAGGTGGCCGATGGCACGGGGACTGTTGTCAGCAGCATGTCGGCAGTGCGTTCGGCAACGAACGAGACAGCGCAATCAGCCGGCATGGTCCGTGAAGCCGCTGGCGCGGTGAGTGCGGAGACCGAACGGCTCGAAACCATGATCTCGGAGTTTCTGCGTAAGGTGGACGCTGCCTAAAGGTCAGATGCGGCATCTGCCGCATTCAAGGCTTGATGTCTTTGCGGTGCTGTGAAAGGTCATGGTGCCTGCAAGGAGACAGCACAATGCGCGCACGCATCTACAAGCCCGCCAAGACGGCGATGCAGTCGGGCCGTGCAAAGACCAAGAAATGGTTGCTTGAGTTCGAGCCCGAGGCGCCGCGCGAGATCGAGCCGCTGATGGGCTGGACCAGTTCATCCGACATGCGCCAGCAGGTTCGGTTGTGGTTTGAATCGAAGGATGAGGCGATTGCCTACGCGGAGCGTAAGGGCATTGATGCCAGGGTGATCGAGACGGCCCGCAGCCAGCCGACGAAACCGAAGGCCTACGCCGACAACTTCAATTTCAAGCGCCGCGGGCAGTGGACGCATTGAGCGTATCGGCGTATCCGGCATAGACGAATTTCTGACAATGGCCCCGTAGCTCAGTTGGATAGAGCAGGTGACTTCTAATCATCAGGTCGGGGGTTCGAATCCTCCCGGGGTCGCCAGTCTAACAAGCATGGCGGTGCAGTTGTCGCCGCTCTCCAAATCATGAATGTCGTCGTTGCGATGGCTGTGTTCGTCCTCAGCCACGTGGCGATCTCTCGTACGCAAGTGAAGCCGCTACTGATCGCAAAGATCGGGCAGCGCGGCTACCTGGCGCTCTATTCGATCCTCTCAGTTGTATTGCTCGCTTGGGTTATCGGGGCGGTTATCACAGCCGAGCGGATCACCATCTGGCCGGCGCCGGTTTGGGCCTACCCCTTCGCCGTGCTGGTTTCCCTTGCAGGCTTCATCCTGATCGGCATTGGCACGGTCGTGCCCAACCCGCTTTCTGTCTCATTCCGCACAGCTGGTTTTGATCCGATCAGGCCCGGGGTCATCGCCTGGATCCGCCATCCGCTGATCTGGGGTCTGTCGCTGTGGGCGCTCGCCCATGTCCCGGCCAATGGCGAATGGCCAAGCCTGATCCTGTTTGCTGGTTCGGCGCTGTTCGGTGGCATTGGCGTTCTTGCCATCGAGCGGCGAAAGAAGCGCCAGATGGGTGAGGGTGAATGGGAAAAGTTGACGGCGGGGCGGGGGCAATGGAACAGGGCCGCTTTGGCTGGCGCTGTTGCCGGCATCATGATGTGGTTTGTTCTGTTGATGCTGCACCCGGTGCTGTTTGGCGTCGCACCGCTGGACTTCATTATCTGAAGATCAGGCTGGTTGACATTGTTTCTCTTGACCGAGCCTTGGTTGTGAATTTCTCAAAAATGCACTGATTATTGCCGTTTTTTGATTCTTCTAAGAAAATTTGCGCTGTTTGGGGGCCGTTTTCGATCGTTTTTGCCTCATTTCTGGGTCGTTATGTGTAAAGTACGATTGACTCACTGAGCTGTCCGATTTTCGGTTGGCCGTCGGGATGGCAGCAAGCGCCTCGTCTCCCCAAGGCCACTTGGTACGGATCAGACTCATGACCATCGAAATTCTGTACGCCTCTGAAACCTGCACATCTGAAATGCTCAGCTACGACCTTGAAAGCGTGGCGAAGGAATATGCCGATTGCCGTGTGCGGAACATGGATCAGGTGAAACCGGAGGACATTTCGCCAGGCACCCTCTACGTCATGCTTGTATCAACGCATGGCGACGGTGAATTGCCGATCCCGGGCGAACTTTTTGCCAGCAAAATCCGCAAGGAAGACCCCGATTATACCGGCGTCCTGTTCGCCGTGTTCGGGTTGGGCGATACCGTTTACGAGGCCACATATAATTGGGGGTGCAAGACCGTGGCCGACCTAATGACCCAGCGTAACGCGACGCTGCTCGGTGAAATTGGCCTACACGACGCCTCGGAGCTTGATGAGCCGGAGGACATAGCCGTGCCCTGGCTGACCGACATCCTCGATACCCTGGCTCGGGACGAGCAGAACGCGGCGCCGCAAGCCCATGAGCATGTCGCAAGTCTCTCAAGTCTCTGAAGCTGTTTGGTTGGTATGGGTCCACCAGGCAGCCCGCAGGCCCTGCTCTACGAGGGCTTGACCGTCTGGATTGTGCTGAAACCTTCGAAGGCGGGGTGGCCGAGATAGAGCGGCTTGCTGGTTCCGGCGTCCTTATGCGCATCGCGAAAGGCCTGGCTCTTCGTCCAGGCAAGAAAGTCCGCTTCCGACTCCCAGATGGTGTGCGAGGCGAACAGGGTGTGCTCATCGCTTTCCGGTCCGCGCAGAAGATGGAACTCAACGAAGCCCTTCTCCTTGGCAATATGAATGTCCCGGTTGAGCCAGACGGCCTCAAAATCCTCTTCTGAACCCTTCTTCACCTTGAACCGGTTCATGGCAATAAACATCAGCTGCGCACTCCGTTGACGTCGTCTTGTGAGGTCGTTTCAGTGCTTTCCTTGATCATTCGCCGCGACCAAGTGCAACCCCTCAGGGTCAGACAATTCAGTCATCAGTTTTGATCAGGCAAGACTTGTCAGGATGATGCTTGGTGTGGCTCGATCAGGAATGACATTGTGACTGTTGGGGATTTTCCAGGCGATGAAGGCAGGACATCGAATTGCCGCGTTGGCGATCATGGTATTGGCCGACGTTTGGGCCGGGCTTTACAAACCGGTTCAGGCAGATGAGCCCATTATCGTCGGCGTGCCGCACTGGGCATCGGCCGAAGTCACGGCGCATATTCTTGCCGAGACGGCGCGTGATCGGTTCCAGATCGATGCGCGCACCAAGCAATCGGGCACGCTTGGCATTTTCAAGGGTATAGAAGCCGGCGAGATTGATGTGCATCCCGAGATCTGGCTGCCAAATCTCGATCTTCTGATCGAACGCTACGCGGTCGAGGCCGGCATACTCCGGATGAGCCCGCGCGGCGTGCCGGCATCACAGAACATCTGCACGACGCCTCAGACGCAGGCCGCCACTGGGCTTACCAAGCTCGCCGATCTGACCAACCCGGAGATCGCCCGGCAGTTCGACACCAATGGCGATGGCCTCGGCGAAATCTGGATTGGCGCGCCAAGCTGGTCGTCAACGCCGATCGAACGCATTCGTGCGCGCAGCTATGGCTATGACCAGACCATGGAATTGCTGCAGGCACCTGAGGATATCGCCATGGCCAATGTCGATGCTGCGGTGGCGATCGGCCGGCCGGTGGTGTTCTACTGCTACCAGCCGCACCACATCTTCCAGCTGCATGACATCGTCCGGCTTGAGGAGCCTGAGCATGACCCCGCCCGCTGGAGCATAAAACTGCCAGGCGATGATGCGTCATGGCTGAAGAACTCGCGGGCCGACACAGCCTGGGACGCAGCCCATTTCCACATTGGTTATGCGGCGAGGATTGCCCAACGGCACCCTGATCTTGCCCGCTTTCTCGACAATGTGAGTTTCGAACCCGACGACATCACCGCTATGGCTTACGCGGTGAGCGTTGAACGCCGTGCTCCACGTGATGTGGCATTGCAATGGATCGAGGACAATGGCGCGCGTATCGATGGATGGATGCAATGAGATCTGACATGCACACCGACCGGCTGGTCCGGCGCAAAGGCCTCTCCCGCCGCCGGTTTGTTGCCGGCGCACTTGGTGTGGCCGCCACAGGTCTTGTCGCGCCGGCCACGGCGAACATTCAGACGCTGGTCTTTGATGAGTTCGCCCAACGCTGGGTGCCCTATGATCCGGGCCGCGCGCAGCGGCAGTATGAGCGCGAAGGACTGCCGCCAGCATTTCGCAAGCAGGTGGTCGATTTCCGCACTGCTGAAGTGCCCGGAACCGTCATCGTCGATGCCGACAAGCACTTTCTTTATCTGGTGCTGCCAGACTTCAAGGCGCTGCGCTACGGCATTGCGGTGGGCAAGGAGGGCTTCGGCTGGGCCGGCATCGTCCGCGTCGGCCGCAAGGTGGAATGGCCGACATGGACGCCACCGCCGGAGATGATCGCGCGCAGCCCGGAAGTGGCGCAATGGGCCAATGGTATGCCTGGAGGCCCGGACAATCCTCTGGGGGCGCGCGCCATCTATCTGCTGGAAGGCGGGCAGGATACGCTTTACCGTATTCATGGTACGATAAATCCTTGGGGGATCGGTCTCAATTTGTCTTCGGGCTGCATTCAGCTGCGCAATGAGGATGTCATCGACCTGTATGAGCGGGTCGCGGTTGATGCCAAGGTCATTGTGCTGATGCAGGGTGCAGCGCTTTATCGCGGGATTTGAGTTTTGCGTTTGTTTTCGGCGTTTCGACTTTCGGGGTCTTCGAGAGGTTTTCTCTCTGCGTGTCGGTTTGCGGCGGTAGGGAGCTTCGCTTTGCTGGTCGCGGCCTGTGCGGGCAACCAGACGGGTCAGCAGGGTGGCCAGGCTCAGCAGACCGGTGTCGAGGTGCGCCAGAGCGTCGACACTGCGCCAGCCGATCTGCAATTGCTGTGCGCCGGTGAGGCGGCAAAGCGTCTTGGCGTCGAACAGACTGGCGTATTGCCGGTGCGATCCGAACCGCAGGGCAACGGCTATCGCGTTGTGCTGAACGCAAGCGGGTCAGAGGTGTCCTGCCTGGTTGACCGGTCCGGCAACATCATCTCGATCGGGTGAGCTGACAGGGCCAACAATGGCCGCAGTTGAAATATAGTAATTTATGAATATGTTGAGTGAATGGCGCGCTTGAGGTGCGCGCTCAGGAGCCATCGCCTAACATAACGGACTGCCAAATGACCGATCATCCCATCGATATGAGCGTCGCGCCCGACGTCAGAGCCTTCTTTGAGCCGGTCAGCAACACGATCAGCTACGTGGTGTCCGACCCTGCGACCAGAGCCTGTGCCATCGTCGATTCCGTCATGGATATCGACTATGCGGCCGGGCGCATCACCTCCGAGCATGCCGATGAGATCATTGCCTATGTGAGAGAGCAGGGTTTCGACGTCGCCTG
>JBCDCP010000111.1:0-9474 GCA_039181495.1 Pseudomonadota bacterium | reverse complement strand
TTGTCGCTCAGCGGCGGCCACTCTGCTCAATCGGCCGACGGTGCATCATAGCGCTTGAACACGTGTGGTGGTGGCAGCCGGAGCTTGTCGCAAAATGGCTTGGCGAGAGCACGCGCCCTCCGGGAAAGGCCGACCGCGACAGAATTTGGTTGGATGTTGTGACGGTGCAGGGCATAGGGACGGGCAAGAGTCACATCCCACCATCATAGGCCGTGAATGATATCGCTGTCAGGGTTACAGGAGACGAGCGCGTGAGCGGTACTACACCATGGCGCCAGACACCCAACGGTGTTTGTGCCGGCGTCTATGCGGCCGCTTTGGTTGTGGCGGCGATCACCGTTGTCCTGATGGGGTCAGCCACGCCGATACTGACGGCCGCTGCAGCCTGCATTGCGGCAACCGTAATAATCTTCGTCTTTGCCTGCTGGACGGGCAACGCCTCGGTTTATGACCCCTACTGGAGCGTCGCACCGCCTCTGACCCTTGCATGGTGGATGGCGGTGGAGGCTCCTGTCAGCGCGCGCGAATGGCTGGTCTTGGCACTGGTCACGGTCTGGAGCGTCAGGCTGACATGGAACTGCATGTTGCGTTGGCCGGATATGGGCCATGAGGACTTCCGTTACCAGGACCTCAGGGCGCAATCCGGCCGGCTGTTTCCATTGGTCAATCTATTCGGCATCGAACTGTTCCCCACACTATTGGTGTTCCTTGGCTGCCTGCCGCTTCTGGCGGTAGCACAGTCAGACGTGCCGTTGGGGTGGGTCGACGGGCTTGCTATTGCCCTGACCGCAGCCGCGATCTGGATCGAGACGGTCGCCGATCTGCAATTGCGGGCGCACCGCGTCGCTGAACAACCCAAACCCGACATCCTCACAACCGGGGTTTGGGGCTGGTCGCAGCACCCCAACTATCTCGGTGAGATAGGTTTCTGGTGGGGGCTGTGCCTGTTCGGGCTGGCAGCCGGGCCGTTTTCACCCTGGCTGATCGCTGGCGCGCTCGCCATGACCGCACTGTTTGCATTCATCTCGATCCCGATGATGCTGGCGAGAAAGCGCAAGAAAATCCCGGACTACGACGCTTCGGTTGCCGGCATACCAGTGTTGATCCCGTTCACGGCAGGCGTGGCGGCACGCTTCGCACGCAGCAGGTCTTAGCCGGACCTCACATCCCGTACAGGTCGCGTGCGAGGTGTCGAACATCATGGCCTGATCGCCGGTGTTAGTCCCGTGCGCTGGCCGCGTAACGCTGCTCGGCCTCGTAATAGTCGTTGAAGCCAACCCGGTCGCGCAGTTCGGCGAAATCGAGAAGCAGCCCGTTTGGATGCTGCCCGGATTTGAGGCCGTCTAGCGCGTCCAGCATTGCTTTCATGGCCGCCGACATCAGGGTCAGCGGATAAGCTGCGACACGGAAACCAATGTCTTCAAGCTGTGCTGGCGGCAGGATCGGGGTTTCGCCGCCCTCGACCAGATTGGCCATACAGGGCGCGTCTATCTCGCTGCAGATCGTGCGCATCTCGGCTTCTGATTTCGGCGCTTCGACGAAAATAATGTCCGCGCCAATCTCTCGAAACGCCTGGGCTCGGGAAATCGCCTCATTCAACCCATGCCCGTGCCGTGCGTCGGTGCGGGCGAGGATGAGGATGTCATCGCCCTCATTGCGCGCGTCGACCGCGGCCTGAATGCGGTCGAGCGCCTCGGCGCGGTCCACCACGAGCTTGCCCTTGGTGTGGCCGCAGCGTTTCGGCGAGACTTGGTCCTCGATCATCACAGCCGCGCATCCCGCCCTTGCATAGCCCTGAACCGTGCGGCGGACATTCAGTGCATTGCCATAGCCGGTATCGCCATCGGCCATCAGCGGGATCGAGATTGCGCCCGCGATGTTGCGCGCGGAATCCACCATCTCGCCATAGGAAATCAGCCCGGTATCCGGCGCGCCAATGCGCGAGGCGGAAACGGCAAACCCGCTCATGAAAGCTAGGTCGAAGCCGGCCTGCTCGATCAGCCTCGCGGACAGCGCGTCGCAGCAGGACGGCGTGACTAGAAGCCGGTTCTGATCAAGCAGACCGCGAAGGCGGTCCGGGGCACGCGGCGAGGGGGTGTTCACAGGTTGAATGGAAGCCAAAGCACAATGTCCTTGAAGGTCACGATCAGCGCGACGGTCAGCAGCATCAAAACTAGGAACGGAACGACGCCACGCGCCACCTCCTGCATGTTCGCCCTGCCCACCGCCTGTATCACATAAAGATTGAGCCCGACCGGCGGAGTGATCAGGGCGCATTCGACCATGATCACGAAAAACACGCCGAACCAGATCGGGTCGATACCAAGGGCGATCACGGCCCCGATGAGCACCGGCACCATGATCAGCATCATCGACAATGCTTCCATGAACAGCCCCATGACCAGCAGCACGAGCGCAATCACGATGATGAAGATGGTCGCCTCATCGATGTTTGATGAGATCAACAGCGAGATGTCCTGCGGTATGCGGTAGAGCGCGATCGCCTTGCCGAAAATCTTGGCCCCGGCGACGATCAACAGGATCGCCACGGTGGTCTTCATGCTGTCACTGACCGCTTCGTAGAGGCCGCGCCACGTCAATGTGCGTAGAACGATGCCGGTGACGAACAGCGCACCGATGAAGCCGACAGCAGCGGCTTCGGTCGGCGTGTACCAGCCCTGATAGATGCCGATGATGACAAAGCCTGCGAGTATGATAGTCGGAAGTGCGCGCCATCCGGTGCGGGCACGGTCTTCCCAGCTCGCAGCCGGCTGCGGCTCATAGGACGGCGAGCGCAGCGCAAAGACGATCGAGTAGAGGATGAACAGAACGATCATCAGAAGCCCCGGCCCAACACCAGCCAGGAACAGCGCCAGGATCGATTCCTCGGTGATAACCCCATAGATGATCATAATCAGCGATGGCGGGATCAGGATGCCAAGGGTCCCGCCGGCTGCCAGCAGTCCAAACACGAAATGCCGCGGATAGCCCCGGCTGGTCATTTCCGGAATGGCTACCGTGCCGATGGTGGCAGCAGTCGCCACCGATGAACCTGAGATGGCGGCGAAGATCCCGCAGGAGAGCACGGTCGCGACGGCGAGACCGCCCGGCCAATGGCCAACCCAGGCCTGAACGGCCGAGAACAGATCCTGCCCAACGCCGCCCTTCAGCATGATGTTGGACATCAGAAGAAATAGCGGCACCGCGACCAGCACGAAACTGTCCATTGAAGACAACAGCCCGGCTGGCGCCATCAACGGCGAAAAACCGCCAAAGAAGAGCAAGCCAATCCCGAGGCCGGCCAGAGCAAAGGCCACCGGGACACCGGCCAACAAGATGACAAACAGCGACAGCAGGATCAGGAAGGTTTCCATCGCGGCGGTTGCTTTAGACTATTCGGCGTGAACAGGGGCGCCGTCGCCCGCATCGTGACCGGTGAGCACCATCACCGCCTTGATGATCGCCTGCAGGAAGATCAGACCAAACCCGACCGGGACACTGGCCTGCATCCACCAGGACGGGATGTCCATCATCGATCCGGTGGTGCGGCCGACCTCAAAGCTGTTCCACGCGATTGGGAAGCCATGCCAGGCAACAAAGCCCGAGATCACGATCACCGCGCACATGGCAACAAAGCGCACCGCACGCTTGATCCCCGGAGGCAGCATCTCGGTGACCACCGTCACCCGGATATGGCCGTCACTCTGGATCAGGACCGACGAGCCGACGAACACCGCCCAGACCATGAACAGCCGCGACAACTCCTCCGCCCAGACGGTCGGTGCGTTGAAGAAGTAGCGCGCAACCACCTCGAAGCCGAGCATCAGGCCGATGACAAAAAGTACCCAGCCGGTGATCGCGGCCAACGCCTGCGAGAACCGTTCAAGAAGGGCCATGGCGGCACGCCTTCACAGAATAGGAGAGGGGGGGGGGGAGAACGCCGGCAGGCATCGAGCGAGCCCCACCGGCGTTTTGGATTGCTAGGTCTAAGAGCCCAGTTCCAAGGCTGCTTCGTACACCTGACGTCCGAGATCGCCAGCACCTTCGAGCCAGGTGTCGATGACCGGCTGTGAGGCTTCGCGCCAGGCAGCTATCTCTTCCGGCGTCGGTGTATAGACCGTCATGCCATTGGACTTGGCCTGTTCGAAGGCTTCTGCCTCGATGCTGGCCATGCGGTCACGCACATCGATCTCGGCTTTCCGCGCAGAGGCGGAAATCCAGCCGCGCTGTTCATCGCTGAGGCCTTGCCAGAAGTCCTCATTGACCACGACGATGAACTCGATGTCGGCATTGTTGGTGACAGTGATGGTGTCCATCACCTCCCAGAGCTTGCGCGATTTCACGCCCGAAACACCGGTCATGCCCACATCGACAGTGCCGCGCTGATAGGCGAGGAACTGTTCGGAGCCTGAAATCAGGGTCGGCGCGCCGCCAACGGTCTCGATCCAGGTGCCCAGCGTCTTGCCGAACACGCGCACCTTCTTCCCGCTGATGGCGTCCGGAGTGGCCATTGGTGCACCGTTCGACAACAGGATCACGCCGCCATAGGCCTGCCACCAGAGCACGCGCGCGCCGGTGTTCAGGATGGCGTCATCGATGGGCTTGCGGATGGCGCTATCGGGGGCAACCGCCGAACGGACCTTCTGCTCGCTGTTCATCAGAAAAGGCATGTAGAACACGTCAACGGCCGGGATTTCGCCGACATAGCGTGTCAGCGATGCGACACCCATCTCGATCTGCCCGGATCCGACGGCTTCGGGAACTTCCTTGTCCTTATAAAGCTGGGCACTGTCGAAGATCTGGACATCGATGGTGCCGCCAGAGGCCTTCTCGACCTCTTCCTCGAACAACAGCAGGTTCTGTCCGAGGTGGCTTGCCAACGGTAGCTGCAGCGAAATCCGCAGTATTGTGTCCGCAGCATTGGCTGACGAAATGGCCCAAAACGGTGCCGAAGCGAGGGCGAACGCACTGGCTGCGAACGCCAAAAGCGATTTGCGCATGGTTTCCTCCGTAAACGCGTATCCGGCTTCATCGCGACCGGATTACGTATTTGCACGACGGCAATACGGAGGAGCGTCGCTCCCCTGTCAAGGTCTGCAACCCCTATAGCCGCCATGCGCGAAGGATTGGCAACGAGTTGAGGCTGGTCCGTTTGCAGACCTGACGCGTAGGCTAAACATCTGCACACAGGATGAAGGGGTGATGATGCGTAACCGTTCAGGACAAACAACGGAGACGGCCACCAACCGTTTTGCAATTCTCACAGCGCTGGCCGCGACACTTCTGGTGATGGCTGCACTTGTGCTGGCCGGTCCGGCCCAGGCTGAGCCGTCATCAGCAACCGAGAATGCCGTGCGCGGGGTGATCGAGAGTCAGATCGACGCGTTCCGGCGCGACGATGCGAACGGTGCGTACCGGTTCGCAGCACCCAGCATCAAACAGCGGTTTCCCAACCCCGATATCTTTATGGACATGGTGCGGCGCGGTTATGCGCCGGTCTATCGTCCCCAGGATTTCGACTTCGGTACCATTACGGGCACGGATGCTCAGGTGCAGCAGCATGTCGACATCGTCGGTCCGAATAGCGAACTGTGGACGGCGGTCTACACATTGCAGCGGGGCAGTGAGGGTGATTGGCGGATCACCGGTGTCTACCTGGTCAAACAGCCGGGTATCTCGAGTTAGAAACCAGCCTCTTTTTTGGACGGTCTGTCGCTTGCCATTCACAAAGGTTCGGCACAGTGTCGAGCCATGGTTGATGTCATCGACGCCACAGGCCCCGTCCTTATCTTCGGCGGCTCGTATTCAAACCTCGAAGCCACCGAGACGCTGTTCAAGGTAGCATCTGAGCGCGGTATTCCACCTGAAAGGATCATCTGCACCGGCGATGTGACCGCTTACTGCGCCGACGCCGAGGCCACGGCGACCTTGATCCGTGAATCGGGCATCGCGGTCGTCATGGGTAACACCGACGAGTCTCTTGCTGGTGGCGGCGAAAGTTGTGGCTGCGGTTTCGATACGGGCAGCGCTTGCGATCTTCTTTCAGCGCGGTGGATGGCGCATGCCAGCGAGACGGTATCTGACGTCAACCGCGAGTGGATGTCGACATTCCCATCTCGCATCGATCTCAGATTCTCGGAGATTGGGCTGCGTTTTGTCGTGGTTCACGGAAGCCCCAAGGTGATCAACCGCTTCGTGTTCTCGTCAACGCCCGACGAGGACCTCCTGGACGAGATAGACGGGCTTGCGGCCGACGGCATCATTTCAGGCCACTGCGGGCTGCCCTACACCCGGTCGGTTGCCGATGTTCCATGGATAAACGCTGGCGTTATTGGGATGCCGGCCAATGACGGCGCCAATGACGGCTGGTACGCGGTTTTGACGCCATCAGCGGAGGGGCTCAACGTTGCCCATCACCGTCTCGGATTCGACCATGCATCCGCGGCGGCAAAGATGCGCCAGGCTGGCTTGCCCGAGGCCTACGCGAGCAGTCTTGAGAGCGGACTTTGGCCCAACATGGATGTTCTGCCACCAGCAGAGCAGACCCAACGCGGCATGCCGTTGATACTCGATCCAGTCCGGTTGCCTGCCAAGAGTCAAGCGGAATCAAAATCTCAGATCGAGTCCGTAACTGCCTGATCGGACTCTGCATTCCGCGAGATCTTGAATCAGTTTCTCAAGGCCAAATAAGACGTCGCCGTGCCAAAAAATGCCGGTCGTGCATTTTGCTGAACATTTTTTCCGCCAGCGCCAAGGAATCGCTCCGCTGCGCCGTCTAAGTCTATGACATGCGCATGGTGACCGACGACAACGCACTGGCCGCTGAGGCCCGCGATGGAGACAGGGCAGCGTTTGCGAGCCTGCTCGCGCGCCACTACGACCACGTCTACCGGCTCGCATTGCGGTTTACGGGTCACCGGGAAGACGCCGAGGATCTGGCCCAGGATGTGGTGGTCAGCCTGCCAGCGAAGCTGCGGCAGTTCGACGGAGCGGCGCGTTTCAGAACCTGGCTTTATCGTGTGGTCTTCAATGCAGCCGTCGACAGACGGCGCAGCAGCATGGCCCGCGAACAGCGCGAGCGTGATTACGTTGATGTCGCAGCGTTGGTGGCCGCCGATGATGCAGATCGCGCGACGCGGGCCGAGTGGTTGAACAGTGCGCTGCAGGCGATGAAGCCGGAGCTGCGCGATACCGCTGTCCTTGTCTTGTCCGAAGACCTGACCCATGCCGAGGCCGCAGAGATTCTTGGCGTCAAGGAATCCACCGTCTCATGGCGCATGCATGAGCTGAAGAAGGCGCTCACCCGTTTTGCTGAGCAGGAAATCCGCGTCGCGGAGCAGGAAGAATGAGCAACGAACTCGACCACGCAAAGGAACTCATGCGGCAGGCGCGGCCTGAGCCACGGTCCGAGGCGCGCGACGCGGCATTGGCCGCGGCGATGGACGCATTCGACGCCGAATTCGAAAAGTCGAAAAGTGCCGCCCAAGGATCGGCTGAACAGAACCGTCAAAGGGAACAAGCGCCCGCAATTCTGCGCGGCGCGAAAGCCCTTTGGAGTTCTCTGATGACCCCCATCTCCCAATCCTATCGCGGCGTCATGGCCGGCGGTGCCAGCGTTGCTGTTCTGGTTCTTGCCGTCTTCTCGCTTGATGCGATTCAGACAGGCCCGGTTCCGATATTGCCGATCGGTACGGACCAGCAGTCCGTATTGTCGCCCGAGCCTGGCGAAAAACCGGCGCCTGATGCCGAGGTAGCGTCAAAATCGGCACCCCAACCCGTTATTGCCGAGCGGGCCGCGTCAGCGCCAAGCGCCGTGCCCGCTCCGCCTGCCGCGATTGGTGGCCAGTTCAACACGTTCAGCGGTGCGCCGCGCCAG
Organism: Pseudomonadota bacterium; assembly: GCA_039181495.1. GTDB lineage: Bacteria > Pseudomonadota > Alphaproteobacteria > Rhizobiales > Tepidamorphaceae > JBCDCP01. The sequence goes on along the minus strand of JBCDCP010000111.1, from coordinate 1,598 downwards.
GCTCAGGGCATTGCCGCGCAGCCTGGTGGCCAAACGCAGGGTCTGACGCGCGGGGTCGGCACCGCCGATCTGATAGCACCCCCGGCCTATGAGGATATTGGCCGCGACCGCTTCGCCAATGATGAACCAAACCGCTTCAAACGCGTCACAGAAAGCCCGGTTTCGACCTTCTCGGTCGATGTCGACACAGCGTCCTACGCCTTCATGCGGGCAAGCCTGAACAACGGGGTATTGCCGCCAAAAGAGTCGATCCGCACCGAGGAGTGGATCAACTACTTTGACTACGATTATGGCACCACCGCTACACCGGGCGCGCCGTTCGGCGTCGATGTCGCCGTCATGCCGACGCCTTGGAACGCGGGCACGCAAATTCTGCGCATTGGCATCGAGGGCTATGACTTGCCTGCCGAAACCGTTCGCCGGTCGGCAAATCTCGTGTTCCTGATCGATACCTCGGGCTCGATGCAGTCGCCCGACAAATTGCCGCTTCTGAAAAACGCGTTCCGTCTGCTGGTGGCAGAACTCAGGCCGGATGACCGGGTGTCGATTGTCGCCTATGCCGGCGATGCTGGTACGGTTCTGGAGCCGACCGCGGCCTCGGATAAAGTCAAGATTCTGGAGGCGATCGACAACCTTGCCCCAGGCGGATCGACAGCAGGAGGTGAGGGGTTGCGTCAGGCCTATGCGCTGGCGCGGCAAACCCTTCAGGACGACGGGGTTAACCGCGTGATCCTTGCAACCGACGGGGATTTCAACGTCGGGTTCAGTGATAATGATAGTCTCACGGGGTTTATCGAGCGCCAGCGCGACACCGGTGTCTCGCTATCGGTGCTGGGCTTTGGACGCGGCAACCTCAATGACTCTCTGATGCAGACGCTCGCCCAGAACGGCAATGGCAATGCCGCCTATATCGACACACTGGCGGAGGCGCAGAAGGTGCTGGTCGATGAGGTGACAGCGAACCTCTTCACCATTGCCTCCGATGTGAAGGTGCAGGTCGAGTTCAATCCTGCGGTGATCAGCGAATACCGGCTGATCGGCTATGAGACGCGCGCGCTCAATCGGGAGGACTTTGCAAATGACAAGGTCGATGCCGGTGAGATCGGGGCGGGGCATACCGTCACCGCATTGTATGAGGTGATACCCGTTGGATCCGCAGCCGAGCGGATCGGTGCGCTGCGCTATGGCAACGAAACCAATGCTAACGCCCAGACCGAACCGAATGCGGAGCTGGCCTTCATCAAGGTCCGCGCCAAGCTGCCCGGTGAGAGCGAAAGCCGCCTCTATGAGGTTCCGGTCACTTCCGATGCCGTGATCGATACCATTGCGGCAGCCGACGACAACACCCGCTTTGCTGCGGCTGTAGCTGGCTTCGCCGAGGTTTTAACCGGCGGTGTCCATACGGGCGGCTTCACGCTCGATGATGTGCGGGAGTTGGCCCGTGGCGCCAAGGGTGAAGACGCTTTCGGTTATCGGGCAGAGTTCATCAGGCTCCTCGGTCTCGCCAAATCGGCCCAGGCCTTGCCGGCCAGCAATCGCTGAATAGAAACACCCTTAATGAAAAAGCCCCGGCGCGAAACGCGCCGGGGCTGTTTTGT
>JBCDCP010000110.1:0-9517 GCA_039181495.1 Pseudomonadota bacterium | reverse complement strand
CTGGCAGGAGCGAATCGGCGGCATTCGCGCCAATGCGTCCTGTAAGAGTCATGCGGAACTCGATGCTGCCGAAACGCTGGATTCCGGCGATCCTCACGATCTTGCCGAGCGCTATCGTAGTCTGGATGCAATGCTACCGAATCTCACGGTGACGGGCGGCTGCTGCGGAACCGATGAGCGGCACATTTCGGCGATCGCCAACGTGCTCGGATCGGGCAGTGCGAGCGATATGGCGGTGGGCAGCCGTGCGGCCTGAAGATTCAGGCAAACCAACCGCACAACAAATCAGCCTGCCTTGGTCGGTTCAACTTTGCATGGCAGGCTCGCTGGCAAGTGACTCGATTGTCTCCATGTCCTGGTCGGACAATCCGAAATGGTGGCCGATCTCGTGAACCAGCACGTGGTTGATGACCGCGCCCAGTGTTTCGTCGTGTTCCGCCCAGTAGTCGAGGATCGGTCTGCGAAACAACCAGATCCGGTTGGGTTCCTGGCCGGTCTGGGTCAATCCGGTCTGGGCGAGCCCGACACCTTCAAACATGCCGAGAAGATCAAAGGGTGATTCAAGCCCGAGACTGGCCAAGGCTGTACCGTCTGGAAATTCAGCGACCCGCATGATCGTGTCGCCGCACAATGCCCGGAAGGGTTCAGGCAATCCCTGAAAAGCTTCTTTCGCCATCGCCTCGAACCGGCCGAGGCTCGGTGATTTCAGTTCCGTCCAGTTCACCGCATCATACATGGCAGGAATCACAGTAAATATGTGACGGTAAGGTAGACCGCCAAAGCAATAAGGCCAACCAGAGAAAGCATGCGGCCGATACGGCGACCCCAATACTCCGCCCAGTCGTCACGGTCTGCTTCCGCAGCGCCGAAATGATCGCGCGCACTGTCGGCCGCCCGACGCAGTGCGCTGGTGCCGATGATCTCGCTCTGTTCGGCAGTTCTTTCAAGGTCGCGCAATGCAGCCTTGCGCCGTTGTTCATCGCGGGTGTGCCTGTCAGTCATGACGCGGACACTAGCAGTCTGCATCGGGCATCGAAAGCCAACTTCGGTTCACCTGTCCTTGTCACGTATCGGGTGAGGCGATAGGCAGGGCGCAATCGGAATCACGCCAGGGGAGGCCGCGTTTCATGGCCAGCCAGAACATTTTGCTTTTGCCGGGAGATGGCATTGGCTCCGAGGTCTGCGAAGCGACCGGGATCGTCATCGACTGGTTTTCGCAGCAATCGGGAGTCCGCTTCGAAGTGGAAACCGATCTTGTTGGCGGGGCCGCCTACGACGCGCATGGTGAGGCCATCTCGGACGAAACCATGGGGCGGGCCATGGCCTCGGACGCGGTACTGTTTGGCGCGGTTGGCGGACCGAAATGGGACGGCGTGCCCTACGACAAGCGGCCGGAAGCCGGCCTTCTCCGTCTCAGGAAGGACATGGACCTGTTCGCCAATCTGCGGCCTGCGATCTGCTATCCGGCTCTGGCGGCGGCGTCCTCGCTCAAGTCAGACCTCGTCGAGGGACTCGACATTCTGATCCTACGCGAGCTGACCGGCGGGGTCTATTTCGGCGAACCCAAGGAAGTCGTCACGCTGGAGAATGGCGAGAAGCGCGCTGTTGATACCCAGGTCTACACGACCAGCGAGATTGCCCGGATCGCCAGGGTTGCCTTCGATCTTGCCCGCACGCGCGGCAAGCAGGTCACCTCGATGGAAAAGCGCAATGTCATGAAGTCTGGCGTGTTGTGGCATGAAGTCGTCGAGGACATCCATGTCGGCGAGGGCTATCTCGACGTGAAACTCGAGCACATGCTGGCCGATGCGGGCGCCATGCAGCTGGTTCGCGCACCCAAGCAGTTCGACGTGATCGTGACCGACAATCTGTTCGGCGACATGCTGTCCGATGTGGCTGCCATGTTGACCGGCTCGCTTGGCATGCTGCCATCAGCGTCCCTGGGTCTGCCGGATGAAGGTGCCGGACGCCGCAAGGCGATGTATGAGCCAGTCCATGGTTCGGCGCCCGACATCGCGGGCCAGGGCGTTGCCAACCCGATCGCGATGATTGCCAGTTTCGGGATGGCGCTGCGCTACTCCTTCGGGCTGATGGATGAAGCCGACCGCCTCGATGCAGCCATCGCGTCTGCACTGGACAGTGGCGCTCGTACGGCCGACCTCGCAGATGGTGGTAATCCTGTTGGAACGAAAGGAATGACCGACGCAATCATCGCCGCGCTGCAGGCGAATGCCTGAAGGCGCGCCCCCGCTCGTCATCCGCGTCGCTTCGCCACCCGATGCGGCTGCCTTGGCGACGCTGATTTCCGAACAGGACCTGCACTACTGGGACACCGACCCGTTTGCGGACCGGGATGGTGCAGAGATCGTGGCGCAGTGGCTGCGCCGTGAAAACTGCGACGGACGCTTTGCAATTGCCGAGCGGGCCGGTGAAGCCGTTGGATTGATCCATTTTGCGGTTTTCCGCCCCGGCGTGGGTCTGAGCGGCGTCCTGTTTGTCAAAGATCTCTTCGTGTCGCAGCGCGCCCGCAGTGGTGGCGTTGGTGCGGCGATGATGGTCTGGCTTGGGCGGCTGTGCGAAGCCGAAGGCTATGGACGGTTGGACTTGACCGCTGAGGACTACAATCCCAGAGCACGGTCATTTTATGCTGGTCTCGGCAGTTCGGAGCGCGACGAGAAGATCTACATCCGTTGGGACGGCGAACGGCTGAAACAACTCGCCCAATCGGGCTAATCACGGCCGCACCGACCCGCCTATGGATGGATGCGTGATTGGCCTTTCATCGCACGCTGGGGCCAAACCGGTTGTCGTTGGGTGACCCCGGGAAAAGCCCCAGTGCAAGAAAAACAATCCAGCCGATTCCTGGAATGAGCGTTGCCAGAACCGCCCAGCCGGTGATCCCGATATCGTGGGCCCGGCGGACGAGTGCAGCCCAGAACGGAACGATGGTCGCCAGCAGAAACAGCATCGGCATCACAACTGTGAGAGCCCCGCCTTCGCCTGTCCCCGTAGTGTCCAGCGCAATGCCGATGAAAATCAGCCCAAAGAAGATCAGCAGCTGCATCGCGACAAAGCCCCAGAACGACCGCCGCCGTGCGCGGCCGCGAAACAGGCTGAACCCGGTCGTCATGCAGTATTTGAAGTTGCCCCAAAGGTCGAAATTACCTTCGGGCGGGGCTGGCGGCGGAGCCGGGGGATCAAGCGTTCTTGCCTGCTCATAGCTGGCCGGCGTTGGCGGGATCGGTAATGGCGGCCGCCAGCGTTCCATCTCCCGCGCTGCCGCCTGCTTGAAATCGGGATCGGGATCGGTGCCGCCGGCGCGTATAGGGATGTCCTTTGGTGGACCTTTTGCCTGCACCGGAAGGCGATCCAGTGTGACGACATCTCGCGCCATGTTTTCTTCGGCGCTGTATTGCACGATCATTCCGACGACCGGGTTGGTGGGAAACCGGAAGTCGTCCTCGACAAGGCTGTAACGGTAACCATCCTGGCCGAGAATGAAGCCAGATTTGGTCTGATGGTCGAAGGAATAAATCTGCCCGAGCACGGGCGCCCCCTTTGCAGTCGAAAACCCGCTCCCATGTAATCTAGGAGCTTTAAGAAACCAATGATGCCTTGGCGTTTCCTGTGCCGGGGCGGGGATGATCTCAGGGGATTGCCGAGATGCTCAATCGCCGCAGAATGGTTGCAGGCCTGGCTGCTTTGGGCGCTGGATTGGCGAAGCCCGCCCTGGCCTTCCCGCAATATCGCTGGCAGAACCGCGTGCTGGTGCTTCAGGTGCGTAATCTGAACCAGCTCGTTCTGTCTCAGCAGAAGACCGCGCTGCGAGCCGATCGTGACGGTCTCGCCATCCGCGACATGGCGGTGTTTGCCATGACCGCGGATGCCGTTGCTCCGGTCTTTGGTCCTGCCCCCGATCTCGCTGAGACGTCCGTGGTCGGCCGCTTGCCCGAGGGAATGGACTTCCGTGCAACGCTGATCGGCAAGGATGGCGGGGTGAAAGCCCGCTGGGATGAGCCGGTCAGTCTCAACGAGCTTTATGCCGTGATCGATGTGATGCCGATGCGCCGGCGCGAGATGCGCGAACGCGGCGGCTAGCCGCCGGTTGGCAGCCATGTGTGATCCTGCGCTTGCGTGTGGCAGCGCTTTCCGCGTAACACCCCGCTGAACTATCCAGGCCCAACAATCCGGAGAGAGTCATGGGCTATCGTGTCGCCGTCGTTGGAGCCACCGGCAATGTGGGCCGGGAGATGCTCAATATCCTCGCTGAGCGTGCGTTTCCCGCCGACGAGGTTCATGCCATCGCGTCTCGCCGTTCGCTCGGCGTTGAAGTGTCCTATGGCGATACGGTGCTCAAATGTCAGGACCTTGCCCAGTTCGATTTCTCGACCGTGGATTTCGCTCTGATGTCGGCGGGCTCGGCGGTGTCCAAGGAGTGGGGACCGAAGATTGCCGCAACCGGCGCGCTGGTCATCGATAACGCCTCACACTTCCGCTACGACAGCGACGTGCCGCTGATTGTGCCCGAAGTGAACGCCGATGTTCTCGACGGCTATATGGCCAAGAACGATCGGCGCAACATCATCGCCAATCCCAACTGTTCGACCGCTCAGCTCGTGGTGGCGCTGAAGCCGCTGCATGATGCAGCCACCATCACCCGTGTGGTGTGCTCGACCTACCAGTCTGTCTCCGGCGCCGGCAAAGAGGGCATCGACGAGCTGTGGGACCAAACCAAGGGCATCTATGTGGCGCAGGAGGCGGAGCCGGAGAAGTTCACCCGGCAGATCGCCTTCAACGTGATCCCGCATATCGATGTCTTCATGGAGGATGGCTATTCCAAGGAAGAGTGGAAGATGGTGGCCGAGACCAAGAAGATCCTCGACCCCAAGATCAAGCTGACAGCGACCTGCGTCCGGGTGCCGGTGTTTGTTGGCCACTCCGAAGCTGTGAACATCGAGTTCAAGGATGAGATGACGCCGGAGCGGGCGCGTGAGATCCTGCGCGAGGCGCCGGGCATTATGGTCGTCGATAACCCCGAAGAAGACGCCTACGTCACCCCGATTGAATGTGTTGGCGATTTCGCGACTTTCGTCTCCCGCATCCGCGAGGACGCTACGGTCGAGAACGGGCTGGCGCTATGGGTGGTGTCGGACAACCTTCGCAAAGGGGCTGCGCTCAACACCGTGCAGATCGCCGAAGCGGTGATCAATCGTGGGTTGATGAAGCGCGCGGCTTAGGTCTGGCCACAGGCTTCATCCCGGACGCCCGTCAAGGCGATCCGGGATGCCGAAACATCGTCGACCTTGGCGCGCGTTCGCGCCGCAGCAATCCTCTGATTGGTCCGTGGCGGTGCGTGTTTGTTGCATTGCCAGTCAATTCGATCCGACCTAGGGCCTCTGGCAGCGTCTGCCCCGCTCAACAAGGCCCTGATCGCAGGAAGGAATGCGCTCCCAGATCTTGCAGGCCCTGTTCCCCTCAGCGCCACAAGGCAGTAGCGGATTTTTCTTTGCCTCGCTGCGGCATCCTGCCGTGCACATTAGCAGGGCGGCGCCGAGTTGTGTTCCTTCCCGAGAGCCTGCTCCTGCGTTACCCGCTGCCTCTGCCAGGGGATCGCATTTTTGTTCGATGCACGCGTCGTACCTGTTCTGATCAAATGCGGCACTCTCGCCAGTCATCGCCAATAGTGAAAAAAAGACAGCCAGGACGGCTACTTTTCCCAACAGCCGAATGGCGCTGTTTGATTGTGTTTTCATTGTTCATCCCCCGTTCGCGAAGAGCCTTCTCGCTCCTAGCTAGCACAGTGTGTCCCGGGTCTGAATCTGTTGTTCAAGCGGCGTTCATGTTTGAAGATGAAGCACCTGCAACATGCTCAGGGAACATGTCCGCTGTGCAGCATAGTCGTTGACGAAGTCGGCATAGCGGTCAGAGTTGGCGTGCTGTTCGGACCGCGCCAACACTGAAAACGATCATGACATTCGACAATCAGCCGACACTGGTCGGCGCCGGAGTCACCCTCAAGCCTCTTACGGCTGAAGATCGGCCGGGCTTGCACGCGGCAGCATCCGACCCGCGCACCTGGGAGCAGCACCCGACCAGCAAACGACACACGCCTGAGGTGTTCCATCCCTATTTCGATTTCCTGCTCGGCGCTGGCGGTACGCTCGCGGTGTGGGAGGGCGACCGCATCATCGGCTGCTCGCGCTACTACCCCGTGCCGGATCAACCCACAGATATCGGCATCGGCTTTACCTTCCTTGCGCCGAGCCATTGGGGCGGAAGCTATAATTTCGAAATCAAAGAGCTGATGATCACCCACGCCTTCCAGTCGTTCGACCGAATCTGGTTTCACATCGGGTCGAACAATTTGCGCTCGCAGATCGCGACGACGCGCCTGGGCGCGGAATGGCGCTACGATGCCGAACTCGATCTTGGAACCGGCCCGTCGCTGACCAAGTGTTATGTGATGACGCCCGAAAGCTGGACAGCAGCTGCTGATACGTTACGCGGTTGAAAGTGACACGTGGCATTTTGCTTCCCTAAGAAAGCCCTGCCAGACATTCAGCTGGCGGGGCTTTTCTTTTAGTGCGCTGCTGGTTCGAGCTGTCAGTACCCGACGGTAAAGGACGCGCGTGGGAATCTGGCTGATTGAGCCTCATCGACGAGCGCTACCGCGAAATCCTCCATCGAGATTTCAGAGTTGCCCGCTCGATCAACCAGCAACATGTCCGTGCCGGTTCTGAACACTCCCCGGCGCTCGCCGGGCTGCAACAGAGCGGACGGGCTGGCATAGGTCCAGTCTGCTGATGTTTCAGAGGCACAGAGTTCCCACTGCGCCATCGATGCGCGGGCAACCGGGACGATGCTCTCGGGCAAGAAGTCGGGGTCTGACAGAACCGTATGTGGACTGCCATTTGGCAGGCGTAGCCGAGCGGCGCCGCCGACAACGATCACCCGAAGACCGGCAATTGACGCGGCATCAAGGATGGCGCGGGTCAGGGCAACGATCTCGCCCTCTTGCCCAGCTGGTGAGCACAAGGCGCTGATAGCGAGATCCTGCCCGGCCATTGCGGTGGCAAGCGGTGCAGGGTCTGTGGCATCTGCGATAACCGATCCAACGCCGTCGGGCAGTTTATCGAGACCTGCAGTGTTTCTGACTGCTGCAGTCACGCTATGCCCTCTTGTGAGTGCTTCGGTCACGACGCGAGAGCCGACGTCGCCAGTCGCACCAAATACTATGATTTTCATCGCAATTCTCCTTCGGGTTGGGGGCCAGTTGGAAGTTTCAAAGCAATGGAAGGAGCGATGCGTGGTGCCCGTTGGCCGAGCCAGATTGCGGCCAGCACCAGTCCCGCTCCAGTGAGCTGTGTCGGCGTGAGTGCTTGATCCAGAAGGGCCCAGCCAATCAGGACTGCCGAAAGCGGGCTGAGAAATCCAAGTGCCGAGACGGCGCCGGCCTCGATCCGGGAGATGCCACGGAACCACAGGATATAGGTGAGCGCCGCGCCGATGAGACCGAGATAGAGGATGCCGGAGAGGTTCCCTGTATCCAGTTGAGGGAGAGGCGGCTCCAACAGGATGGCCAGGATCACCAGCAGCAGCCCGCCAGCTGTCAGCTGCCATGCGGTGAAGGTGAGAAGTGGCACGGGGGGCTGCCATTTGCGGGTCAGAACCGTGCCAGCCGCCATCGAAGCTGCCCCGCCCAATCCAGCGATCAGCCCGATTGGATCGAGCAATATTCCCGAACCCAGTACGAGAAGCCCGACACCGAGGAAACCGATCAGGGCAGCCAGCACGGCCGGAACCCTGATCGCTGTGCCGAGCAGTGGCGCGGCAAGAAATACGACGATCAACGGCTGAACCGCACCGACCGTTGCTGCAACGCCGCCTGGCAGCCGGTAAGCGGCGACAAACAGCAGGACCCAGAACAGAGTGAAGTTCAGCGCACCGAGAATGAAGGCGCGAACCCACCAGATGCCCTTTGGCAGTTGCCGCGCCAGAATCAGCAGAAGGAGACCGGCAGGCAAAGCACGCAGAGCTGCCATCGTGACTGGATACCCGGTCGGGAGAAACTCTGTCGTCACATAATAGGTGCTGCCCCAGACGAGTGGCGCAATGGCTGTCAACGCAATGTCGAGATGGTGTCTCATCACGAGCCTCCATTTATCTTGATATCAAGATATACTTATTTGTCTTGACGTCAAGATAAAATTCCACACTATGTCGCTATGGACCAAGTCGATCGTATCATTGCTCAATGGAACAAGGCCCGACCCGACCTCGATGTCGGGCCAATGGAGACAATCGGCCGGCTCTCACGTCTGACAGCCAGACTCAGGGGAGAGATGGAGAAAACCTGGAGAACTTACGGACTGAATCCAGCGAGTTTTGATGTCCTGGCGACATTGCGAAGGTCCGGAAAGCCGGAGGGCTTGTCCCCAGGGGAATTGCTGGACCTGACTATGGTGACCTCAGGGACAATGACCAACCGGATCGACCAGCTCGTCAAGCATGGCCTCGTTGAGCGGGTGCAAAACCCTGAAGACAAGCGAGGGTTTCTGATCCGACTGACCGAATCCGGGTTTGCGACCATCGAGAAGGCTGTAGGTGAGCATGTCGAAACGCAACATCGTCTCTTGCGAGGACTGTCTCCGACACAGCGCAAGGACTTGAACGAGCTTCTGAGAGTGCTGGGTGATCAGGTGAACTCTGATTCCAGAAAGCTCTAGCCCTAACTGGCACGCTGGATTGCTTTATTGGATGAGAATTGCCGGCTGTTAAATGGTCGGTTCGCAATGACCGCGCGATCTAAGCAAGCAGCGCCCGAGCCTGACCAAACGACAGCAATCGCTGCGTCTTTGCGTCCCACAGATGCAGACGGACAGTCCCAAGACTCTCGCGAATGGTGAGGCGATTGATGTCTGCCAGTTCGGGGTGATCGCGCAGAACTTCCGACAAACGATAGAACGGAATCCGGCTGTAAAGATGATGCACGTGGTGGATGCCGATATTGCCTGTGATCCAGTGCAGAATCGGCGGCATCACATAATAGGAGCTGCCCTCCAGCGCCGCCTCATGTAGTTGCCAATCCTCTTCTTCGGCCCAGTGCGTCGTCTCGAACTGATGCTGAACATAGAACATCCACGTCCCGGCAATTGCGGCAACAAGCGTCGTGGGCAGGAAGATCAGCAGGATTGCAGCCCAGCCGCCAAAGTAAAAAACCGCCGCCAGCGCAACAAGGATCGCTGCGTTTGTGGCCATCGCGCTGATCCAGTATTTGGCATGTCCGGTGAGACCGAGCGGAAGCCTGTACTCCAGAAAGAACATATAGAACGGCCCGAGGATGAACAGGATGATGGGGTTGCGGTAGAGCCGGTACATCAGCCGCCGAATGGTTGTCCTTGCGAAAAATTCTTCAACGGTCAGGGTCTTGATGTCACCCAGGCCACGCCGTCCCAGATTGCCCGACGAGCCGTGATGTATCGCATGGGCTCGCCGCCAGACATCATAAGGCGTCAGG
>JBCDCP010000109.1:0-9578 GCA_039181495.1 Pseudomonadota bacterium | reverse complement strand
GACCAGCAAACCGCGTTCGGGCAGCCAGGGGTTCATTTCGAGCGCTTCACGCAGCACGGCTTGTCCAGTCTCGAACCGGCCCATGTTCAGAAGCGTAAGGGCCAGACCAGCTCGCGCCGCGATATGTTCGGGGTTGCGCTCGAAATGAACCCCTGGCTGCCCGAACGCGGTTTGCTGGTCGAGGGATCGGTTGGGCCGGACGAGACACCGGCAAACACCGGCGACTGATCGTCAATGTACCATACGCGCTGCGAAGGCGGTCAGTGGGTTTTGGCAAAGGGGGCTTGGCTTCCCCACAGCTGGATGACCCTGGCATCGCGTCCGCAAGCCTTGCGATAGCGCTTGTAGGCCTGTGATCGCGTGAGCGGGCCGAAGCGGGTCAGGGTCAGGCTTTGGCTCTTGTAGTAATTCTGGTGAAACTCTTCGGCCTGATAGAACGCGCCAACGTTCAGTATTGGCGTCACGATCTTCTGGCCGAGCTGTTTCTCCGCTTCGGCCACGACGCCCTCCGCCAAACCTCTTTCAGTGTCATCGGACACGAAGATGGCTGTCTTGTAGCTATCGCCCCGGTCGCAGAACTGGCCACCGGCGTCGGTCGGATCGACCGAGCGGATGAACATCGACAACAGTTGCTGCCGCGAAATTTGTTGCGGGTTGAAGTAGATTTCGACGGCCTCGAAGTGGCCCGTGCCGCCCTGAACAACCTGCCGGTAGGACGGATCACTCACATTGCCGCCGGTGTATCCGGATACCACTTCGCTGACGCCGGGAACCGACTCGAAATCGGATTCGACGCACCAGAAACAGCCTCCGGCAACGGTCAGCTTCTCGGTTGCCGCCAAAGCAGGCGATGCGAACCAGCCCGCGATTGCGATCACCGCGGGGACTGCGAGGGATTTCAGCATGTTCATTCCGACGGCCTTTCCACGAGTTGTCCGGCTAACATGCTGTCTTTTTCGCCTACGCCAATCCCAACTCCGCTGAAATCACCGGCAATTGAATGACGGTGTTCTGTGCAGCGGTATCTCAGGCTGCGCCCTGAGGGAAGCGATCTGCTTCAAGCCGCCCGGAGATCCTGCGCGGTCACCATCTCCTCCGCCCGGTCCAGCGCACCCGCCAGCTTGTCGAACAGCTCATCGATCTGTTCAGTCGTGATGACCAGCGGCGGGCAAATGGCGACAACATCGCCATAGAGCGGACGCAGGATTAGGCCGGCTTCCTCACAGAATCCTGCCACCTTGGCCGCGATCGCCGATTTCGGATCGAACTGCGTCTTTGACCCCTTGTCGGCGACAATCTCAATCGCGCCGATGAGGCCCTTGCCGCGGGCTTCGCCGACAAGCGGATGGTCGGACAGCGCGGCGAGACGCGCTTGAAACTGAGGCATCTTTTCGCGCACCTGGCCGACGATGTTGTCGCGCTCGTAGATCTCGAGCGTCTTGAGCGCGGTCGCAGCAGCGACGGGGTGCCCCGAATAGGTAAAGCCATGGCCGAAAGTGCCAATCTTGCGGCTTTCATCGACGCAAGCCTCGTAGATTTCTTCCGGGATCATGACGGCGCCGATCGGCTGATAGGCGGAAGACAGCGCCTTGGCGACCGAGATCGAGCCAGGCGTCATCCCCATGACGGTAGAGCCGAACATCTCGCCAAGCCGGCCAAAACCGCAGATGACTTCATCCGCGACCAGCAGCACATCATACTTGTCGAGCACAGCCTGGATCTTGGCGTAGTAGGTCTCCGGGGGAACGATGACTCCGCCTGCGCCCATGACCGGTTCCGCAAAGAAGGCCGCGACCCGGTCCGGTCCGATTTCGAGGATCTTGTCTTCAAGCCCCTGCGCCAGACGCGTTGCGAATTCCTCTTCGGTCTCACCATCCTGCCCGAAGCGATAGAAACTCGGGCACAGCGTGTGGGTGATGTTGTCGATCGGCAGGTCGAAATCGATATGGTTGGCGGGCAGGCCGGTCAGGCTGGCGGTGGCGACAGTCACACCGTGATAGCCACGCTCGCGCGCGATTATCACCTTCTTGTCGGGCATTCCGCGCGCATTGTTGTAGTACCAGATCAGCTTGACCTGGGTGTCGTTGGCCTCCGAGCCCGAGGAGGAAAAGAACACCTTCGACACCGGAACGGGCGAGATCTCCTTCAGCTTCTCGGCCAGCGCGATGCCGGGATCATGGCTCTTGCCGCCGAACAGATGGCTGAACGACAGCCGCCGCATTTGGTCAGCAGCGGCCTCGACCAGTTCTTCGTTTCCGTAGCCCAGTGATGTGCACCACAGCCCGGCCATGCCCTCAAGATAGGGTTTGCCAGTCCCGTCATAGACATAAACGCCCTCGGCACGTTCCAGCGTCAGCGGACCGGTTTCGCGATGAACGGCGAGGTTGGTGTAGGGGTGAAGCAGGGTTTCGATATCGCGGCGGGCGACATTTGTCAGCGGAACATCGGGGCGCATGGTGGCCTCCGGCATGCGGTTGGACGGGCGTTGATCGGCACACAGTGCATGCCGTTCAGGCCAAGATCAACTCGGCAAAGCGGCCCTCAGGGTTTCGCCGGATGCAGTGCTGGCGTGCCGCTCAAAATCCCCAGCGGGTATAGTTCTTGACCGGCGCCCGCTCGCCGAGGGCCTGCATGCCGCGGAGCATCCGGACGATGAACCAGATGAACAGCACGATGAACAGCGCCAGACCAATCAGGATGAAGCTTGTGGCAAAGCAGATGACAAAAAAGATCAAGCCGATCCAGAAGGTGCGGATCAGGAAGGTGTAATGAGTTTGCAGCCAGTCCGGTGCTTTGCAGCGGTTCATATAGGCCAACACCAGGCCAATGATCATTGTAACGCCGACAAGCAATGCGCACAGATAGAGGATGTAGACCAGGTTCGCATTCGAGGGATTGGGTCCCAGAATACGATTCATATCCGGACTTAGCGCCGGATTGTTCTCGGGTTGTGTCATGGCTTTCTCCACTGCACCGATTAGCTACGTGATCGGACAAGGTGCTGCAATGGCAGTGTCGGTTCAAAGCGCTCCGAGATCACCAAGGGGAGCCGCGGACAATTAACGGCTTGATTGCGGTTCGCACGTTAGGTTGAACGGATCAGGGCGGGGAGTGGGCACAGACCAGGTTGTGTCATGCGCGAGTGGCTTGCGCTTTCCACCCAATTCGCCCAAGAGATATGGCGCGATAACGCAGTCCAACGGCACAATTCAAAGGGCAAGATGGCCGATACTTCACTGATTGAAACGCTGGACCGCCGTGCGGTCGAAAAGGAAGCCAGCCGTCATACCCGCAAGGCGCGCTTCAGCCGCCAGCTCGGTGCCCTTTCCATCCCGGTTCTCGTCATCGCTGTACTGATGCATCGGTCCGGCGTCATTGATACCAACACCATGCTTGCAGCCATGGCGCTGAGTGCTGTGCTGGCTGCCATCAGTATCTTGCTGGCCGTCGCCGCTGTTGCCACCGTAGGCCGATATGGCCTGCGCGGGCTGTCGAGTGCCGGGCTCGGCATGTTGTACGGCATCTGCGTTCTGGCGCTGCCGCTTTGGGCGTCGATTGTCTATTTCGAAAAACCCGCCATCAACGACATCACGACATCACCGCTCAATCCGCCCGCCTTCGTCGAACTGGCCGGCTCCAATGGCCAGCCGCCCAGACCTTATGACCGCAGCCGGGCCCCAGTTCAGCGGACGGCCTATCCCTCGGTCGTGCCGTTGCGGGCTGCGTTCACACCAGAAACGGTATTTGAGATCGCAAGCGAGATCGTCATGGAGCGCGGCTGGCAGGTGGTTGAGGAAATTGCGCCCGCCAATGGCATGGCCGGGCGGATCGAGGCAGTTGCGACAACGATGATCGTCGGATTTAAGGACGATATCGTCATCATCGTTGACTATGAGGGCGCACAATCACGCACGGACATGCGGTCGCGCTCTCGCTTCGGCGAGCATGATTTCGGGGCCAATGCCAAACGCATCGACCAGTTTCTGTCCGAGCTTGCCACCAAACTCACCGCGCTTCCGATTGAATAGACGGTTGCCTCAGACAAGCCGGTAACGGGCCGATCCATCCTGGATTTCGCCATCACCGATCTCGACCACGCCGCGCTCGGCCATATGCTCGAGATGGGCACGCACTGATAATCCCGCCGCATGATGGAGCGCCGGGGCAATCTCCGGATACATCGCCGGAACCATGTCATTGATATGAGCCACGCCGGATTTCAGCTGTGCTGTGATCTGTTTCTCGCGTTGCCGGCGATGTGTGATCAGACCGCGCACAAAGCGCTTGGGTTTGGTCAGGGCGGGGCCGTGCGCTGGCAGATACACCCGTTCCGGCCGGTCGAGCAGCCGCTCGAGCGACGACAGGTACTGGCCCATATTGCCATCAGGCGGTGCCACGACGGTGGTCGACCAGGCCATCACATGGTCGCCGGTCAGCATCGTCTTTCCGTCGATGGAGAAAGAAAGATGGTTGGCCGTGTGACCAGGCGTGGCAACAGCCTCAATCGACAGGTCGCCGATCTTGAGCACGTCGCCGTCTTCCATCACGCGATCAGGCACATAGTCGGCATCATTGGCGGCGTCGAGACCCGCTGCAGCTCCGTCTGTGGGTTGGTAGCGTGCGCAGCCGGTGATTTCCGCGCCGGTGAGCATCTTCAATGTGAAGGCCAGCGGTGAATGATCCTTGTGGGTATGGCTTACAAGGATGTGCGTCGGAATGCGCTCTCCCAGCGCAATCGTCAGTGCGCTCAGATGGGCTTCGTTCTGTGGCCCCGGGTCAACCACGGCCACTGCGTCTCCACTTTCGATGATGAAGGTGTTGGTGCCGGTGAATGTGAAGGGTCCCGGGTTTTCGCACACGAGGCGCTCGATGCCCGGCGCAACCTGTTGTGCGATTCCGTAAACGATGTCGGTTGTGCGATCGAATTCGATCTTGCTGCCGGCCAAGATAGGCCTCCGTGGATGCTCAGCGAAGGTGCTTGGCCGTAACTCGGGCGAGCACCGTTGTTTCGGAGGCGGGTAGCGCACTGCCAAAATGGTTGCAATCCCCGGCCACAAGGCGCTACCAGATCGGTCAGTCAGTTCAGGTTGGACCGGGCGCAGTGGTTTGCGCCCAGTACCGGTTCACCGGCACGAATTTCGATGGAGAGTTTCATGGCGCAGCCGACACGCCAATCCGCCGCTGTCGCGGTTTCACCCGCGAGCGCAATCAAGGTCCTTCTCCTGATTGCGATCGGCGTCGCCGCCCTGTTCATCTCAGCCAAGATCAAGGTACCATTCTGGCCGGTGCCAATCACGCTACAGACCATGATCGTCATGCTGATCGGAGCGGCCTATGGCTTGCGGCTCGGCGTTGCCACCGTGATTTCGTATCTTGCGCTTGGCGCAATGGGGATGGCGGTCTTCACCAACACGCCGCCGCTGGCGCCGGGGCCTGCCTACTTCCTAAGTCCGACAGGCGGTTTCTTGCTTGGATTCGTCATCTGTGCCGCCGTTATTGGGTATGCCGTCGAACGTGGTTGGGCCAAGAGTTTGATGGGGCTGGCTGCTGTGATGTTTTTCGGCGATGCACTTCTGTTTCTGGTCGGGCTGGCATGGCTTGGGCAAGCGGTTCCGGCGCTGGGTTATTCATGGAAGCTGTTGGAAGCCGGCCTGTTTCCGTTCATACTGGGCGATCTTGTGAAGATCGCACTGGCGGCAAGCCTGATCTATGCCGGGCGGGACGCGATTTCGCGGCTGATTGGAACGCGAGGCCTGATTTAGGCCGGCGATTTCTGCGGGTGTTATCACCCGCAAGACCGTCTCTGCGACCGAATGGCCTGAACGCGACAAAGAAAGTCGGTTGCGTCAAAGCCGGTATGCCATGTCAGCGGCAAAGCGGTCCTGTGCCTTTGCGACAGGGCTGGCTAGTGCAAGACCGCCCGGCACGGCACAATTGCCTCGATCACCGCACGCCCCAGGTTACGCATAACTGACGTCTGCGGCAGGTGGGCTTGGGAGCTTGGACATGCAGCATTTTTCGGCCTTTTCGCTTGCGCGAAATGCGTTCACCTATCACGAGAACTGGGCTCGCCAATGGCGCGATGCCGAGCCCAAGCCCGAGTACGATGTCATTGTCATCGGCGGCGGCGGTCACGGTCTTGCGACTGCCTACTACCTGGCCAAAGAACACGGCATCACGAATGTGGCGGTGTTGGAGAGAGGCTGGATCGGCGGCGGCAACACTGGCCGCAACACAACCATTGTACGCTCCAACTATCTCTTCAACGAGAGCGCGTTCCTTTATGAGAAGTCGCTGCAGCTCTTTGAAGGCCTGAGCCAGGATCTCAACTACAACATCATGATGAGCCAGCGCGGGGTCATGAACCTCGCGCACAATCTTCATGACGTGCGCGAAAGCCGTCGGCGGGTCTACGCCAACAGGCTCAACGGTGTTGACGCCGAATGGCTGGAGCCCGAGCAGGTCAAGGAATTCTGCCCGATCATCGATATCTCACGCACCGCGCGTTACCCCGTCATGGGCGCGACATTGCAGCGCCGCGCCGGCGTTGCCAGGCATGATGCGGTGGCCTGGGGGCTTGCCCGTGGCGCGGACGCCCGCGGCGTCGACATCATTCAGAACTGTGAAGTGACGGGCTTCCGCATCTCCAATGGCGCGGTTCAGGGTGTCGAGACGACGCGCGGTTTCATCGGTGCGAAGAAGGTCGGCATCGTGGTTGCGGGGCATTCGTCGGTGGTGGCCGATATGGCGGGCTTCCGTCTGCCAGTCACCAGCCACCCGCTGCAGGCGCTCGTCTCTGAGCCGATCAAGCCGGTTCATCCTTGCGTCGTCATGTCAAATGCCGTGCACGTCTATGTCAGCCAGTCCGACAAGGGTGAGTTGGTCATTGGCGCAGGCATCGATGCTTACAATTCCTACGCCCAGCGCGGCTCGTTCCACATCATTGAGGGGCAGATGGGCGCGCTGTGCGAACTGTTCCCGATCTTCTCCCGGCTCAAGATGCTGCGTAGCTGGGGCGGTATCGTCGACACCTGCCCTGATGCATCGCCGATCATCGGCAAGACGCCGGTCGAGAACATGTTCATCAACTGTGGCTGGGGCACCGGTGGGTTCAAGGCAACGCCGGGTTCGGGCTGGGTATTTGCCTACACCATCGCCAAGAATGAACCGCACCCGCTGAATGCGCCGTTCAAGCTCGACCGGTTCAACTCGGGCGCGCTGATTGACGAACACGGTGCAGCCGGCGTCGCGCACTGACACGGTTCACGGGGGCGCCAAAATGGCTGAAGCCGTCAATCTGCATGCCAAGCTCGAACAGTTTTCCGAGCAATGGTCGCCGAAGATCGTCGCCAGCTACAACGGTAACGATGTCATGGTGGTCAAGGCGCAGGGCGCGTTCACCTGGCACGCCCATGAAGAAACTGACGACTTCTTCTTCGTCCTCAAGGGCAAGATGCGGATCGATCTACGCGACGGGCCGGTGGAGCTTGGACCGGGAGACCTCTACGTCGTGCCCGCTGGCGTCGAACATCGCCCGGTAGCCGAAGAGGAAGTCCACATCATGCTGATCGAGCCGGCTGGGACGCCAAACACCGGCGACCCCGCAACGGCGGTAACAAAACACGTACTCTAACCGGGGCGCATGCCATGCTTCTCATCAATTGCCCATATTGCGGCGCACGCCCCGAAACCGAGTTTCACTATGGCGGCGAAGCGCATGTCTCTCGCCCAGCTGACCCCTCAAAGCTGAACGACGAGGAGTGGGCCGAGTTCCTGTTCGTCCGTGACAACAAGAAGGGCTTCTACAAGGAACGCTGGGTGCATTCCGCCGGATGCCGACGCTGGTTCAATGTGCTGCGCAACACCCACACTCATGAGATTGTGGCGTCCTACAAGGTCAGTGAGACCGTCCGGGTGCCGAAGGCGACGCCCATCAAGAAGGCGACGGCGGCCAAGTCGAGCGGAACGTCAAGGCCGACGCCGGCTAAGCGCTCTCGCACAGCTGAGGCCGCAGTCAAATGAAGGCGAACACCCCTCCTCCTTTCCGGATTGATGGTCCGGCGCGGATCGACCGTCAGCGGCCGCTCAGTTTCTCCTTCAACGGCAAGGAGATGATGGGCCATTTCGGTGACACGCTGGCCTCCGCTCTGATTGCCAATGGCGTGCATCTCGTCGCCCGTTCCATGAAGTATCACCGCCCGCGCGGCATTGTCGCTAGCGGTGTAGAAGACCCCAATTCCATGGTTCAGCTCGGCGTCGGCGCAGGCACGGAACCAAACGCCAAGGCAACCGTTGTACAATTGTACAATGGCCTCTCGGCAACGAGCGTGAATGTCTGGCCATCGGTCGAGACCGATATCGGCTCGGTCAATCAGATGCTGTCGCCGTTCATGACCGCGGGCTTCTACTACAAGACCTTCATGCCGAGCCAGGCATTCTGGAACCGCGTTGCCGAGCCCTTCATCCGCAATGCAGCGGGGTTTGGGAAGGCGCCAGAAGGCGGTGATCCCGACTTCTATGATCACTGCCACGTCCATTGCGATGTGCTGGTTGTTGGAGCGGGTCCGACCGGGCTTGCCGCCGCTCACGCAGCCTCGGCCACAGGCGCGCGCGTCATCCTTGCCGATGAGCAGTTCGAGCTGGGTGGATCGCTGTTATCGTCTGACTACGAAATCGGTGATCAACCAGCGATGGAGTGGGCCGACAAGTCCGTCTCCGCGCTCGAAAACGCCGAAGAGACCACCGTGCTTCCGCGTACTACCGTGGTTGGTCTCTACGACCAGAATTATGCCATCGCAGTTGAGCGCCGGACCGATCACCTGGGCGCCGCGCAGTCATCGCCCGGCAATGTCCGCCAGCGGCTTTGGCACATCCGTGCGGCGCAGATCGTTCTCGCGACGGGGGCGCACGAGCGGGCGATGGTGTTTGCCAACAATGACCGCCCCGGAGTGATGCTGGCCGATGCGGCCAAGACCTTCGTTCGTCGTTATGCAGCGCTACCGGGACGCAAGGCGGTTCTGATCGCCAACAACGATCACGCTTACGAAGCAGCACTGGTAATGAAGGGGGCAGGCGCTTCTGTTCATGTGCTGGACACGCGCAAGCAACCAGTTGGATCGTTGCCAGAGGCAGCTCGAGAAGCGGGAATCGCGATCGAGTCCAATGTGACCATCACAGGCGTGAAGGGTGCCAAACGAGTCTCGGGTGTCAGCGTCGCCGATATGACTGAAGATGCGACAGGTATCACCGGCACCATCCGCGATATCCCGGCAGACTGCGTTCTCATGTCCGGCGGTTATTCACCCGCCGTCCACCTGTTCTGCCATGCCCAGGGCAAGCTTCGTTATGATGACGAACTGGCCGGTTTCCGGCCTGGCGCTGAGAAAGAAGGCATGACCTGCGTCGGCGGTACGAATGGCGATTTCGGGCTCAAGGCCTGTCTCGAGAACGGTTATGCGGCGGGTGATGCCGCGGCGAAGGCATCCGGCTTCAAGGGGCGTCGGGCGAGTCGCGCACCGGTATCGCGAGGCGGGCAGGGCGCACTGGCCATTGAACCGTTGTGGCAGTTGCCGGGCGAG
>JBCDCP010000108.1:0-9609 GCA_039181495.1 Pseudomonadota bacterium | reverse complement strand
TTTCAGACTTTGTGGTCGAGGGTGCCCGCGACGGTCGCTCGGTCGCCGATCTGATGGAGGCCGGCGCGCATGTGGTCACTCGCGATCAGGTGATGGAGGGCATCCCCGAGATGATCCACGACGTGCAGGTCGAGGCGACGTTCCCCGACGGTGTGAAGCTCGTCACCGTCCACCACCCGATCCGCTAGTGCGGGATCAAGACAAGTGGGAACCGGTTTTCCGTCCGATTCCGCGCAACCAAGAAGAGGCGCAACATGATCCCTGGCGAAATCATCACAGCTGACGGCGACATCACCCTCAATGAGGGGCGAGAGCGGATCACGCTCATGGTCGCAAACACTGGCGACCGTCCTGTGCAGGTGGGCAGTCACTATCATTTCCACGAGACCAACACCGCGCTCAGCTTTGACCGCGACGCGGCCCGCGGCATGCGGCTCGACATCCCCGCCGGCACGGCTGTGCGTTTTGAACCGGGGCAGGAGCGCGAAGTGCATCTCATCCCCTATGCGGGGACACGCGCTGTCTTCGGCTTCAACCAGAAAATCATGGGGAGTCTGTGAGGTCGATCATGGCTTTGATCAAGAAGTTCACCGAAAAGCGGATGGAGCGAGTTTCGCTGCACAAGCCCATCGATGCCACGTACACCCCGTTTGAATTTGATGGTCGAAAGCTATTTCAATTAGATTCCTACGGTTCTACCGAACGCCAGATACCCGGCAAAAAGAGCCAGTCTATTCAGTTGGATGAGGACAGCGCCCGAACCCTCCATCGTCTTCTAGCCCAACACTTTAATCTGTGATCTTGGGAGTTCCTGATGCCTGCAACCCTCTCCCGCGCTGACTATGCCGGCATGTTCGGCCCAACTACCGGCGACAAGCTTCGCCTGGCGGATACCGAGCTCTTCATCGAGGTCGAGAAGGATCTCACCACCTACGGGGAAGAAGTGAAGTTCGGCGGCGGCAAGGTGATCCGCGATGGCATGGGGCAGAGCCAGGTCACGCGGGCCGATGGCGCTGTGGACACCGTCATCACCAACGCGTTGATCGTCGACTGGACCGGCATCATCAAGGCCGATATCGGCCTCAAGGACGGGCGCATTGTGGCCATTGGCAAGGCCGGCAATCCGGACGTTCAGCCCGATGTCGATATCGTCATCGGTCCGGGCACCGAGGCCATTGCCGGCGAAGGCAAGATCGTCACTGCCGGCGGCTTCGACGCGCATATCCATTACATCTGCCCGCAGCAGATCGAAGAGGCGCTGATGTCCGGCGTCACCACCATGCTGGGCGGCGGAACGGGCCCGGCGCATGGCACGCTGGCCACCACCTGCACGCCCGGGCCGTGGCATATCGGCCGAATGCTGCAGGCCTTCGATGCCTTCCCGATGAATCTCGCGCTATCCAGCAAGGGCAATGCGTCACAACCCGCGGCGCTGGAAGAGATGGTGCTGGGCGGGGCCTGCGCCATGAAGCTGCATGAGGACTGGGGCACCACGCCCGGCGCCATCGACTGCTGCCTGACCGTCGCCGATCAGATGGACGTGCAGGTGATGATCCACACCGACACGCTGAACGAGTCGGGCTTCGTCGAGAACACCATCGCCGCCATGAAAGGCCGGACGATCCACGCCTTCCACACCGAAGGCGCCGGCGGCGGCCACGCGCCAGATATCATAAAGGTCTGCGGCGAGGCCCATGTACTGCCGTCCTCCACCAACCCGACGCGGCCCTACACGGTGAACACGCTGGAAGAGCATCTCGACATGCTGATGGTGTGCCATCACCTCGACAAGTCGATCCCCGAGGACGTCGCCTTTGCCGAAAGCCGCATCCGCAAGGAGACCATCGCGGCCGAGGACATCCTGCACGATATGGGCGCGTTCTCGATCATTGCGTCGGACAGCCAGGCCATGGGCCGGGTGGGCGAAGTGCTGATCCGCACCTGGCAGACGGCCGACAAGATGAAGCGCCAGCGCGGCCGGCTGGCTGAGGAAACCGGCGATAATGACAACCTGCGTGTCCGTCGCTACATCGCCAAATACACGATCAACCCGGCCATCGCTCATGGCATGGCGCATGAGATCGGCTCGCTGGAGGTGGGCAAGCGGGCGGACCTCTGCATCTGGAGCCCGGCCTTTTTCGGCGTTAAGCCCGACATGATCCTGCTCGGCGGCACCATTGCCGCCGCCGCGATGGGTGACCCGAACGCCTCGATCCCCACGCCGCAGCCGTTGCATATGCGGCCGATGTTCGGCGCCTATGGCCGGTCGGTGGAGGCCTCGGGTGTGACCTTCGTCTCACAGGCCGCCGCCGACGCCGGGATCGGCGAGACGCTGGGGCTGGCGAAGTCGGTGGTGTCGGTGAAAGGCACGCGGGACATCAGCAAGGCGGACATGAAGCTCAACGATGCGCTGCCCGAGGTGGAGGTCGACGCGGAAACCTATGTGGTCAAGGCCGATGGAGAGGTCCTGACCTGCGAACCAGCTGATGTGCTGCCCATGGCGCAGCGTTATTTTCTCTTTTGAACGCGGGTGGCCGCAGGAAGGTCTTGGTGCTGACTTGCCTCGCCATGGTTGCATTTGCAGCAAACTCGATTCTGACCCGACAGGCGCTCACTGAGCCGGTTATAGATCCTGTCAGCTTCGGTACTGCCAGGGTGATCGCCGGTGCTCTGATGCTTGCAGTGCTTGTGCGCCTTCAGCGCGGTCAACTCGGGTTCCGATTGGCCGATTGGCCGGCCGCCTTTGCGCTCTTCGGCTATGTCGTGTTCTTCTCTTACGCTTATTTGACACTGGCATCGGGTACCGGTGCGCTGATCCTCTTTGGTGCCGTGCAGATCACGATGTTTGGTTGGGCCATCAACAAGGGAGAGCGGCTCGGGACAGCGGGTTGGTTCGGGCTCTGCCTGGCTTTCCTGGGACTTGTTTGGCTTGTTTTGCCTGGCGTTACAGCGCCAGACCTTTGTGGTGCGGCAATGATGGCACTGGCCGGAATTGCATGGGGTGTTTACAGCCTGCGTGGGCAGGGAGCCGGCAATCCGCTCAATGCAACAGCAATCAACTTCATCGCAGTCGCGCCTTTGATGCTGTTGTTGTTGCTGGCTGCCCAGGCCGCCGGCGCTGATCTGAAAGTCAGCATGGCCGGGCTACTGCTCGCTTTCGCCTCCGGCGCACTGGCGTCAGGGTGTGGATATGCAATGTGGTATGCGGCGTTGCCAATGCTCGGCACGGGGAAGGCGGCAATAGTTCAGCTCTCGGTTCCGGTCATCGCCGCTTTTGGAGGCGTCTTGCTGTTGGCGGAGCCGCTAACCAGCCGACTACTCGTTGCCTCAATGATGGTTCTCGGGGGCGTTCTTGTTGCCTTGCGACAGAAGGAGAGATGATGCCGACACTGTTGCTGGACTACGAAGCTCGATATTTCCGCCGTCGTTCCTTCGAGGCGGACGGTCAAAGGTTTGACATCGACCTACCCAAGCCGCGCGCCTTTCAGGATGGTGAGACCGTAGAGGCGATTGACGGGACACAGCTAACAATTCGCGCTGCCGGGGAACCGCTGATGGAGGTCAGAAGTAAGAACCTGACTCGACTGGCCTGGCATATCGGCAACCGCCACACGCCCTGTCAGGTCGAGGTGGACCGGCTGCTGATCCAGCGCGATCACGTGCTTGAAGACATGCTTGCCAAGCTGGGTGCGACTGTCCGGCATATCACCGAACCGTTTCAGCCTGAAGGCGGCGCCTATGGTCATGGCCGCACCCATGGTCACAGCCACAGCCATGACGCCCATGCCGACCCCAATGCGCATATCCCGAATCGTCATGGCCAGCATCATCAGCACACCCGTGACTGACGTGGCGGACACACAGGCCCTGCTGCGGCTGACCAATTGGCTGTCTCCGTCCTATCCAGTCGGGGCCTTCAGCTATAGCCACGGCCTCGAACAGGCCGTGGCGCAGGGCGACGTGCGTGATGCGGACAGCACGCAGGATTGGCTTGAGTACATTCTGCGCCATGGCGCAGGCCGGACGGATGCAATCTTTCTGTCGCATGCATGGCGGGCCGTTTCGCAACAAGATACCGCGCGTCTGGAAGAGGTTGCGGAGCTCGCTTCGGCCTTTTTCCCTTGCGCCGAACGCAGGCTCGAAGCGATGGGGCAGGGCGAAGCGTTCCTGCGCGTAACCGCCAAAGTCTGGCCGGCACCGGACATCCGGCGCATGCCAATGCCCCATGCGGTGGCCGTCGGCGCCTTTGCCGGAGTGTATGGATCGGACCTTGAGACGACACTGGCGCTCTATCTCCAGTCCTTTCTGTCCAATCTCGTCTTTGCCGCGATCCGGCTGGTGCCTCTTGGTCAAACCGAGGGACAGCGTATCGTTGCGGCGTTGCATCCGGCCATTTTATCGGTGGTCACGGAGGCCATGGAAGCGGATCCCGATGATGTCGGCGGGTGCGCGTTCCTCGCCGATCTTGCCGCCATGGACCATGAAACCCTCGAAACGCGGCTGTTCCGGACATGAGCCTGCAGACCGACCAGACCGCCTCAGGCGGGTCACCTCGCAAATCGCCCCATGGGCCGTTGCGGATCGGCATTGGCGGCCCGGTCGGCGCGGGCAAGACCTCGCTCACCGATGCTTTGTGCAAGGCCATGCGCGATCAGTTTTCGATCGCTGTCATCACCAATGACATCTACACCCGCGAGGATGCCGAGTTCCTGATGCGCTCCCAGGCGCTGCCACTCGACCGGATTGTGGGGGTCGAGACCGGTGGTTGCCCGCATACGGCCATTCGCGAAGATGCCAGCATCAACCTCGCGGCAGTTGCAGACCTCAATGCAAGGCATCCCGATCTCGATCTGATCCTGATCGAGTCCGGCGGCGACAATCTCGCCGCCACATTCTCGCCAGAACTCGCCGATCTGACGATCTATGTGATCGATGTCGCCGCTGGCGAGGAAATCCCGCGTAAGGGCGGGCCGGGTATCACGCGGTCGGACCTGCTCGTAATCAATAAGACCGATCTAGCCCCCCATGTCGGTGCATCACTGGAGGTTATGCAGCGCGACGCAGCCCGCATGCGTGGCGAGCGGCCGTTCATATTCGCCGCCATCCGGCACGGAGAGGGCGTGGAGGAAATCACCCGTTTTCTCACCCAGCAGGGCGGGCTCTAGGGCAGCCCGAACGGCTCAACAACAGTGCCGGTCTTTAATCAGGCGGACACCGCAGCGCGACATGTGCGCTTTCTCACAACGTCAGCGCGTCGGCATCCCCATCTCACCATCATAAGAGAATGGGGAGAGAAACCATGCGCCCGATCACTGCAGCCTTCGGCATCACCACCAGGAAACCCGCTACGAGGCCTGAGGCCGACGGCATCGCCAATGCCGCCCGCGCCAGCTTCAACAGCCACACGGGCCGGATTGAAGGACCTATGGCGCTGGTGTTCTGACCGCGCCGCTGGGCAACTTTACGCTGACCGCATGAACCGCGTCACGTGCAATACGGCACGGCTCACGCTTCACTTGATCGGAAATCGGCAACGTGGCGGAAGTGGTGGAGCCAAGGGGAGTCGAACCCCTGACCTCTACAATGCCATTGTAGCGCTCTCCCAACTGAGCTATGGCCCCGCACCATCCGGGTGCGACCGTGAGCAAGTCGCGCTCCAGCCGCCTTGGGAAGCGGTGATTTAGGCCATTCCGCCCGGCAGCGCAACTACCGGCAATGGCCGCACGAAGACGCCAAATCAGTCTTCATCATCACCCTTGATATCGCCATCGACAAGCGACGAAACGTCGTCGTCGTCCTCATCTTCCTCAAGGAAGGTATCGTCGTCATCGGAGGAATCGTCGTCGTCATCATCATCTTCGAGCGTCGGGACGTCGGCATCGATATCGGAATCGCCTTCGCCTTCGTCGTCATCGTCATCGTCATCGAGGCTCGGCGCGACGCGTCCGGTTTCCTTCTCCTCAGCGTCGACATCTTCGAGCGCAACTGTCGCGGTATCCTCGTCTTCAACCTCTTCCTCTTCAGAGCTTTCCTCTTTGGATTCGGTTTCCTCTTTGACCTTGGAGGCCTTGGCAGCGGTGCGCGTTGCTGCCGGCGTTATCTCAAAATCCGATAGCGGATACTCGATCCCGGTATAAGGCGAGACGACCGGATCTTTGCCGAGATCGTAAAATTTGCGGCCCGTCTCGGGACAGGTGCGCTTGGTGCCAAGTTCGGGTCTGGCCACGGGGATACTCCGGCTTGGGCGGGACCGACGCGGCCCCAAATGAAGATGTTAACTGGAAGCGGCAGGGATTAGCCGCGCCAGATTACGTTGTCAAAAGCCAATTGGGCGGCTGAAGAATATTTTTTCTCGCCGGTCTCTTTTTTCACGGCTGCAGCAAACGGGGGGATGTGCCTGATCCCGTGCCATGCTAACCGGCTGGCACCACTCATCACAGTGAACCTACACGCTCCCGCGAATGATGACAGCCGCCAACACAGATGATCATAAGCCGCGCCCTCTGCGTTCTGTGCGTGCCGCTGCCTTGAAGGGTGAGGCGCGCATTCCGGGCGATAAATCGATTTCTCATCGGGCGCTCATGTTCGGCGGCCTTGCGCGCGGCACAACCGAAATCAGCGGCCTTCTCGAAGGGGAGGACGTGCTGCGGACTGCTGCCGCGATGCAAGCGATGGGCGCGGTTGTCGATCAGACCGGTCCGGGACAGTGGAGCGTGCACGGCACCGGCGTCGGCGCCCTGCTCGAGCCCACCGCACCGTTTGATTTCGGCAATGCAGGTACGGGTGTCAGGCTCACCATGGGGCTGACGGCCGGCCACGGCCTGAATGTAACTTTCGACGGGGACGCGTCGCTGCGCAAACGCCCAATGGGACGTGTGCTCAACCCTTTGCGTGAAATGGGCGCACAGGTCTCCGAGGCAGCCGAGGGCGACCGTCTGCCGCTCACGCTGAAGGGACCCGAGACGGTCGTGCCAATCCGCTATGTGCTGCCAGTGGCCTCGGCCCAGGTGAAGTCCGCAGTCCTACTTGCGGGACTGGATTGTCCGGGCACCGTGACCGTCGTCGAACCGGCTGCGACACGCGATCACACCGAGCGCATGTTGCGCTATTTCGGCGCCGAACTTGATACCAAGAACGGCTATGAGGGGCGTGAGATCACGCTTGTTGGCCGGCCAAATCTGCGCGGACGACAGGTCGCCGTGCCGTCTGACCCAAGCTCGGCGGCGTTTCCGCTGGTCGCCGCACTCCTTGTGGATGGCTCCGAGATTGAGCTTCCGGGCGTCATCATGAACCCGACACGGTCGGGCCTGGTTCAGACTTTGCGCGAAATGGGCGCGGATATCAGCATCGACAATCGCCGTGAGGCAGGTGGCGAACCGGTCGCTGACCTGATTGTGCGTGGATCGCGATTGTCAGCGATTGATGTGCCGGCGGACCGCGCACCTTCGATGATTGATGAATACCCAATCCTTGCTGTGGCAGCGGCGTTCGCCGAGGGCACGAGCCAAATGCGGGGTCTGGAAGAGTTGCGCGTCAAGGAAAGCGACCGGCTTAGGGCCGTCGTCGATGGGTTGTCGGCGAACGGCGTGACCTGCCGTATCGAAGGCAATGACCTCCTTGTGGATGGCACCGGCGGCACCGGTCGAAACGTGCCCGGCGGCGGCACCGTCAAAACCCATCTCGACCATCGCATTGCCATGGCCTTTCTCGTCATGGGCCTCGCGACGGACAATCCGGTAACCATCGACGACAGCCGGATGGTCGCCACATCGTTCCCGGATTTCACGCCGCTGATGTCCGAGCTGGGCGCATCCTTCGAGCCGGTTGGCTGAGCAATGGAAGACACTCTGATTATTGCCATGGACGGGCCCGCGGCATCCGGCAAGGGAACCCTCGCCAAACGCCTGGGCCTGCATTTTGGTATCGCGGTACTCGATACAGGATCCTTGTACCGGGCTGTCGCGTGCGCCGTAGTTGCTGCCGATGCCGACCCGGCCGACCCCATGATTGCTGAAAAGGCGGCGCGCAACCTTGAGCCGGACCTTTACCCCGACGCAGTGCTGCGGGCGCCCCACGTTGGCGAGACGGCTTCCGTGGTTGCCGCCCACAAGCCCGTTCGAGCGGCGTTGATTGAATTTCAGCGGGCCTTTGCTGCGCAACCCGGAGGCGCTGTTCTGGATGGGCGCGATATCGGCACTGTGGTTCTGCCCGATGCGGGTGTGAAGATCTATGTCGATGCTGCGCCGGAGGTCCGGGCCGAACGGCGGCTTGGCGATTTGATCGCGCAAGGCATTGAAACCGATCTCGAGGCTGTCCTCGCCGACATTCAACGGCGGGATGAGCGGGATATGGGACGCGCTACAGCGCCCCTCAAGCAGGCGCCGGATGCCCACTTGCTCGACACCACCGCATTGGATATAGAAGCATCATTCCGCAAGGCTGTGGATATCGTCACTCGAAATCGGTGACAGTCCAGCCATCCGAAGCCAGCCGGCAGGCGCGACAGCGCGCAGGCCGGACTGAATTCAAACTCCGGATGCGCTAAAGGTTCGACCACGGCCTGCGATACACTCGAGCTTCCCGCTCTCCGACGATCCGCCGGGCGCGATGGCATGGTGCCATGCGTCTTGAGGCCTTTTGGCGTTGGGGAAGCAGGTTCCGGCCGCAACCCAGCCCGGCATTGACAGCCGGCGCGGTCCGGATTGGCGGGATGCTTGCGCAGGAGCGAAGTTTCACGTGTCCAACACAGATGTTGCCGAAGTCGGTATGAATCCGAGCCGCGATGATTTCGCGGCTATGTTCGAACAGAGCCTTGAGACTCAAGGGTTTGAGGAGGGCTCCGTCGTCCATGGAACCATTCTTTCTCTCGAAAAAGACGTTGTCGTCATCGATGTCGGCCTGAAGACCGAAGGGCGCATTCCGGTGCGCGAATTCGGCGCCATGGCCGCCAATGGCGAACTGAAGGTCGGGGAGACCGTCGAGGTCTATCTCGAGCGCGTCGAGAACGCGCTTGGCGAGGCGGTGCTGTCTCGCGAGAAAGCCCGCCGCGAACACTCCTGGATCCGCCTGGAGAAGGCTTTCGAAGCCAATGAAAAGGTCGAAGGTCGCATCTTCAATCAGGTGAAGGGTGGCTACACCGTTGATCTTGATGGCGCCGTCGCATTCCTTCCGCGCAGCCAGGTCGACATTCGCCCCGTTCGCGATATCGGCCCGTTGATGGAGAGCCCGCAGCCGTTCCAGATCCTGAAGATGGACAAGCGCCGCGGAAATATCGTCGTCTCACGCCGTACCGTGCTCGAAGAATCCCGTGCTGAGCAGCGCGCTGATCTGGTCCAGAGCCTCGAGGAAGGCCAAGTGCTAGAAGGTGTTGTCAAGAACATCACCGATTACGGTGCGTTCGTCGACCTCGGCGGCATTGATGGGTTGTTGCATGTCACCGACATCGCCTGGCGTCGCGTAAACCATCCCTCCGAAGTCCTTTCGGTCGGCCAGACTGTCAAGGTCCGGGTCGTCAAGGTCAACCAGGAGACCCAGCGCATCAGCCTCGGCATGAAGCAGCTCGAGGCCGATCCGTGGGAAGGCGTCGAAGCCAAGTACCCGATCGGGACG
>JBCDCP010000107.1:0-9626 GCA_039181495.1 Pseudomonadota bacterium | reverse complement strand
GGGAGGTGGTGCCAGCGCTCAAGTTCCAGGAACTGACCGGGCATCATATCGAGACGCCAGGTCCGCGCGGCCTTTACGCAGCAATCTTCGTGCTGGCAATGAACGAAGCCAAATATGCCGCCATGCCCGATGATCTGCGTGCGATTCTTGATGCAAATTCGGGTCTCGCAATGGCCAAGGCTGCCGGCGCGCTCTGGGATGTCGAAGGGGCCGCCAACAGGGCCATGGTTTTAGAACGCGGCAACAGCATTGTTGAATTCTCTGCCGCTGACATGAGTGCCATTCGCACTGCGACGCGTCCGGTTGTCGATGAGTGGATATCCGATCGTGGCGAAGAAGGGCCTCGCCTCTACGAGGCTGCCAATCGCTTTCTGGCGGAATTCGATGCCGGACAATGAGCTGGCAGACGCCGGTCTTCCCGCGACTGTCACCAATGACCCGATGTATCGGTTAGCGAGAGGGCTTGCGGTCCTTGGTGGCTTGATCCTGGTAATGCTGGCACTCATCACTGTCGCTAGCATTGTCGGACGCAATCTTCTGTCAGCGGCAGTGCCGGGCGATTATGAACTGGTCGAGTATGGCGCGGGACTGGCGGCGGCCCTGTTCCTCCCGCTGGCCCAGATCGAGCTTGTCCATCCGCGGATTACCATCTTTTCGGATCGATTCAATCTCACGGCCAGGCGCATGCTTGACGGTCTGGCGCTGATCATTGCCGCAGGGCTGAGCCTGGGTCTTGCGCTTCAGCTTGGCCGAGGTGCGTGGGACGCGTTCCGGTTCAACGATCAGTCGATGATCCTGCAATTGCCGAGCTGGGTCGGCATTGCGGTTTTGGCCGCAGCGCTCTGCCTAGCGGCCGTTCTTGCGGCTTTCCGTTTGGTCCGGCCGGCGCCGGATATGAGCTGAGCGGGCCATATTGCGATGGAAGGCCCGACAGTCGGGTTCATCGGGTTTGCGGCCCTCCTTGTTCTCCTGGTTCTGCGGGTCCCCATAGCCTTTGCAATGCTGTTGACCGGATTGGCTGGATCCATTGCCCTGTCCGGGTTTGGGCCGGTGGTGGCAAGCTTGAAAACCCAGCCTTATGCGACGTTCGCCAATCACGCCTTTTCCGTGATCCCGCTATTTCTCCTGATGGGCGCTCTTGCGGCTCGGGCAGGGCTGGCACGCGCGCTGTTCGATCTGGCGCGTGCTGGTCTAGGGCGCTTTCGGGGTGGTGTGGCCATGTCAGCGGTCGCGGGTTGTGGCCTTTTTGGGGCCATTTGCGGTTCATCGCTCGCGACGGCCGCAACCATGGGGCGGATCGCGCTACCTGAACTTCGCAGGCAGGGGTATTCCCATGGTGCCGCAACCGGAGCGCTGGCGGCCGGCGGCACGTTGGGAATTCTCATTCCGCCGTCCATCGTGCTGGTCCTGTTTGCCATTCTCACCGAGCAGAATATCGCCACGCTGTTTCTGGCAGCCTTTCTGCCTGGTGCCATGGCGCTGGTTGGCTATCTGGCTGCGGTCTGGATCACCGCGTACCTACGCGGCGAGGGAGGCGATCCATCGGGAAATGAGAGCGCGATCGGCGGCTTTGGCGCCGCACTTCCGGCACTCGGCATCTTCCTCATTGTGATTGGCGGGATCTATTCGGGACTGTTCACGCCGACGGAAGCAGCCGCGGTCGGCGTCGTTCTGACACTGATGCTCGCCTGGTGGCGCGGCATGTCGCGCGGTGAGTTCGTCGCGGCGTTGCTGGAAACGGCAACGACATCGGCCATGATCTACATGATCCTTCTGGGAGCCGACATTTTCAGTGCATTCCTCGCCCGGACCCAGGCACCGCAAATGCTAACGGAATGGGCGGCGGTCAGTGGTCTTTCGCCGTGGCTGCTCCTGGTCTGTGTCCTCGTGCTGTACCTGGTCATGGGCTGCATCATGGATTCGTTGTCCATGATCATTCTGACGGTGCCACTGTTCTTTCCGCTGATTGTGTCGCTTGATTTTGGACTCAGTCCCACAGAAGTCGCAATCTGGTTCGGGATACTCACGCTTGTTGTCGTTGAGGTCGGGCTGATTACGCCACCGATTGGCATGAACGTCTTCATCATTCACCGCCTGTCGGGCAGTGACGACATGGCCGCCACCTTCAAAGGCGTGGTGCCGTTTCTAATCTCCGATACTGTCCGGATCGCGCTGCTGGTTGCGTTTCCGGCTATCACGCTGGTGTTCGTATGACCGAAAATTGCCCTTAGGTAAGCTCTGCTCTACGCTTGGGCTTGTGGCGGGAGCTCGGGGCGATGGCCGTGCACAAAGCCGGTTTGTTGACTATTGGACGCTGGTTCGCAGGTCTTGCGGCTGGTCTTCTTCTGGTGACCGGGCTCGCCGCCGCCGATCAGACCCAACAGACCGCGGAATCGACGGCCATAGCCAACCTTCAGCGCAAATGCGCGGCGTGGAACGCCAACAGGAATCTCCCGCGCAAGGCAACCGCCACCTACGACGAGTACCTGGCCTGGTTGCGCGAGGTGGAGCGCAGGAATCCGGACAAGAACTGGAAGCAGATCGTCACCAAACTGCACCGGGAACATCAGACCGGTGATGAGGGTATCGAGCTTTCGCTTGGGCCGTTGAAGACGACGACCTTCATCAACGGTCGGGACAATGAGGGGTGGCAGAGCATCGATTCAGCCTGCCCTTCCTTCAGTCCAACCGGCACGCCTCATGACAACTCGCCGTATTTCGTCATCGATAAAGATGGTGAGCTCATCGATATCACGCACACCTATGCTGGCATTCGGAATGATCTCAACAGAAGCGACTCCATTATTGGCAAGCGCATCATGCGCGCGTTCAACACCAATCTTGGCGACCTGCTTCAGCACTTTGTCGAGGAGGGTATGTGGGATTGGATCAAGGTCCCCTCGATCCGGACGCCTCTGGGCGAAACGCCTCAATTTCACCTGCCGAACTGGAACATCTACGACAAGTTTGGCCATTACAAACCACTCAACCAGACCCGAGGCAACAATCTGGGCGTGACGGCCGCGGAATATCTGTCGGCCCGCGGTTATTCCGACACGATCAGATTGTCCGATCTCCTGGAAACCACCATGGAGCAGGAACGGCTGTTCCGGCACGGCCATCCACAGGGGACCAACCATCCCGTCCCGCCGCCGTCGGCCGAGAGCTATGGCGGCCGCGATTGCGAGGACGAGCCCCACCGGGGCGATGGTGGTCTCAGCCCAGGGTTCGTGGCGGTCGACAGTTATTGGACGTTGAATCCTGAGCCTGAGTGCAGGGAGGCTACAGAAGAGCCCGACCTCAAAGAGCGTATCGCTGACATCTGTCGGGACATGAAGTCGCTACTGAACGACGCCGGTGACGACTATCTCATAGGGCGCATCGCGAAAGCGCAGGAGACGATGCGGTCGGTCCAACGCAGACTGTCGCAAACCGACATGCAGGGTCATTGCCCGGACCAGCGGACCCGACTGGCCAACAATCTGCCGCGGGTAGACCGGATGATGGGGCACATCGATCGCATAACCGACGGGCTTAGAGCCTGTGAACCGTTGACGTTGGCTGAGCACATTCGGTTTCTTGCGGGAGCCCGCAACCAGAGACTTGTGACACTGCACGCGCAACTGACCCGCGCTCAACCGGTGGCTGTTCTCTACACCGCGGCCAAGTCGGATTTCCGCCAAGGCTATATGGACCATGCGGAATCCAAATTTCGTCAGGCGTTATCCCTTGCGAAGTACGGAACGGGGCCTACCTGCGAGAACATCGTCGCGCGGATCGGCAATAACCTGGCCCGGATTTCGCGCATGAAGCGTTTTGATGATGCCTCCAAACGCGCAATCGACACCTGCAGTCTGGGCGGTATCGGCGCGCTGATGGGCGATATCCGCGGCGCGGAAAACCCCTATCTCGACGAGATCTATAAGCGGCTTTCCAACGTCAATGCCGATTGCAAACAGACCATGGGCGACAATGCCTGCCGCCGGGATTTCGGCGCAAACTCCGTGGCTGATCCGGACTCCGTTCGCCTCGGCGACATCACCTGCGATTGCCGCAGGGGTTATCGGTTCCACGAAGATGAGGACGGCAAGTCGAAATGCAAGTCGAATGCCGAAGTGGCACGGCTAGAGCAGCAATCGCTTAACGCCCACTGCCGCCAACAGGTGGGGGCAGGGTACTACGCGGGCCCACGTGACGGGAAGGGCAACTATTATTGCCTTCCCACCAAGGCAACCGCCAATGCATGGTGCAATGGCCAGGTACGCGGCGCGTATGCCGGCAGGATCCGGGCCAACGGGTCATATCAATGCCATGTCAGGTCGGCGCCAACCGCACGTGCCCCTACCCGTCGAGCAAGGCGGCGCGCGACGTATACACAAGCACAACGAAACCGCGATGCGGCCGCTGCTGCGGCAGCCATCGGAGCGATCCTGCAAGGAATCGACGCCTATCAGAGAAGCCGCGGATCAGGTGGCGGCGGTGCACTGCAATAGCAATGGCGCCAAGCCGATCAAAGACACATACGTGATCGACCTTCAGTCGAGCTGTTCGAGGTCGTCGAGTTCCGGGTTGCGATCCACATCTCCGGTCGAGGAAGGTGCTGACTGTCCGGTCTCTGGAGCGGAACTCTGGTCTCCGCGGCGCTGAACATCGGTTTGCAATTCCTTCTGTAGTTCAAGCGTCGCTGCACCGCTCGACGGCTCGCCCTTCGCCGTATGATACGCTCTGATCGCCGTAAGGGTTTTGCCACCCATTTTCCCGTCGAGCGGCCCAGGGTCGAAGCCGAGATCAGCGAGCAGTCTCTGGATCAGGCCGACATCGTATGCGGCAATGTCGTTGTCTTCGAGAAACTGCAAGGAGGTATTGAACCCTTGCGCCGCGGCTCGTCGGAAAAACGCAATGGCCTTTTTCCTGTCGGCCGTGACTCCAATCCCCTCCCAGTAGAGCACTCCGCTGTTGTGCCACCCATCGACAAGGCCTCGCTCAGCGCCTTCGGCGAACAACTCCAGTGCCTTTGCCGCATCCTGCTGCACGCCCTTTCCGTCGCGATAGGCATTGCCGAGTGCAACGTAGGATTCGGCTTGGCCGATGTCCGCGGCACGCCTGAGCAAGGCGACTTGTTGCTGATGGTCTTCGGGTACACCCGAACCGTTTCCGTAGAGCGCTGCCAGATTGTTCATGGCACCGGAATGACCCTGATCTACAGCCCTCTGATAGAGCTTTGCGGCGCGCGCGTGATCATGCGGGTGGTCCTCAATGAAATGGTAGAGGCGCGCAAGGCCGAAGAGGGAGTTCGCGTCGTCGCGTTC
This sequence comes from Pseudomonadota bacterium, assembly GCA_039181495.1. Taxonomy (GTDB): domain Bacteria; phylum Pseudomonadota; class Alphaproteobacteria; order Rhizobiales; family Tepidamorphaceae; genus JBCDCP01. Next base: position 4,317 of record JBCDCP010000107.1, on the reverse strand, counting down.
GGCGCCGGCTTCGAACCATCGCCGTGCTTCAGCGACATCTTTCTCTTGTTCTTCGCCGCCATAGGTGAAGAGATTGCCGAAATAGCGAATGGACTCGATGCTACCGGCATCAGCTGCACGCTTATGCCAGAGCCGGGCTCGCGCGAGGCTGCGTTCGACCAATCGACCGTCTTCCATCAGGCTTGCGATCATCGCCATGCTGGCGGGATTGCCCGATTTGGCAGCGTTGAAATGGGATTCAACGAGGGCGACGGTTTCAATCTCGATTGTTCGTTCCTCGCCTTCTGAGACGATCTGAAGCGTTATCGTGTCGCCAACCTCGGTTTCCATGGTGAGGTCGACGAGAGACTGAGCCTCAGCCATTGGTCTACCGTTCGCCGACAAGATCACGTCATCTTTCATCAGGCCGGCCGGCCCCGCTGTGCTGATACTCTGCACATTGGCGACATGAACGCCGCCGCCTTCCGCGACGCCCGTTCGTTCGGCGATGTCTTTGGTGACATTGGAGATATTGATGCCGATAACCGAACGGTCCGGACCGGTCAGGGGCGGCATCACCCAACCGCTGGTATCGATTGCGACCTCTTCTTCGGTCGTTTCGGTTTCCGGTGGAGCCTTGGCTTGCTCAGGTTCTGCCTGTTCCTCAGCGGCGCGTGTCTCGGCCTGTTCTGCGCCAGTGTCCTTGGCGCCGAACTTCCGAATTCGGACACGTGCAAGCGGCGCGAATTTGCCATCGGGAAATGCCTCAAGATAGGCCTCGTACTCAGCGGAATCACCGCCGTTCCTGATGCTCTCCCAGAACAACAGCTCGTCTTCGCTGGCCTCTTGCGCCAGCGTAGTCGCAGCTGAGAGCGCCACGACCAGTGCTCCGGCAACAGCGTACCGAGCAACAGCGCGCCTTCGCGTTGCAATCGCCATACTCGCCCCCGGGGATAGCGCAGCAATAAAGGCGATCTTAGACTGAGCGCGAGGAAATATGAACTGTTCGGGAATGGTGACCCCGGCAGGATTCGAACCTGCGACACCGGGATTAGGAATCCCGTGCTCTATCCCCTGAGCTACGGGGCCACACGCAATACCGGTAATCAGAGCGGCGAACAGGCGCAAGCGGGGCGTTGGCTTAGCAAGTCGGTCTGACGCTGTGGGTGGTTACGTTGCGTGCTGAGGTCAATCCGCTAATCTGGGGCAATTCGGTCGGGGAGTCCTTGGGACTAAGATGGCAGCCAGCATCATACTGTCAGCGCAAATCTATGCGGCTACAGGCGGCGCTGTCGCCTTGCTGTTTCTACTCTTCGGCATCGAGCGAACCGAGCCGGCGGCACGCGGTGCGGTGACATTCCGGCCGTTGATCGTCCCTGGCATCGTCCTGTTGTGGCCGCTTGTTGTTGGCCGCTGGTACATCCTCGCCCGGCAAACCGGGCCTTCAGGAGATCAGTGAGCGATGCAGCGCGCGCAACGGCGCTGGCATGCCCGGATCTGGTTGATCATGGGGTTTGGGCTACCGGTCTTGTTCCTCGCGCTGATGGCGATGCGGCAGACCACGCCGCTGGAACGTCCTGCTGTGCTGGTGGAGCCGCCCGAGGCGTCCTCCGCCGCGGGGACCGGTGAAAACGGCGAGGTGACGCAATGAGCGTCAAACTCATCCCCGTCACCTGGAACCGTAACAAAGTGATCTACGACCTGATCGTGATCGCCGGAATCATCGCCTATGTCTGGGTCTATCTGCGTGTCGCCCCTGGCTTCCAGTCTGTGACGCGCCCTCTCGATGGCGCCGTTTTGCGCATGCAGGCATTTGGTAGCTGCGCGTTCATCCTGCTGAGCATCATTCTGGCGATTGGACCGCTGGCGCGTCTCGACCGTCGGTTCCTGCCGCTGCTCTACAACCGTCGCCATCTGGGTGTGCTAACCTGCGCCGTGGCTGGCGTACATATTTCCTACGTGCTGGGCTGGTATTTCGCCTTCTCGCCGGTTGACCGCTACGAGGCGGTCCTGTCCACCAACACCGCCTATTTCCAGCTCCACGGTTTCCCATTTGAAATCTTTGGTGTCTTTGCCTTCCTGATCCTGCTGGTGATGGCGGCAACAAGCCATGATTTCTGGCTGAGCTTTCTGACGCCACCGATCTGGAAGGCGCTGCATATGCTGGTCTATGCCGCCTTTGCTGCTCTGGTCCTGCATGTGGCGCTTGGGCGTTTGCAGACCGGCGAGCCAACCATCATGCTGGCGGTGACAACTCTTTCGGTGGTTGTGGTTTGCGGGTTGCATCTTTCGGCCACCGTCGTCGAACGTGAGCGATCGCGGCAACTTTCATCCGCGGTTGAAGAGGGCTGGCTCAATGCCGGCCGCGCAGTCGACATTCCGGACGGGCGCGCGAAGATCCTTCAGCCAGAGACTGGCGAACGCATCGCCGTCTTTCGGCATGGCCAGAAGATCTGTGCGGTGACCAATGTCTGTGCCCACCAGAATGGACCGCTCGGCGAGGGGCGGATCGTTGATGGATGCATCACCTGTCCCTGGCACGGGTTTCAGTATGATCCGGAAACTGGCTGCGCGCCGCCACCCTTCACCGAGAAGATCGCAACTTACAATGTGAAGCTTGAGGGGCAGGACGTTCTGGTCGACCCCGAGGCCAATCCGGCTGGCACGCGGGTCGAACCGGTCCTGTTGCCGCAGGAGGTCGCATGACACCCAAAACAAGAGACGAGCCTTTCTTTATTGGTTTTTCGAATACCGTTCCTGCGCCACTGGTGCTGTTTCTGGCCGTTGTTGCAGCGGCCTTTATCGGTGGGATGGCCGGCCTGGCGCTGGCCCTGTCATCGAGTGTCGATGATCCCGGCGATGGTTTCGTCGCCTGGGGGCAGTATCAGGAACTCTCCGGCATATTGGAGACCGAGCCTTATCCCATTCTCAGGCTGCCGGCTCAGAACGGGCAGGGGCCACGCGCTTACCTGCTTTCGGGGCAGGGCAAGAACGGCGTGCAGAGCAGGGCGACGCCTTTGTCCGGTCAGCCTGCAGAGGCGGGCGGCGTCTTCATCCAGCGCGGATCGATACAGATGCTGCAGGTCGGTGGGAGAGTGGGACTGCGCGCGCCTGAGGCCGATCCAGCAGCCTTCCAGCCCGAGGATCGGGTTCCGCTTGGACGGTGGCGTCTGACCGGCGAGATCTGCGATGGCAAATGCTATCTGGGCATCATGCGGCCGGGCAGGGGCTTGTCGCACAAAGCCTGCGCCAATCTCTGCATTGCCGGCGGTGTTCCCCCGGTTTTTGTGGCCGCTGGGCCGGTAGACGGACAAGAGTTTTTCGTCGTTGCCGGGCCGGATGGTGGGCCGATGCCAGATGAATGGATGCGGCATGTGGCCGTGTTTATTGAAGCCGAGGGTGAAATCGAGAGGATGGACGATCTTTATGTCTTCCGAATCGACCCCTCGACCATAAGGCCGTTGTGAGATGATCCGATACGGCTTGATCATTTTCCTGACTGGCGGAGCACTTCTCGCAGCCTGGGCGGCCTGGACCTATGCGCCCATGCTCGTGCATCGCACGCCATGGCAGGACTATCGTCACATCTTTCAGCTCTGCGCCGTCTTTGCAGTTCTGTGCGCTGCACACGCACTGATCAAGCGACTGCCCGGCGATCTCAATTGAGCGTGCTAGCTGGCCTGCTGGCCGTCTGATTCAAAAATAAGCTGCACGCGGTCGGACGCAAACCTGGTCCGTGACAGTTCAATCGGCGTGCCATCGGGCAACACGCTCAAGGCTTCAACATGGAGAATCGGGCGCGTGCGCGGCTGTTTCAGAAGCTCCGCGTCAGATGCGCTCGGCATTCTCGATGACACAATGGTTGATTTTCGCTGGTAGTCGTCCAGTCCAAACTCTGCCAGAGCACGGGTCACGGACTGTCCTTGCCGAAGTGCGCCCTCAAACCGTCTTGGCTCTATTCCTGCGTAGTAGGACGTCGACACAGTCACTGGCCGGTCATTTGCAAAGCGCCGGGTCTGGGTCTCTGCAATCTGGGACCCGGTTTTGACATTGAGCATCTCGGCCACATCTGCAGGAGCGGGACGCACTGCGAACCCCAGGATTTCAAGACCGGGTTCAAAGTCCTGGGCGCGAATATTCTCTGAAAAACGCGTGCGGGTCCCGATCAGATAGTCGATCCCAACATCTTGCACGAACGTGCCGCGCCCTTGTTCAGCGCGCACAAGGCCGTCTTCGGCAAGGGCGCGCAGGGCGCGACGAATGGTGTGCCTGTTGACCTCGAACTGGCGGGACAACTCCGCCTCGGTTGGCAGCATGCTGCCACCAGCGCGTTTTCCG
>JBCDCP010000106.1:0-9727 GCA_039181495.1 Pseudomonadota bacterium | reverse complement strand
GTCGCCGATAAGAGGTTGGCCGAGTGTCAGGGCCTGCCCGCGAAGGTCGAAGGCTTTACGGAAGAACCGTGACAGAAGTTCTTTGTCTTCTGGGTCTGCGAGCCAATTCTTATGGGCTTTCAGCAGGGCTTCGATGTCATCGGCAAGCCACATTTCAAAGCCTGCAGAGAGCTTCTTGAGCTCCTTCTCGGCATTGGCAATGACTTCAGCATCGAAACCTGCGCCGCTGCCATCCCGCTTCACGTACCCGGTGAACTGCTCTCGCATGTCCGCATACTGGTAGGGAAAGCCGTCTTCGCTGACCTTCTCGACAAATTTGACCTTAGACATCAGCCCACCTATGCGAACATCGCGTCGATCGCATCCTGATCGGCGCTCTGCTCTTCATTTTGCTCTTTGTTCTCAGCGGCGCTGTTTTCTGTCGCGCTGTTTTTCAACTCACTGTCGTCTTCGATCTCGATGACGGTGGCATCGGCGCGCCGCTCCGGCCCCTTGTAGAGCGGGTTTTCGAAGCGACGCCGGTCGGGTCCAAAATACTCTTCCGTTTTGACGAACGGGCGTGGGAACGCGATCACGCTGTAGATTCTCAAATAGAGGCTCCGGGCCGAAATGGGTTTGCAGAGAAACTCGTGGACACCGGCGTCCCGAGCTTCGGTAACGCGCCGCTTCTCTGCGTGACCGGACAACATGATGATGGGAACAAACGGATTTATCACGCCGGATGGCCGGCGGATCATCTGTACCAACTCAATGCCATCAATGATTGGCATAACCCAATCGGTGATGATGATGTCTGGGTTATTCTGCTCATAGAGCTCGAGCGCGGCAGCCCCGTCCTCAGCTTCCCATACCGTGCGAATGCCGAACCCGATCAACAGGGTACGGATGATCTTCCGCATGTGCATGTTGTCATCGACAACGAGCACTGACATTCGCGAGAAATCAATCTTGTCCATGGACGCTGCTGCTACTCGTAAAACTCAACTGCCCTGGCTCACGCAGCTGTGGCTGGGCAAACTACGCATAAACACCAGTGGTCAGTCTGGCCGGATATCGTTGAGATTCCGTTATCCGGAACGGCTCCGCAACGAATACAACCTAGGCGTTAGTAGCCGAATTGCTCGGCCAAAATCCGTTCATCTAGGCTGTGGCCGGGGTCGAACAGCATTTGTGCTTTAGCATCAGTATCTTCCCGTACAACGACGCTCTGGACGTTGCGGATCTCGGTGTGATCGGCGACGGCTGCAACGGGGCGCTTCTCGGCTTCGATGACGTCAATTTCGATCCGCGCGTGATTGGGTAAAAGCGCGCCGCGCCAACGTCTTGGCCGGAATGGACTGATCGGTGTCAGGGCGAGAAGGGGCGCTTCGATGGGAATGATCGGGCCGTGCGCGGAAAGGTTGTATGCGGTGCTTCCGGCCGGTGTTGCGACCAACACGCCATCACAAATTAGTTCATCAAGGCGCGCGCGACCATCAACACTGATGCGCAATTTGGCAGCCTGGTAGGACTGTCTGAGAAGTGAGACCTCGTTGATCGCAAGCGCCTCGGCCTCCTCGCCGCTGATGGTGCGGGCATGCATGACGAGAGGGTGAATGATCGCCGGTTCGGCCGCAGCCAGTCTTTCTCGCAGGTTGTCGGGCGCGAACTCATTCATCAGAAAGCCGACAGAACCGCGGTTCATGCCGTAGATCGGTATGCCTGTGTTCATGAACCGGTGAAGGCACTGCAGCATCAGTCCATCGCCACCCAGAGCGACGACGATGTCCGCCTCATCCGGTGAAACGCTGCCGTAACGCGCAGTAAGCGCATCACGTGCCGCATCGGCCTCTTCCACCCCGCTTGATATGAAGGCGAGGGCGGCATCAGCCCGTCGGCGGCTAATTTCTGCTGCGGAAACAGTATCGTCCAAAACACGCTCCCGGTGCGGTTCTTATGGTGCACTATAGCCCAAAGCTCACCACGGGGAATGCCGCCAATGTCTGAACCTGCCGCCCCTGACCGGATGGTTGTTGTCTATTCCGTCTATGGCTCACCGGATGTGGCCAAGGCAACAGCCAGCGCGCTGCTCGATGCAAACCTGATTGCCTGCGCCAACATTTTTCCCGCCATTTCGGTTCTCTACCGCTGGGAGGGCAATGTGGTGGACGATGCTGCCATTGCCGTCATCTTCAAAACGCGCGTGGCGCGGCTAGACGAGGTGCGGGCCGAGATCAGGGATATGCATGAGGACGACGTCCCGGTCATCCTCACGCTCGATGTGGCGGACGTGAATTCGGATTATCTGGCTTGGCTGATTGCAGAAACCGCTGGCTGAACGTTATTGCCAGAACCGCTCAGAAAAGCCCCTGGATCAACCCGTCGCCATCAAGATGGATGGCTTCCGCCGAGGGTACACGTGGCAGCCCCGGCATTGTCATGATCTCTCCGCAGATGACTACGATAAAGCCTGCTCCCGCCGAAAGCCTGACCTCTCGGATAGGAACGCCATGGCCCGTCGGCGCACCGCGCAGATTGGGGTCGGTCGAAAACGAATATTGGGTCTTGGCCATACATATGGGCAGGTGGCCAAATCCCTGGTCTTCCCACTGACTGAGCTGGTCGCGGACCTTCTTGTCCGCCAGCACATCATCAGCGCGGTAGATGCTCTTGGCAACGGTCTCGATCTTCTCAAACAGGCTCATGTCGTCGCCATAGAGCGGTGCGAACTGAGCCGAGCCGGAATCAACGATCTCGACGACCTTGTGCGCCAGCTCTTCGGTTCCCTCCGAGCCCTTGGCCCAGTGTTGGCAGAGCACAGCCTCGACGCCCTGGGTGGCGACGTAATCCTTGATCGCCTGCACCTCGGCGTCGGTGTCGGTGACAAAGTGGTTGATGGCAACGACCACCGGTACGCCGAACTTCTTCACATTCTCAATGTGCCTGCCAAGATTGGGACACCCTTTCTTGAGTGCCTCAACGTTCTCGGCGCCGAGCTCATCCTTGCCCAGGCCGCCATTCATCTTCAGCGCGCGAATGGTGGCAACGATGACGGCGGCGGCAGGTGCCAGGCCGGCCTTGCGACACTTGATGTCGAAGAACTTCTCGGCACCGAGGTCAGCGCCGAATCCGGCTTCGGTCACGATGTAGTCCGCGAGCTTCAGCGCTGTCTTGGTCGCAACCACGGAATTGCAGCCATGGGCGATATTGGCGAACGGTCCGCCGTGGATGAAGGCCGGATTGTTCTCGAGAGTCTGCACCAGATTGGGCTGCATTGCCTGAGACAGCAGAACAGTCATGGCACCATCGGCCTTGATGTCGCGCGCGTAAACGGGCGAGCGATCGCGGCGGTAGGCAACGATGATATCGCCCAACCGCTTTTGGAGGTCATCAAGGTCGTTGGCGAGGCAGAGTATCGCCATGATTTCGGACGCGACGGTGATGTCGAAGCCGGCTTCCCGTGGAAATCCGTTGGCAACCCCACCCAGTGAACAGACGATCTGGCGCAGAGCACGGTCGTTCATATCCAGCACACGCCGGAAGGCGACGCGGCGCATATCGATGTCGAGCGCGTTGCCCCAGTAGATGTGATTGTCCAGCATGGCGGCGAGCAGATTGTGCGCCGAAGTGATGGCATGGAAGTCGCCGGTGAAGTGCAGGTTGATGTCTTCCATCGGCACGACCTGGGCATAGCCGCCGCCGGCTGCTCCGCCCTTCATGCCAAAGCACGGCCCCAGCGAGGGTTCGCGCAGACAAATCGCGGCCTTCTTGCCGATGCGGTTGAGGCCATCGCCGAGGCCCACCGTGGTCGTCGTCTTGCCTTCCCCGGCTGGCGTTGGGTTGATCGCAGTGACAAGGATCAGCTTGCCATCCGACTTTCCTGAGAGGGACTTGATGAAGTCGCCGGAAACTTTCGCCTTGTCATGACCGAAAGGCAGAAGGCTCTCTGATGGAATGCCGAGCTTTGATCCGATCTCCTGGATCGGCTTCATTTTTGCCTTGCGCGCAATGTCGATTTCGCTTGCCATGACGGTCCTCACCCTTTTGCAATTACTATTCTGTCAGGACAGGTAACGGCGCGTTGGTCCGCTCTGTGTCCAAGTTCCGGCAACCTGTAGCTCAATTACGCCGCACCGATTAGTGCTCCACTGGCAGGGCTCGACAGGCATTGATCGGCAATCCGACTGCCACGCTGGTGCCCCGCTTGACCGCTTGTCTGACCGATGTGTTGAGCACGCGAAGCATGAGCGAGTCCGATCCGAGCGCTTTGGTCCGTACGTCGATCGAGTCGCCCCTATAATATGCGGCCTGGATCGCCGCCCGGAACCGGTTGTCGAGATGACGCCCGGCGATCCCCAATGCTGCCATGTCGGGTCTGATTGCGACAATTGTCTCATCACCGGTGTCGAGCGATTCATCGGGGACGCAGGTGATCTCAAACCCGCCATCGAGCGCCACCAGACACGTGTCTTCAGAGCGTAAGGTGACCCGGCCGGGCAGCATGTTGCCGCCGCCCGTGGCCTTCACAACGGCCACTGATATCGGCGCCTCATAGAGCGACTGTGGCGGGCCGATTTGTTCGATCGCGCCGTTGGACATTGCGGCGATCTGTCCGGCCAACTGCATGGCGTCCCGGAAATGGCGCATGGCCAGAACGATTGATCCGTCATAGCGACGGTCAACCTCATGGATCCGTTGAATGATCATGCGCCGGTCTTCGCCAGAAATCCCGCGCATGGGATTGTCGAGAACAATGAAGTTGGGCTCAAACAGGAGCGTCCGTTCGATCACGAAGAGCCGACGCTCGGCTTCGCGCAGAGTATCAGGCAGACTGTCGCGCACACGCTCCACATGCAGCCGCCGCAGCGCGCCTCTGACTTTCGACTGGATGGCATCATCGGCATAGCCGAATTCCTGCAAGTGAAGCGCCATGTTGTCTGCTAGTGAAAGGCTTGGGATCAGGCCGGTCCGGTAGCTGGCATAGCCGACGCGGCGCTCATGGGCCGGCAGTCTGGCAAGGTCGGTGGTGCCCAGCCGGATCGCGCCGTCCTGCGCCTGCGAGAGGCCAGCGAGGCCGCGGCATAGGGCCGTCTTTCCGCTGTTCTCAGGCCCAACCACCGCCAGAATCTCGCCAGCGGGAACATCAAAGCTCAAGGGTTCCGACATCAGCGACCTCGTTCGGCTGCTGGCGGCAAGCGGGACAATCAGCCGTCGTACTTTCAGTGTCGGTGGTTGCTGGGTCATCAATCGGCGTTAGACAGCGTCTTGGTTGGACAGATGAACCACAAGCAAATCAGCGACTTGCCCGCAAGTCCCTGCTGCGCATTCTCCCCGATATAGCTTCGCCGGATGCATGCTTTTGGCCCCGAAATCTGTACTCTGTTTTCGCCTTAGCATCGCATTTGGGGCTCCATGTTCTCTGAGCCCCCGGTGGCGGTGCACGCCAACGGTGTGCCGGTTTGAGCCCAGCGATCTGCCCAAAACTTGTCCATTTCGGCAAAAAAATCGTCTTGCCGTTGACACAATCACGCACTATGTCGGCGTTTATCGACGTTTTGGCCTAGCGGCACTCTCTCGTGCGGTCGCCCGCACGCAATGACGGTCCACACCACCAGAATTATCGATCGGAATGCGGCCCGGTTTGGTCGCCTGTCAATGCGTGATGAAAAAGGGACACGACAATGGCAACAGGTACTGTGAAGTGGTTCAACGCCACAAAGGGTTATGGCTTCATCGAGCCAGAAGAAGGCGGCTCTGACGTCTTCGTCCATATTTCGGCAGTTGAACGCGCAGGCCTTGGTACTTTGACCGATGGTCAGAAGATCAACTACGAAGTTGTTCAGGACGCCCGTTCGGGCAAGTCGGCTGCGGACAATCTCTCCGCTGCGTGACCGAATTCGTCCTTAGGGACCGGGAAGGCGGGGCCGCGTGTCCCGCCTTTTTTGTTTGTGCGGCTCAGTGGAGCCCAAGTTTGGCCGCCATGCTGGCTGTTTTCAGTGGAATTGAGTGTCCGTGAACCGTTGTGTGCAGTTCTGCACATCAAGCGCCATAAACACTCCCTATCTTGAGCCTACACCGATGCGCTCTTGGGAGATGACGATGCTTAACCACATGATTCTGTTCCGCGCCGAATGGAGCAATGCCAACGCTATCCGGCTGCATCGTCCCACCGAAAGCGCCGCAGCTCGGCATGACGGCTTCTACCGTAATCCCGATCGGGCATTTCAGGTCAGATCACGTTGGGCCCAGCGGTGATGCGCCGATCAGGGGCAACCCTGTCCGTCGCCACAGGGCTACTTGCTGCAGCAACACTTTTCAGCCTCCTGAGTGGTCCGTCGCGGAGTTTTGCAGCCGAGGAGCCGACGATCCTGACCATCGCAGGCGAGAACGTTTCGGTTAACCGGCCGGTATTTGAGGCGTTCAATGACGCCTTCTTTGCGTTCAGCGACAATGCATTCACCAATGGCCATTCCCTTACGGCTTCAGACCTGCGGGCGCTGCCACAGGTCGAGATCACCGCCGCTGCCGAAGGTTGGACGAAGAAAATCACCGCCAAGGGGCCGCGCCTCAGCGATGTTCTGAAGAAGGCCGGTGTGGCTGATGGTGCCACTGTCGGTCTGGTGGCTCTTGATGGCTATGCGGTGACGCTCGATCCGGTTGAAAGGAAGACCCGCGATTGGGTTCTGGCCATCGAGGCGGACGGAGAACCGCTCGGCATTGGCGGACGTGGTCCGGCATGGCTGATGTATGAGAGCGGCGAAGCACCGATCAGCAGTGATGACGAAGCGCTTTGGGTCTGGTCGGTCTACCTCATCACCGTCGACTGAGTGACGTGCCTCGGCCGCCAGAAAATCCAACGGCCCAACATCCACCGATTAACCGAAAATTAGGACTTCACTGGCGCCGCCACAGCGCGTCCCGATAATGGGGCTCGATCAGCGGAACCGGGTCCTGAGACATGTCGCCAAGGTCAGTCGGAGGCATTATGCCATCGCTGCGCGGAAACGAGCTTCCGCGCGGCCATCTGGCGTTGCTGCTTGCGCTATCGGTCGCAGCCAATCTGCTGCTGTTGGCGATGCCCATCTACCTGATGCAAATCTATGATCGGGTGTTGTCAAGCAACAGTCTTGAAACCCTTGTTTATCTTACACTTATTGCCGTTGCTGCACTGGCGCTGTTCGGCTTGATGGAGTCTCTGCGCTCGATGCTGGCGCAACGCCTCAGCGCACGATACGATCTCACGGTTACGTCGGCCCTGTTGTCAGCACTTTCGAGAAACAGGCAGATCGCAGCTCCGATTCACAAGACGCTGATCCGCGATGTGGGCATTGTCCGGCAGTTCCTTGCCAGCCGCGTCTTTGTTGGCCTCTTCGATTTACCTTTCGTGCCGCTTTTTCTCGGCATCCTCTTCCTGGCGCACCCGGTGCTGGGATCGATCGGTGTCGCCGGTGCTGCGTTGCTGGTTGGGCTGGCAATTGCCAACGAGCTGGTTGCTCGCACGCCGCAGAGTAGTGCGCTGGACGGTCACGGCCGCGCTCACGGTTGCGCCACGCAAGCTGTGGAACGGGTGGAAGATGTTCGTGCGCTGGGAATGGGTGCGGCGCTGCTCGGACGCTGGCGTGACAAGGCGCTTGATGCGGCCACGCAGGCCGATGATCTGGCGCGGATCAATTCCGGTTTCTTCGGCGTGGTCCGTTTTGGACGTCAGGCCATCCAGATCGCGATACTCGGCATCGGTGCCTACCTGGTGATAGGGCAGAACCTGTCCGTCGGTCTGATCTTTGCAGCGAGCATCGTATCAGGCCGTGCTCTGATGCCGATCGAACAGCTAATTGGTGGCTGGCGGCAGCTAGGCCAGGCGCGTGTTTCAGCAGCGCGGATCGGCGAGGCCGTCCGATCGACCGCCAACGATGTGATGCAAACGCGACTGCCGGAACCGACAGGTCAGCTTGTTATTGATGAGGTGGGTTTTGACCCATCACCGCCAGGCGCACAGACAAGACCGGTCCTACTGCGCGCCTCGCTCGAACTGAAGCCAGGGCGGATTGTTGTCATGTTAGGCCAAAGCGGTGCCGGCAAGTCGACGCTTCTGCGGATCGCGGCTGGTGCGCTGATGCCGCAATCGGGTGAGGTGAGGGTGGATAGCTTCCGCGTCGCCGATTGGGACCCTCAGCAATTGGGCGCTGCGATCGGCTATGTCGCACAGGACAGTCAGCTGTTCGATGGCACCGTTGCTGAGAACATCGCGCGGTTTGATCCAGGCGCTGATGCATCCGCGGTGGTTGAGGCGGCGAACCGCGCCCGCTGCCACGACCTCATCGGTGGTCTGCCGGAAGGCTATGAAACGCCAATCGGCGAGGGCGGGGTGGCCCTGTCCGGCGGACAACGCCAGCGTATTTCGCTGGCTCGAAGTCTTTATGGCGATCCGCCCATCCTGATCCTCGACGAGCCCGATGCGCATCTCGACAGGCACGGAGAACAGGCGCTTCAACAGGTACTCACAGAGGCACGCGAACAGAATCGCGCTGTGCTTGTTGTGACGCAACGCCAGCCCATTCTCGACATCGCTGACCAGATTGTCGTTCTACAGCATGGCGTGATCTCGCAAGTCGGCACGCGATCATCACGGGCCACTCCGGCAAACGCTGGTGCAACGACGAAAACGGTGGAGCCTCAGCCCTCGGCTTTGGCTGAAAGGCGGCCGCGTCGCCATGACAGCGCGAGCCCGGGCACTCGGCCCAATGTCCGGCCAGATGCGGAGATGCCAGCATGAGTGGCGTTGCTCAGGATCAGCGGGAACGGCGCGTGACGTCGGTGCGCGGCATCGCGCTGGCGGGTGGTCTTGCCCTTCTGACCTTCTTCGGTGGCTTCGGCGTCTGGGCGGCCAGCGTTCCGCTGAGCGGTGCTGTAATCGCGACCGGAATTGTCGCCAAAGACGGGCATGCGCAAACAGTCGCGCATGAGAGCGGTGGCGTCATTGCCGAGATCCTCATCCAGGAAGGCGAGACCGTTGTGGTCGGCCAGACCATGGTTGTGCTCGACGACATTGCGGAGCGGGCGCGGCGAGATCAGCTCGAAGCGCGGTTGCTGGCGCTGGATATCCGACAGACGAGACTGGCGGCGGAAGCGCAATCAGCGGATCGCATCGAATGGCCGGAGACCGTCGCCCTCAACCTTCAGAAACTCGATGGGAAGCCAGATAGTCTGGGCATCCGCCAACTCATTGCCGATCAGGAGCAAGAGTTTGCGGTGCGCCAGAGCCGGCTCGCCAATGATCGAGATGTGCTCAAGACACAAATCTACCAGTTGGACGAGGAGCGGGCAGGCATTTCCGGTGAGTTGGCCGCCATCGACCAGCAACTCGACAGTATCGGCGAGGAAATCAGCCTGCGGCGCACGCTGGCTGACAAGGGGTATGGGCGCAAGACGGTTCTCATGGAGCTCGAGCGGACCGAAGCGCGCATGGCCGGCGAGAAATCGCGATTGACGACCCGGGCTGAGTCTCTGCCCTTGCGGATTGATGAGGCCAGCGGACGTCTGATGAAGCTCGATCGGGACTTCGAGGAACAGGTCGCCAGCGAGTTGTCGAAAGTTCGCTCTGAGCGACTGGAGATCGAGCAACAGCTTGAAGCGGCCAAACAGGCGGTCGAACGTGTGCAACTGCGGGCGCCGGTGAGCGGCAAGATCAGCGCGCTGCACGTCAATACCGTCGGCAGCGCGGTCGCTGCCTTTGAACCGGTGGTTGAAG
>JBCDCP010000105.1:0-9848 GCA_039181495.1 Pseudomonadota bacterium | reverse complement strand
GCCAGCAACGGTGGCAACGCCCTCGCGCCAATCAACCAGACTGCCGAAAACGTCAAATATGAATGCACGGTCCATGGACCTGGCCCTCACCGCCGCCCGAACAGCTTCTCGATCTCATCGAGGCTGAGGCGGATGAAGGTCGGCCGGCCGTGGTTGCACTGGCTGGCGTTGGGGGTCGCCTCGATGTCACGCAACAACGCATTCATCTCTTCGGGACGCAGGCGGCGACCGGCGCGCACCGAGCCGTGACAGGCCATTGTGGCGGCAATGGCGTGCAGCTTGTCTTCGAGCAGCACCGAACCACCATGCTCGGCGATATCGTCGGCGATGCCGCGCACCAGTGCCTGTATGTCCGCCTTGCCAAGCATGGATGGCACCTCACGGACGCAGACCGCATCGGGCCCAAAACTCTCGATGACCAGCCCAAGAGGCATCAGTGCCTCGGCGTGTTCGCAGAGCCGCGCGCAATCGGCTGGGTCCATGGAAACGATTTCCGGCACTAGCAGCGCCTGGCGCTCAACACCGTTCTCGGCCAGTGCCGCCTTCATCCGCTCATAGACCAGGCGCTCATGGGCGGCATGCTGATCGACCAGCACGATGCCGTCATCGGTCTGAGCGACGATGTAGGTCTCATGCAGCTGGGCCCGCGCGGCACCAAGCGGAAAGCCGTCGGGATCGGCCAGTGTCGCCTCGTCCGGTGCCGCATAGGCCGCAGGGGCGAAGGATGCGGGCTCGGACTGCGGCATCGGTGCCGACGCGCTCCCGGGTTCGCCCGGAAGTGGTGCAAAACCACCGAAGCGCCGTTGCTCGCCTTCGCCAAACCCACGATTGCCGGTTTGCTCACGCAGTGAATGGGGCGCGGGCATGGAAACCCGCCGCGACAGATCGGCCCGCGCAGTCGCCGGTCCGTGGGTCGCGAACGCATTGCGCAGGGCGGAGACAATCAGCCCGCGTACAAGTCCCGGATCGCGAAATCGCACTTCTGCTTTGGTTGGATGGACGTTGACGTCGACGCGGTCCGGATCAAGCGTCAGGAACAGGCAGACAAAGGGAAACTTGTCGCGCGCCATGACATCGAGATAGCCGGCGCGGATCGCGGATATCAGCTGCCTATCGCGCACCGGCCGGCCATTGACGAACAGGAACTGCCAGCGCGTGGAGGGTTTGTGGTAGGTCGGCAGGCCAGCAAGGCCGGTCAGCGCCACACCGTCCTTCTCGGCCCGGATCGACAGGGCATTGTCAGCAAAGTCGCCGCCAAGAACGCCGCGTATCCGATCGATCAGTCCGGCTTTGATTGTCGGGGGCGCATCGAGCAGCACCCGGCCATCGGCGGCTAACGAAAACGCAATGCCGGGGTGGGCCAGCGCCAGCCGGCGCAGAATATCCACCGTAGCCTGGTTTTCCGCGCCATCGGATTTAAGGAAGTTCAGCCGCGCGGGCACCGATTGAAACAGGTTCTCAACCGCAACCACGGTTCCACCACCCAGTGACGCGGGCTTCAGCTCCGGCGGCCGACCGTTGTCGACAATGATCTCGTGGGCATCGCTTCCGCCTTGCCGCTTCGACCTGATTGACAGGCGCGCCACCGATCCAATCGAGGGCAGTGCCTCGCCGCGAAAGCCGAGCGCGGAGATGCTCATCGGCGCGTCGGGATCGAGCTTCGAGGTGGCATGGCGCTCGACACACAGTCTCAAACCTTCTGAGTCCATGCCCGCGCCGTCATCGATCACCCGGATCAGCCGTTTGCCAGCACCTTCGATGGCCACATCGATGCGTGTCGCACCGGCATCGATGGCATTTTCCGTGAGCTCCTTGACGACACTGGCCGGTCGCTCGATGACCTCACCGGCGGCGATCTGGTCAATGACATGATCAGGCAGCCGGATGATGGTCATGCGCTGCCCGCCTCGCCCGCGAGATAGGATTTGGCCAGCACCTTGCCTTCCTCGACCGCGGGTTGGTCGAACGCGTTCACCCCGAGAACATGCGCCGCGATGATGGTCTCGAGCATGAAGTGCATCATCAGCGCGCCGAGTGTCTGTTCGCTCGATTCAGAGACGATGATGCGGCGGACGGGGCGGCCATTGCGGATCAGCGTGTCGGCAGTGGCGCATTGCTGCGCCCAGACGAAATCACCGACATGCTTGCCGGCAAAGCCCGGTTCGCCGGCTCGCTTGGCAAGATCGGTATCCAGCAATGGACCTTCGCCTGAGCCATTCCGCATCAGCAGGGTGACCAACTTATCGCGTGGGCCATCGAGGAAGAGTTGCAGCTGGCTGTGCTGATCGACGGGTCCGATGGCACCCACCGGGGTCAGACCCAGACCTTCCTTGCCCAGCGACTCGGCCCAAAGTTGAACCCACCAGCGGGTCAGACGTTCGAAGCCATCGCCATAACCCATCAGGACATTCAGCGTGGCACCCTGCTCGCGCATCAATCCGACCGCGACGGCGGCACCAGTGGCCGGCGGAACGTCGGCAATGTCGGTGGCGACACCGGCAAGGCAGTGATCGCGGACGGCGCGTGCTCCGGCGCGGACAGCGGCAGGGTCAGCGCCCGCAAGTTTGGCTGGGATCAGTCCGACATTGGACAGCGCGACGAAGCGTCCGCCGAGACCTTCCATGTGATCAACGATCCGCACCCCTTCGGGCTCCAGCAAGCTACGCAGCTTGTTACCCTCACCCGGTTCGGTGACCGCGACAATATGATCAGAAGGCGAAAGCCCGGCCTCAGCCAGCGCCGAGAGGACGGCAATGAGCTGGATCAGCGTTTCACCGGTGCCGCCGGATTTCGAAACTGCGAAGAAGCGCGTCCTCGACAGGTTCAGAGCGTTCAGCGCGGCGGCCATGCTTGCGCCGTCGAGATTGTCGAGGAAATGCAGCCGTGGGCGTGGACGAAAATCGCCTGCCACCGGGTGCCGCCACCCCGCCGCCTGGGCGAGCGACTGCCCACCAAGGCTGGATCCGCCAGTTCCCAGGCAGACAACGTCATCCATGCCATCTGCGAGCCAAGCGGCGACCTCATCGATGTCGGCCAAATCGTCCGTCAGGTCCGGGCAAGTCAGGAGCGGCAGGCTACGCGCCGCGTATTGAGCCTCAAGCCAGACAACGGCTTCGCCGGCGATGGTCAAGTGTTCTGCAAAATCCGTCGCATGCAGGCCATCGCCACCGACGGTCTCGGCAAGGCAGCCTGTCAGATCCTGATGATAGGGCAAACGCGCAAGATGCGAGAACGCCAGGTCAGCCATTGCAAGACGATCCGATTCGCAAGACGCGGATGATCGTCTCTACCGTGGCTGCTGACCGCGACCGAAGCAAGAGCCTCGCGGCCGGATCAGGGGCCCGTTTGTCGTTTAAGCTCAGCCGCCTGTTGTGCTCTGCCCGACCGTGACCACGAACAGGTCGGGTTTTTCGAAGAGCCGTTGAGCAACGCGTTTGACATCATCAAGCGTCACTGCCTCAACCAGCCCGTTGCGCCGATTGAAGTAGTCGATACCCAGATCGTCGATCTGATAGCCGACAAGTTGCTGGGCAATCCGGCTGTTGGTGTCAAACCGCAACGGAAAAGCGCCAATCAGGTAGCGCTTGGTGTCGGCCAGTTCTTCTTCGGTCGGGCCGTTCTCGGCAATGCGGGCGATCTCTTGCTTGATGATCTCAAGAGCCTGCTCGGCCTGCTGGGTGCTGGTTGCCGTACCGCCGACCCATAATGCGGCGTGATCCATGGGATTGAGGTAGCTGTAAACCGAATATGCCAGGCCGCGTTCCTCGCGCACCGCGTTCCACAGCCGTGAGGTGAAGCTGCCACCTCCGAGGATGTGGTTGAGCACGAAGGCGGGAATGAAATCCGGATCATCGCGCTCCAGCCCTGGCAGACCGAACTGGATGATGGTCTGTGGAAGCGGCTGCTCGATATCCTTGCTAAAACCCTCAGCAGGCAACACGACCTGGTCGACGGCCTGGAGTCCGGATTCTTCAGGAAGGCCGCCGAACGTCTTGTCGATAAGCGGCTTGAGATCTTCCGCGCTGATATCCCCAACAATGCCAATGACAAGGTTCTGGCGGGACAGGGCCCGTGTTTGAAAGGCACTCAATACGTCGGCATTGATATTCGCGACAGACTCCATCGTGCCCTTCACAGGGCGGCCATAGGGGTGTTCGGGAAACAGTGTCTCGGACCAGGCCCGACCAGCGATCGCATTGGGGTTGGTCAAATCACGGCGGATGCTGGCGGCAACTTGCCCACGGAGCCTATCGATCGCATCCTGATCAAATCGCGGACTATTCAAAGCAAGCGCGAGCATTTCAAAGGCCGCATCGCGCTGTTCGGACAGCGTCCGCAGTGAGCCGGAAAAACTATCGCGGCTGGCAGAAAAAGACATCCGTACGGCAAGTTCTTCGAGGCGCGTCTGGAATGCTTCGGCATCCAAATCGCCTGCACCTTCTGTCAGAATGCCGGACAGGAAGTTGGCCACCCCGGGCGTTTCCGCCGGATCCTGTGCAGCACCGCCCTTGAACGCGAAGTTCATGGCAATCAGCGGCAGCGTGTTCTCTTCGACAAGCCATACCTCGATTCCAAGCGGGGTCGTCACGCGCTCGATTTCGATCGCCTTCGCTGGGCGGCTGACAACAATGACCGTAAGTGCAGCGGCGAGGAAGGTTGCCGCTGCAGTGCATAATCCGCGGGCATTCCATGTCTTTGAGATGTGAAACAGCATCCGAGTAGCGTCCAATTCTTGAGGTGTTCTTCTGGTCGGCGCAGAGCGGCCGTCAGGAACGATTGCCCGAGGGTTGCGTGCCTGCATTCTGGGCCGGTTCGGGGATCAGATAGCCGGTCGCTGCACGTTCGAGCTGCAGGTAGGTTTTGCCTGCTTCGAGAATCTGATCCGCGGTGACAGCCTTGAGCTGGTCGGGCCACCCGAGCACCTCTTCGACCGTCCCACCGGTTGTCAGCGCAATGCCGAAGATACGCGCCATGGAACTCTGGCTATCCCGCGCATAGATCGCGCTTGCCAGCATTCTGCTCTTGATGCGATCGAGCTGGGATTCCTCAAAACCCTCATCCAGCAGCACTGCGATCTCTTCATCAACAGCTGCTTCGAGCTCGGCAAGCGATGTGCCCGGTGCCGGCGTGGCGAACACCATCAGCTCTGTGTCGTCGAGAGCGGAGCCACGATAATAGGCACCGGCGGAAACCGCGATCTGTCGCTCTTTCACCAGCCGTTTGTAGAGATGACTGGTGCTGCCGCCGCCAAGGATATCTGCGAGCAGATCGATCGCTTCACCTTCGCCATCGGCACCGGTGTTGAAGCTTGGCACAACATAGGTGCGCCGCAGTGAAGGCTGGCTTGCGAGTGCGCTGCGCAATTCCGCTCGCCGATGCGTGCGATGTACGGGTTCAATCACCCGTTCCCGGCTGACCTCGGCGCGCGGTTCGATCTTGCCGTAGTGCTCTTCGGCCAGGGTGCGGACTTCCTCAGCGCTGACATCGCCGGCGACAATCAGGATCGCGTTGTTGGGGGTGTAGAAGCGCTTGTAGAAATCGAGGAGATTATTGAGCGTGATGGCCTCGATTTCGTGCATCCAGCCAATGACCGGGCGTCCATATGGATGCTCGAACCACAAGGTGGCGGACAATGCTTCTCCGAGCTGTGCCGAGGGGTTGTTGTCGGTTCGGCTGTTGCGCTCTTCGATGATCACGCCGCGCTCGGTCTCCACGACCTCTTCGGTGAGCGTGAGATTGGTCATCCGGTCGGCTTCGAACCGCATCATGTCGCCTAGATAGTTGCGTGCGACGCGCTGAAAATAGGCTGTGTAGTCCGAGGAGGTAAAAGCGTTCTCCTGGCCGCCGACCGAGGAAATGAAACGCGAAAAGGCATCTCCTGGATTGTCTTCGGTGCCCTTGAACATCAGGTGCTCGAAGAAATGAGCAACGCCGGACTGACCCAGCGGCTCATCAGCCGACCCGACGCGATACCACACCATGTGGGTAACCACTGGAGCTCGTCGGTCCGGCACAACCACAACTTCCATGCCGTTCTCAAGTGTGAAGGTCTCGATATCGGGAGCGAAGGCTTGGGCGGCCTGCGGTTGTGCGGCAAACAGGGCCACAACGGCCAAAAAGGCCGTCGCTCTCAAAAGGGAGACCAGCGATGGGGACATGGATGTGTGGAGCGACATGGAGTCACCTTTGCGGAGACAGGGTGTTGGCAGCGAACATAATAAACGATCGCCAGGACAGCGCGATCACCAGCACGCTACGGTCAGGTTGGCATATAAGCCCCGCACCTCATGCCGCAAATGAAGAAACGGTCATATCCTGCGGACGCAGGACAGACGTCAATCACGATTGTTTGTGGAATTGGGCGTGCCGTTGAAGCGCGGGAAAAGCGCCATGGACCCTAACGCCAGACCTGCCACCAGCGGCGTTCGGACTCCTGTTCCAGTTCAGGCTGGGTGTAGTTCCCATCCTGGTCGGGCTGGATTCGACGGTATCCTTCTGGCGGCTGTGACAGCACCTGCCGTTCGGGTTCAGATTCGGGATCAGCTTGCGCCAACTGCCGTTCGCGCATTTCGCGCGGGTTGAGAATCCGGGTCAGCACGTTCGCGCGTCCACGCCCTGTGCTGCCAACGCGGTTTTCCCAGTCCTCGACTTCCTCGGGTGTCATGATACCGCCACGCTGAACGACGTCCTGCTGGCTGTCCACAAGGGCCTGATCCCGATCAGCACGTTCTCTGGCGATCTCTATTTCCGGATCGACCGGGAAGTCTTGCGGTACGGCGCTGCCTTCTTCCGGCGCCTGTAGCCCTGCTGTACTGCCGGGCAGCACCAGCGGCGATCTCGGACGGTACTCGATTTCCGGCTTTGGCGGCGCACGCATTCCCATCAACACCAGAAGGTCCGGTCGTTCACCGGAATCAACGCGTTGGAATTGACCTTGATCGGGGCCCGATGAGGAGCAGGCAGCCAGCATCAGTACGCTGCAAGCCGCAGAGGTGATACCAAAAAATTTGCGAGTCGAATTCAAAGCCATACCCAGCCCGGTCCGCAGGGACTTTATCACAACGAGGCTGCTATCGGCACAGTTTGGCGCCAATGTGGCCGTTTGCCGCGCTCAGGCGTCAGCCGGCTTTTGCTCACCCCGTACGAACGCGTCATACAACATTAGCAGGACACCGACAACGATCGCAGCATCGGCAACGTTAAAGACATACCAAGAGAACTCACCCCAATGCAGGTGGGCGAAATCAGCAACCGCGCCATAGGCAACCCGATCGACAGCATTTCCCAATGCACCACCGATGATACAGGCCATCGCCACGCGCATTAGCTTCGATGGGGTCTGACCAGCCCAGAACCACAAGGCCAAAGCGGCAATGATCTTGATGGCGACCAGAACATAACGCCCCAGATTACCATCCTGCTGGAACAGGCCGTAGGAGATGCCGTAGTTCCAGACCATCGTCAGATCGAAGAACGGTAACAGCGGAATCTGACCCACTTCCAAGAGACCGAGCCCAAACAGGATCCACAGCTTGGTCAGTTGATCGACGCCAAAAACAGTCGCGGCGACAATTGCGACGAGTTTCGCATGGGGTGACCAGACGCTGAGCTGCATGTCCGCGCTCTATCTCATGATCAGCCGTCGAGACCGGCGTTAATCCGTTCACGCATGGCTTGGGCGTCACGCGGCGTGATGTCCGGATAATCGGGGTCCTGACCCACTTCGGGGGTGATCTTCCAAGACCGGGCGCATTTGCGGCCCGATGCTCGGGTGAACTCAACCGCGACGCCGGAAACCTCATCCATGCGGAAAGCGCCGGTCGGGCCATCGCCCGCCACAATAGTCAGGTCGGATGTGATGGCGATATCGGCCATGTCGCGCCCCTCGACCGCGGCCAGCAAACCGGCATCGGAGATGTGCACGATGGGTGCGGCCTCAAGGCTTGAGCCGATCGTCTTGGCTGCCCGTTCGATCTCTAATGCGCCGGTGATGACGCGACGGACCTGTCGCACTTTGTGCCAGCGCGCGGCCAGCTCTTCATTGCGCCAATCAGCCGGTACCTCGTAGAAGGTCTGCGAGTGCACTGAACCATCATCGCTTGGATAGCGGGCGAGCCACGTCTCCTCCATGGTGAAGGACAGAATTGGCGCCAACCAAGTGACCAGGCAATCGAACAGATGGTCGAGCACGGTGAGGCAAGCCTTGCGGCGCTTGCTTGAGATCGGATCGCAGTAGAGCGCGTCCTTGCGGATGTCGAAGTAGAACGCAGACAGATCGACCGTGGCGAAGTTGAATAGGGTCTGGAACACGCGTTTGTAATCGAAATCGCGATAGGCTTGGCGGATCACCGGGTCGAGCTCGGCCAGCCGGTGCAGCATCAGCCGTTCGAGCTCCGGCATGTCGGCGAATGCAACCCGCTCGCCATCGTTGAAATGCGCCAGATTGCCCAGCATCCAGCGCAGGGTATTGCGCAGCTTGCGATAGGAGTCGACGCAGGACTTGATGATCTCATCGCCGATCCGCTGGTCATCGGCATAGTCGACCGTTGCCGTCCAGACGCGCAGGATGTCGGCGCCGAACTGTTCCACAACCTTCTGCGGGACGACCACATTGCCGAGCGATTTGGACATCTTGCGGCCTTCCTCATCCATGGTGAAGCCATGGGTGATGACCGCGTCATAGGGCGCCCTGCCGCGGGTACCGGAGCTTTCCAGCAAGGATGAGTGGAACCACCCCCGATGCTGGTCGGTGCCCTCAAGATAGACGTCCGCCGGCCATTTGAGATCGTGGCGATCCTCAAGAACGAAGGCATGGGTGGAACCTGACTCGAACCAAACATCGAGAATGTCGTCGACCTTCTCCCACTCATCGGTGTCGGCGATGAGGCCATCGAGGAAGCGTTCCTTGGCCCCATCCAGAAACCACGCATCAGCACCTTCCTTGCTGAAGGCGTCAAAAATCCGGTTCACGAGTTCCTCGGACCCATTGAAGCCAGCGTTCGGGATCACGTCTCCCGATTCCTTATGGACGAAGACGGTGATGGGCACGCCCCAGGCGCGCTGGCGCGAAATGACCCAGTCGGGCCGCTGCTCGATCATCGCACGCAGCCGGGTCTGACCCGCACCCGGGACGAAGCGGGTGTCATCGATGGAGGCCAGTGCGCGGTCTCTTAGCGTCGCTGTCTTGCCGTCCGTAGCGGTGAAATCGGAGTCCATCGCAATGAACCATTGCGGCGTGTTGCGGAAGATCACCGGCTTCTTCGAACGCCAGGAGTGCGGATAGGTGTGCTTCAGCCGCCCGCGGGCAAACAGCATATCCCGGCCGATCAGCGCCTTGATCACCGCCTCATTGGCCTTGCCCTTTTCACCCTTCGCGGTGATCACCTCTTCGCCTTCAAAGCCCGGTGCATCCCCCGTGAAGCGTCCGTCTGGGCCGACGGTGTAGGGAATCGTGGTGTCGATGCCACGCTCTTGAAGCGTGCGAGCATTGTCCATCCAGATCTCGAAATCCTCACGGCCATGGCCCGGCGCGGTGTGCACAAAGCCGGTGCCCGCGTCATCGGTTACATGGTCGCCGTCCATGAGGGGAACATCGAAATCGTAGCCCTGCCCGCGCAGCGGATGGGCGCAAGTGACGGCCGCAAGCTCGTCGGCCGTAATGTCGCGCAGTCTTTTGAAACCCAGCTTCGCCTTCTCAAACGCTTCAGGCGCAAGCTTGTCGGCGAAGATCAATTTCTCGCCTGGCTGCGG
This sequence comes from Pseudomonadota bacterium, assembly GCA_039181495.1. GTDB lineage: Bacteria > Pseudomonadota > Alphaproteobacteria > Rhizobiales > Tepidamorphaceae > JBCDCP01. The sequence goes on along the minus strand of JBCDCP010000105.1, from coordinate 98 downwards.
TCCAAAGTCATTCTCAGCAGACGTCACTTCATAAAGCCCGTATTCGATCCGACTGGAAAAGCTGGGTTAGAGGTCCTGCTGACAAAACTGTGCTGATG
>JBCDCP010000104.1:0-9998 GCA_039181495.1 Pseudomonadota bacterium | reverse complement strand
TGCCACTCCGACCAGTGTTCGAAGTCCCCGATCCTACTGATTGGCTGGCGGTTGAACCGTCGGCAGTTGGCCGAGCAGCCTTTGCATCGCGGCCTAGCACAATTGTGCGCGAAGATTGACCGTGTGCTTCAATGGCAAAAGGAAATGGCCCCGCGGCGGTCTAGAATTTGGAGCGTAAATAACGGATTTGATGCCTGCGCCGGCGATAGCGGGCAGCGACAATAAGGACAAACGCACTAGCACGTTCCGCCAATCGGCCGTTCTGAACTGAAAATTCAGCCATTTTTCGCGGTCATTTTGTTGCGCTGGTGCAACGTTGTGATGAATACGGTGTCTGGCTCTTCGCGTTTGGGGGAAAGCGGTTTACCGGGCTCTGGCGGTTGGTATTGTGCGACTTGGAGAATCTGGGCGCATACTGTTTTCAATGGTTTTTTCTGGCTCATATCGGGTGGTTGCGGCAGCAGCTGCCGCGCTTTTCTGTCTCGCCGTCCAGCCAGCCCATGCGGGCGGTCTGACGCTGAGTGAGTCGGTTCGTCTTGCGGTAGAGAACCACCCGCGGGTGGGCGAGGCTGCAGCGGAGCGGCGAATTGCCGATGCCCAACTGCGCCAGCAGACCGGCCGCTATCTGCCGACGCTGGATGTCTCGGGGTTCATCGGCGAGCAGTTCGTCGACCGGCCGAACTCGCTGGCTCTGGCGTCTAACGCCAACTGGCAGAGCAACAAGCAGTTCGATTCGAGAGCGCAACTGGTGCTGTTTAACGGGTTCGACCGGGCCAACGCGGTGTATGGCCAGATCGCGCGGATCAACGCGTCAGCCATCCGTGTGCTGGAGCAGTCCGAATTGGTCGCGCTGGAGACGGTGGAAGCCTATCTCGATGTGATGCGGCACCGGGAGATCCTTGCGGTGGCACGGCGCAGCATCGCGACCCATCAGGAATATCTCAGCCAGATCCAGACCGCGTTTGCCGGCGGGCGGGCGCCGGCTGGCGATGTGGCGCAGGCGCGCGAGCGGCTGGCCGCGGTGCGGACGATTGTTGGCGATGTGCTGCGGGCGCTCGGGGTTGTCGAAGCCCAATTCATCAACCTTGTCGGCCGCAAGCCCGGGCGGCTGCATGGTGTCCGCTATCCCAAGGGTATTCCGCACCAGCTGCAGACGGCCATCGACCGGGCGCGGGCCAATCATCCCGCGCTTGCGGCGACACAGTCCGACATCGATGCGCTTGAGCGCGACCGGGCCCGGGTCGACAGCGATTTTCTGCCGCGGGTGACGCTCGATAGTGCGGCGACGCTGGGTGAGGATCTCGATGGTGTTCAGGGGCGCAACAATGATTTCAGCTTCCGGCTGGGGGCGAGTTGGAACCTGTTCAATGGCGGCATCGATGCGGCCCGCAAGGATGAGCAGAACGAGCGCATCGTGGCCGAACAGATCCGGCTCGACCGACTGCGTCTGGATGTTGACCAGGCGGTGCGCGAGGCGTGGGTGACGATGGGCGCGATCGACCAGCGCATCCATGCGCTTCGCAACCAGATCGAGGCGGCGCGGGCGCTGATCGAGGCCTATCGCGAAGAATATGATGCTGGCTTGCGCGATTATCTCGACCTGCTGAACGCGGAAGGCAACCGGTTCAATGCCCAGATCGAGCTGGCCAGCGCGGAGACCATTGCGCTGTTTGCACGGTTCGAGACGATCGCGGCGATGGGCGTCCTGGTGCGGCATTTTGGGGTCGGGACCGCCTTCGAGGCCGAGCCCATGGCAGAACCCGCAAGCGCACATGGCTATGCGTTCGGACAGGGCCTCAACATCAAACCGCTGACAGAGTAACGATCGGGAGCGATACCGTTTACCTTTAAGGTAACTTTTGCTCTTGAAAGCTTGCCGCCAATATGCCTATCGGCGATGCTGACAACTCTCAGCTTGGCCTTTGATGTTGTACTTGTGAACCGCGAACTCTGATCTGCATTGCTTCATGCCGATCAGTACTTCCGCTCTTGGGGCTTGGACATCCGATGACGGAGCATCCCTCCTCAATTGCAGCGGAGACACTAGCCGAGACTGATATCGATCTCACCGCCGATGATGCCACGATCCGGAGCAACCCCGGCCTGGCTGAGGCTCTCGTGCGTGTTGCCCAATTCCACGGGATTGCTGCCAACCGCGACGATCTGCTAGCGCGGCTTCCGGCAGACGACGCCTCGATCTCCCACGGCGCCATTCTCGAGGCGGCCGAGAAGATCGGCCTAGCCGGACGGATCGACGGATTATCAATCGATCGCATTCCGGCCCTCACCTTTCCGGTGGTGCTGTTTTCCAAGTCCGGCCAAGCCATCGTTCTGCACAGAATTGCGAGTGGCCGCCGCGCCGAGATCTTTGCAGCAGAGGCCGGTCGATACTCGCGCTTTGTAAACCTGGACACACTCCGCTCGGACTACAGCGGCTATTGCCTGTTCCTGACGCCCAGCGGAGTCACAAATATTGGCGAAACCGACATTCAAGACGGGTTTGGCGGCGTAAGAACTGACCAAACAGGCGGAGCCCGGTGGTTCTGGCACACCGTGTCGCATTTCTGGCCGGACTACGGGCAGGTCGCGCTGGCCTCGCTCGCAGTCAACATCCTTGCTCTGGCCAGCCCGCTGTTTGTGATGAACGTGTACGATCGGGTTATCCCCAATCTGGCGATCCCCACACTATGGGCGCTGACGGCCGGCATTGGCATCGCCATCCTGTTTGATTTTATCATGAAGCTCATGCGCTCGAGCATTGTCGATCAGGCTGGACGCCGGGTCGATATGGCAATCTCCGGGCGGCTGTTCGATCATCTCTTGGCGCTGAGGCTACAGGCGCAGCCCGTATCCACCGGCGTGATCTCAAACCAGGTCCGAGAGTTCGACAATGTCAGGGACATCCTGACATCCAACAGTGTCGTGGCGGTCATGGACATGGCATTCATTGCCATCTTCCTCGCCGTTATGTGGGCACTGGTCGGACCATTGGCGCTGGTCCCTGCCGCGGCCGTTCCGATCGTCATCATCCTCACGCTGATTTACCAGGTGCCGCTCGACCGGGCTGTGAAGAAAAGCCAGGCGGATGCCGCGCGGCGACACGGTGTACTGGTCGAGACAATCGGCGGCCTTGAGACAGTCAAGTCAATCGGTGCTGCTCCTTGGCTGCGCCGCGCCTGGGACGGAGCGGTTGCCGCCACCAGTCGATCGACAACCGCTGCCCGATTCTGGTCGAACATGGCGCTGACCACCATGTCGATCATCCAGCAGGGCGTCTCAGTTGTCATTATCGTCTGGGGTGTTTTCCTCGTTCTGGATGGTTCCATTACAGTGGGCGCACTGATTGCCACCAACATCCTGGCCGGCCGCGTTCTGGCGCCGCTTGCCAATATTGCCCAGACGCTGTCGCGGTTCTCGCAGGCACGCACCGCTCTGAAGGGCGTTAATGCAATCATGCAGCTCCCAGCTGACAAGACGATAAGTCAGGTTGCGTCAAGCCGCGCGCCGGGCACTCAGGCAGTCGCGTTCCGGGGTGTGTCGATGAGCTATCCGGGTGCACCACAACCCTCGCTCAAAGACGTGAGTTTCTCGATCTCTGCGGGCGAACGGGTTGGCATCATCGGGCGGATCGGCTCCGGCAAGAGTACGCTGGGCAAAGCCGCAGCTGGGTTGATCGATGTCGACGAAGGTACAGTACTGCTGAACGGCAGTGACATCGGCCAGGCTAGTCTCGCACAAATCCGCAAAACCATCGTCTATTGCGGGCAGGAAGCGGATCTGTTCACCGGTTCGCTGCGTGAGAACATCGTCATCGGCAGGCCCTTTGCCAGCGATGACGAGATTGCTGAAGTGACCAGCTTGTCCGGCGTATCGGAGTTTGCCGCTGAGCATCCCCAGGGGCTCGACATGCCGATCATCGAACGTGGTCGCAATCTGTCGGGCGGGCAGCGGCAATCAGTGTCAATCGCACGCGCGCTGATTCATCGGCCGGAGGTTCTGTTTCTGGATGAACCAACGGCGTCAATGGACAGCACATCCGAGCGCGCACTGCTGGAAGCGCTGAAGAACATTTCAGCCGCGGGGACGACCCTTGTGATCGCGACGCACAAGGAAAGCGTCATTAGCCTGGTAGACCGTTTGATCTTTCTTGATCGGGGGCATGTCCGTCTCGATGGGCCGAAAGACAAAGTAGTTGCCACGCTCAAGGACCTCGCAAAACAGCGGGCGGGCGGCTGAACATGCGCAGAGTCGACGAGGTCTTCGCCAACGACATCCGTATGGCACTGCAGCGTAGCCGGTCGACGCGCTCGTTGACGATCATCCTGCTAGTGGTTGCGCTACTAGGAACTCTTGCCTTTTGGGCCTCACGCGCGGAGCTGGAGGAAGTGACGCGGGGCAGCGGGCGGTTCATTGCCTCGCAAAACAATCAACTCATCCAGTCGCTGGATCCCGGGGTTATCGCCGAGATCTATGTCCGCGAGGGCGATCAGGTCGAGCTGGGGCAGAGGCTGCTTCTGATCGACGATACGCAAGCCCGCTCAGAGCTTGGCGAAGTCCGCCAGAAGATCATCTCGCTTCAGGCACGCCGAGCACGGCTGACGGCCGAGATTGAGGATAATGATCCCGACTTCAGTGCGCTCCCTGATGTGCCGGACGTGCTGATCGCCCAAGAACAGGCTCTGTTTCTGTCCCGCCGCGACACGCTTCAACGTGAAATTGATGTCGCCTTGCAGCAACGGGCACAGCGGCGCCTGGAAATGGCAGAAGCCGAAGCTCAGTTAGAAGGCTTGAACCGCACCATCGAACTGACCGACCAAGAACTTGAGATGGCCCGGCGTTTGCAGCGATCAGGTGCCATGCCTCGGCTGGAACTCATTCGACTGGAACGCCAGGCACAGACCGAGGTGCGCGAGCGGACCGTGCTGCAGACGAGCCTGCCACGCATTCAAGCCTCCATCAGCGAGGCTCAGGCCCGGATTGACTCCATTCGATCGAACTATCTGACGCAAGCCCGAGAAGAGCTCTCGACAGTCGCCTCCGAATTAGCCGTGCTGGATGAGAGCATCGAAAGGCTCAACGAGAAAGTTGAGCGGACACTGCTCGCCTCCCCCGTGACCGGAATCGTCAATGCCGTGCCTCTGACAACGATCGGCGCCGTGGTGCAGCCCGGCGCGACACTGGTCGAGATCGTTCCGATTGATGATGCCCTGCTCGTTGAGGCGCAAATATCGCCGCAGGATGTTGCCTTTATTCATGCCGGCCAGAAGGCGCGGATCAAGGTGACGGCCTATGACTACACGGTCTATGGCAGTCTTGATGGTAGTGTTGAGCGGATCAGCGCCGACACGATCACCGATGAAGAAGGCAACAGTTATTACCAAGTTACTATCAAGACCGATCAAACGTCACTTGAGACCGACACCGAAGACTTACCGATAATACCGGGAATGGTCGTTCAGGCCGATATCTTAACCGGGAATAAGACGGTTCTGGACTATCTGCTGAAGCCTATCAAACGGGCGCAGGCAGAGGCTCTCAGAGAGCGGTAAACGCCAGAGAGGTTTGCGCCCCGCTGGAGGCGTAAACGATGCTGGTACTGCGTAACGCGGCCTTGGCTGCGATCCCTGCTCTGTGCCTTTTCGCAGGGCTGATGGCCACGACCCCGACCCAATCAATGGAAGTGGCGCTGCGGAGTGAACTTGGCCCGAAACCCGCCGTCGAGCGGTATGTTGAGCGCAACAGGCTCGATGTTGTGCGGCCATCGGAATTCTCCAATGAGATCCTGTCGGGCAGTCTGACTCGCGTCGAGTCCAGACGCTTCACCCGGCCGTCTGATCTGTTACGCGCCCATGCTGCGGGCAAAATACCGGTGACGCCCAAGAGCGGGGTGCGCCGTTCGGGCATCAGGCTGACCCAGGCCAAGGGCCTGCCACTGGCAAGACGGTGGGCCGGGGCGTCTGAAGCCCTGCAGTCGGCACGCGAGATGCTTGCGGCGTGCGAAGCGGGCGACTGTGCCTCACCAGCCCTGCAACGTGTTGCCACCCAGATCAGCACCCTGCGCAACAAACCCAGGGGTCAGCGCATTGCCAGTGTGAAGCGCTACATGACCCGGCATATCCGCTACGTCGCCGACCGCATCGGGCATGATGTCTGGGCGAGCCCGCAGGAGACCATCCTGGCGCGCGCCGGGGATTGTGAGGATCACGCGATCCTCGCCTGGGCATTGCTCGCACATGCGGGCATCGACACCGATGATATGGCGCTCCTTGTGCTGCGCAATCGCCAAAACGGCATCGGCCATGCGGTCATCGCGGTGCGGACCGGGGACGGCACCAAGCTGGTGCTGGACAACAATCTCAAGCGGCCGGTTGAACAGACACCGAAGAAATACAGCCTTCTGGCGGTGGCCGATGCAGGAGGGTTCTTCGTGCCCGTCGCACCAAGCCAGCCCAAGCCGAGCCCAGCACTCGCAAAGCTCGCACTGCGCTGAAAAGGGGGCTGGGATTGTGAGATCGAGACGCGCTTAAGACGTCTCGACCTGAACCTGCACCTGGGCGATGGCGCCACTATCAAAGATCGTGACGCTGCCGTCAGTGACACCGCTCAACTCCGCTACGTCAGCAAAATCGTGCGCTGTATCCGCACCGTCGCGGTCGACCTTGACCAGCGTATTCTCGCCATCGGTGACTGCCTTGACGTGGTCATCGACATTACGCTCGTCGAGGCTGACCGCTTCGAGCAGACCGCCAAGGTCGAGCCTGTCGCCCTCCTCGTCGCTGAAGTCGGTGATTACATCGATGGCGTCGAGACCGCTCACATCGAAGGCAAAGGTGTCCGCACCCAGACCGCCGGTAAGTGTGTCGAGCCCGGCACCGCCGCTCATCCAGTCATCACCAGAGCCGCCGACCAGCACATCATTGCCAGCGCCGCCATAAATCACCGCGCCACCATCATCCGCAGTGGTGACCGTGGGTGCGGGATCGGCCGCGGCCGGTGCGCTGGCGCCGGCATCATCGTTGGAACTATCATCAGCAAGATCGCTCGTATCTGCCGGATCGCTCGTGACGCTATCGCCTGTAGCCGGAGCAACATCGAGCGCGAAGTCGAGGGTCTCGACCGAGCCATCGGTGAGCGTGATGGCAAGCTCAACCAGCTCATCGCCTTCGAAGCCTTCATAAGGCGTGAAGGTTACGGTGAAGTCGCTGCCGATCACCAGCGTACCGTTTTGAGGCGGTGTGACCGCTGCAACTTCGGCCACGTTCGCGGCTTCCGCCGCATCAAGCGCGAACAGGATCGCGGCGACGCCGGCGACCAGCGACATCTGGCTCGCCGCGGCGAGCCGCTGCTGGGTCTGTGGTGCGCGGTCGAAATGAACACCGACATAGCTGCCGGTCGTGCCATCATCCCTGGTGAAATTGCCTTCGGCGAAGATCTCGTTGCCGGCGGCATCGATGCTGGTCGAGACTGTATTGAGATCGATCTCGGTGATGCCGCGCTGGTCAAGCGTCTTGAGTTCGCCGGCATCGGTCTCGCCGTCGCTGTCGGCATCTTGCCAGACGAGGATATCGCCAAACGCCGCGTCGGAGGCGTCGAGCACACCATCGCCATTCTCATCCAACGAACGCAGCGCTTCGACGGAGTCGGCATAGGATCCGCCGAGTAACACCTCGGAGAAGATCTCGGTGCCGTCATCGATCGTGCCATTGGCATTGGCATCGATGGCGAGCAGACCGTCATCCGGCCCGACCCAGCCGATGTTCTCGGCCACGCCATCGGCATCGAGATCGAACGTGACGGCGGCAGCGCTAGGCAGAAGCTCCGCCCCGTCGCGGTCCAGATCAAGGACGATGGGGTCCGTGGTGCCGGCTGATACTTCGGTCAAAACGGCATTGTCGATGACAACTTGCCTGCCAGCTGCGTTCTGGAAGTACACAATCAGCGGGCCGGCTGCGGCCTGTGCCGACGAGATGACACCTGTCGTGACGGACAAGATCTGGCTTTCACCCGGTGCGATACCCAAGGCACCCACATTGAAGGTCTGATCCGCCAGAAGCTCCAAGCTGCTCGAATTCTGAATTACAACCCGTATCGATTCCGCAGACGTTCCGATATCCAGCCGGCTGATCAACTCGAACGATAGTTTGTAGCGCGATCCGGCGTTTCCGCTCGTCCCTGTTACCTGAGACATGAAGGCACCGCTGTTCAACCATCCCTGATTGCTGAAATTGTCAGGGGAAGAAGAGGCTGTGCCGTCGAACACGCCACCCGTGCCACTCACAATCCAGTCGGGAAAGCTGCCCACGATGAAATTGACAGAGTTCGAGTCGAATTGGGTTCCGGGCGGGCCTGGGCTGAAATCCGTCGTCTCGAAATCACCGTTCTGCAGCAGATTGACCGGCGCAGGCGGATCGCCCTCGAACTCGACCCAGACCGTGAAATCATCGGCGCTGTTGAACGAGAGGCTGGTCCAGTTCACGTAGACATTGTCGTCGTCGAACGTTGCTTCGACGCGGCTGTCGCCGCTACGGACGCCGGTGATTCTGGGCAGTTCGCCATTGATGTCGCTGATGCGGAAACCGCTGAAATCGTGAACACCGCCGAATGTCGGCGCGTTCAGGAAGTTGACGTTGATCTCGTTGCCGGACAGATCGACGTTGTAGTCGAATTCGTCTCTTGTCGTACCGCGATTCTCGACCTCGACACCATTGCCAACCGTGAAGACCGCCAGGTTCGGATTGATTGCCGGCGGGTCCACGTGGACGGTGTTCATATTCGGGAAGCGGTAGCTGTATTCCAGCGTCGCGCCGTCAAAATCGAGGATGGGAGGGGCTGGCTGCCACGTCACCGTGAGCGAGGCGAAACTACTTGCAGAGTCGTTGGTGGTGTCGAAATCGGTATCGGGTACATCGAATTTGTTGGCCTCGGTCGACACGGCTTCGACCGTCAGTGTGATGTCGCCTTCGAAGCCGGCGGTTGGCGTTATGCTCAAGCCGCTCAAGTCAGCGGCCACCAGGGTCCAAACGCCCGGGCTGGTCTCCGTTCCGGCATTCAGCGTGAAGCCTGCAGGAACATTGGAGATAACAACGCTGGAGATCTCCTCGGAACCATCCGTATCTGTAACCGTGGCCGTGATATCCAGGTCAGCAGTGAGCCCGGCGTTGACTGAAACATCAGAAGCATTGAGGTTCGGCGTATCGGCGACCGCATCCACAACCAAGTCAACTTCTGTGAAGATGCCTGTCGACAAACCAGTCGCTGAATCTTCGTTGATTGCCTGGATAACGATATCGGCGGCGTCGAGATCGCTGTTGGCTGGAGGCGTCAATGTTAGGCCTGCAGAGAAGGCGATTCCGGGCGTCGAGAAATCCGTCCACGTGTTGTTGGCTGGATCGTAAGTCCCGCTTGTCACACCGATGGTCCAGGACGGATCGATATTGAGCACGATGATCTTGGTAGTGACGGAAGGCCCGCCATTGCTAAGAGCATTGACGTTAAAGAATGCCGTTCCGTCTTCAAAGACCTGGAAGGGACTCACGTCCAATGTCGGCGATGGCGGCGAAGTAAGTGGGCCACCTGACGGTGGAACTTCATTGGTTCCCGCCACGGTTACCGAAATTTGGCTCGCGGTGCCGTCCGCGCTCTCAACCGCGAAATCTTCTGTGAAGCTGTCACCCGTGTTGAGGTTCTGAACGGCGGCCAGAGCATTGTCGATCGAGTAAGTCCAATGACCCGACTTATCGATCGACAGCGAACCGACTGCAGCACCACCTCCAGCCAGTGTTGTAATCGTTCCGGCCTGGAACTCCTCTTCGCTGGCTCCGTTTGGATCGATGATTGTCAGCTGCCCGCTCGCGACCAGATTGCCCGCAAGCAGGTCGGTCAAATTGTCTTCGGTTACCGTTGCGCTGTCGGTGCCACCAATCACCGCATTGGCCGGCACATCCACCTTGACGATGAATTGACCGTCGTCGAGCGTGACTGGATCACCGTCGCCATCG
>JBCDCP010000103.1:0-10464 GCA_039181495.1 Pseudomonadota bacterium | reverse complement strand
TTCCCATCAAGCTCATGTCTACCTCCTCATGATGTGTCTATGTCGGCGGCGAAAAACGCTTCTGCCCAAGCTCGCAAGAAAACGACAATCGAGTCCACATGTCCGTTTCACGATGCACCGATTGCCGATTGTGCGTGAGTGACTTTTGTGGGCAGGAAGCGGACAATGGAAGTCATCTCCTGACCCAATCTTCAATTTCCACTTACGACGACACGCTCGCCTCAGTTTCGGCCGTCTTGGGTCTTCGGCCGAAGCTGGTCAGCCGCCGCAGAGCGACATAAAAGACCGGCGTAAGGAAAAGCCCAAAGAGCGTGACGCCCAGCATCCCCGAGAACACAGCTGTGCCAAGGGACTGGCGCATTTCGGCACCCGGCCCGGTGGCAATTACCAAAGGCACAACGCCGAGAATGAATGCGAAGGCGGTCATCAGGATCGGTCGAAGACGCAGACGGCAGGCCTCGACCGTGGCGTCGACGAGCGTCTTGCCCTGATCCTCGCCCTGCCGAGCGAATTCAACGATGAGGATCGCGTTCTTCGCCGCGAGTGCGACCAGCACGATCAACCCGATCTGGGTCAGAATGTTGTTGTCCATCCCGCGGATGGTGACGCCGACCAGTGCCGAGAACACGCCCAATGGTACGATCAGAATGATCGCGATCGGCAGGATCCAGCTCTCATACTGAGCCGCCAGCACAAGGAAGGCAAACAGCACCGAAAGCCCGAAGATAAAGAGGATGATGTCGGCGGCCTGGCGCTGCTGGAACGCAAGTTCGGTCCATTCGTAGCTGACGCCTGGCGGCAGAATCTGTTGGGCCATGGCCTCCATGGCATCGAGCGACTGGCCGGTTGAAACGCCGGGCGGCGTGTTACCCTGCACCGGCACCGACACATACATATTGTAGCGCTGGACAAGGTTGGGCCCGGCCACAGTCCGGATGTCGACCAGCGTGCCGAGCGGCACCAGCGCGCCTGTCGCCGAACGCACCTTCAGGCGCTCAATATCCTCGATGTCTAGGCGGAATTCCTCATCGGCCTGAGCGCGAACCTGATTGACCCGTCCAAAGGCGTTGAAGTCGTTGACGTAAGACGTGCCGAGATTGATCGCGAGTGTGTCGAAGATCGCCGGAATCGACACATTGAGCATGCGTGCCTTGTCGCGCTCGATATCGAGAAACAGTTGCGGGCTGGATGCCGAGAAGGTTGTGAACACGCCTGTCACAGCTTCGTTCTGCTGGGAAGCGCCCATGATCTGAAAGGCGGATGCAAGAACCCGATTGACCTCCGCCACATTGCGATCCTGCAACTGCAGTTTGAAACCACCGCCGGTTCCGATGCCGCGAATGGGCGGCGGCGGAATGGCTATGATGAAGGCCTCTTGAATGGCCTGCATGCGTCCGAACAGATTGCCGATGATCGCATTGGCCGAATGACCGGCCGCCAGCCGTTCTTCGTAGCTGTCAAATGGCGTGAAGATCACGCCTGCATTTGTGGACAGCGTGAAGGTCGAACCGTCCAGCCCTGAAAACCCCACAGCATTCTGGACGCCAGGCGTATTCAGTGCGATTTCGCTGGCCCTCTGGATGACAGCATCGGTGCGTTCGAGCGATGCACCATCGGGCAGCTTGACCACCACGATTGCATAGCCCTGGTCCATCACCGGAATGAAACCCTGCGGTACCCGATCCGCTAGCCAGACGGTTGCCGCCAGAAGCCCGCCAAAGACTCCGAACATGCCAATCAGCGATGCCGCACTGCCCACCAGGAACCTTACGATCCGGGCGTAGACATCGGCCATGGCATCGAAGCCGCGGTTGAAGCCGGCAGCAAGCGCATTGCCGAAGCGCATAAGGAAGAACGTGCTTTCCTTGGCATCGTGCGGTTTGAGCAGGATCGCTGCAAGCGCCGGAGACAGGGTGAGCGAGTTGAGCGTTGAAATGATGGTGGCCGCAGCAATCGTCAGCGCAAACTGGGTGTAGAACTGGCCAGAAATCCCAGGAACGAATGCCGTCGGCACAAACACCGCCACAAGGACGAGCGACGTGGCCACAAGGGCCGTGGACACCTCGGTCATGCTGCGGTGGGTGGCCGCGCGCGGCTCATCACCCTCATCAATGCAGCGCTCGGTGTTCTCGACAACGACGATCGCGTCGTCGACAACGATGCCGATCGCAAGCACCAACCCGAACAGCGTCAGCGTGTTGAGCGAGAACCCAAGCGCCTGCATCACGGCGAAGGTGCCAATGAGAGAAACCGGGATCGCAATGACCGGAATGAGTGCCGATCGGACCGATTGCAGAAAAACGAAGATCACCAGCATCACCAGGAGCGCTGCTTCGAAGATGGTTCGGTAGACCTCGTTGATCGACTCTTCGATGAATTCGGTTGGGTTGTAGATGATCTGGTATTCCAACCCCGGCGGAAACTCCTGGGACAGACGCTCCATGGTGGAGATGATCTGATCAGCGGCTTCCAGCGCGTTGGTGCCCGGTCGCTGAAAGATGCCGAGCGCAACGGCGGCCTTGTTGTTGAGATAGCTGTTGAGGTTGTAGTCGCGCGCGCCCAGTTCGATGCGCGCAACATCCTGCAGCTGGATCAAACGCCCATCATCGGTGGCCTTGACGATGACGTAGCGAAACTCGCGCGCACTCTCGAAGCGGCCTTGGGTCGTCACCGTGTATTGGAACGCATTGTCGGTGGTGTTGGGCGGCGCCCCGATTGACCCGCCCGAGACCTGGACATTCTGCTCGCGCAATGCCTGCACAACATCGCTCGCCGTCATGCCATAGGCGGATAATTGTTCAGGATCCAGCCAGACCCGCAGGGCGAACTGCCGTTCGCCGAAAATGCGCAGATCGCCAACCCCTTCCAACCTGACCAGCACGTCGCGCACCCTTGAGCGCGCATAGTTCGATACATAGAGCTGGTCAAAGCTGTCATCGGGCGACAGCATATGTACGACCATCATCAGGTCCGGGCTGCTCTTGGTGGTGGTGATCCCCAGTCGGCGTACTTCTTCAGGCAAGCGCGGCTCAGCAATGGCAACACGGTTCTGGACAAGCACCTGGGCCGCGTCGAGATCGGTCCCCAGTTCGAAGGTGACGGTCAATGCCATGGCGCCGTCACTGGTCGAATAGGAGGACATGTAGATCATGCCCTCGACGCCATTGATCTCCTCTTCGATCGGGGCTGCCACAGTCTTGGCGACGGTGTCCGCATCGGCGCCAGGATAGGTGGCGCGGACAACGATGGATGGTGGCGCGATCTCGGGGTACTGCGCGACCGGCAACTGGGTGTAGGCCAACCCGCCAAGGATGACGATAATCAGCGACACAACCGTTGCGAAGATCGGACGGTCGGTGAAAAAGTGGGCGAACCCCATCCTATGAGCCGCCCTGTCCGTTCTCGGGTGGCAGCTCCACCATTTCGGGGTTCACAGGAACCCCTGGCCGGACCCGCACAATGCCGTTGATGATGACCTGCTCGTCGCCCGTTAGCCCCTCACGGATCACGCGATAGCCATAAAGCCGGGGACCCGGCCTGATAACACGGATTTCAGCGGCGTTGTTCTCTCCCACGATGAAGACAATCTGCCGGTTCTGATCCACTGCAATGGCTTCATCGGGAATCAGAATACCCTCATAGGGCAGCGAACCGGGCACGTTGATGCGGCCAAACAGCCCCGGCTGAAGCACAAGGTCGGGATTGTCGAAACGGGCGCGAACCCGCAGCGTCCCACTGGCCTCGTCAATGCGGTTCTCTGCAAAGTCGAGAATACCCTGGAATGGCGGTTGTGTGGCATCTGCGATCCGCGCAACCACCGGCAGATTGCCGGCACCCTCCTGAAGTGCGTTCCCGCTCTCGCGCGCATTTTGCGCATAAGCAAGCAAGGAACGTTCATCGACATCGAAATAGAAGTGGATCGGATCGAGCGAAACGATTGTCGTCAAAACAGACTGATCGGCCTGCACGAGGTTGCCCGGGCTGATCGCACGGTCGCCGATACGGCCTGAGATCGGTGCCCTGATCTCGGTGTATTCGAGATCGAGTTGGGCGCGCTGGACGGCGGCGCGCGCACCCTCCACCGCGGCCTGCGCAGCGAGGAATTCCTGTCGCCGTTCATCGAGGGTCGCCACGGGAATGTTGCCCCGGCCAACCAGCTCCTCGGCGCGTTGGAACTGGCTCTCGGCGAAGGTCACCTGTGTTTCGGAGATCTGCAGCTGAGCCTCAGCCTGGGCCAGCGCCGTCTCGAAGGGGCGCTGATCGATTGTGAAGAGCAGCTCGCCGGCTTCGACCACGCTACCCTCGTCGAAATGGACTTCCTCTAGGTAACCTCCGATCCGGGCACGGACTTCGACGAAATCGATTGCTTCGAACCTGCCGACGAATTCATCATCCTCGACGATCTCTCGAATGACAGGTTTGGCGGTGGTGACCCCGGGTGGGCCTTGCTGCGCGGCCAGTTCGGCCGGCAACATGACGGCAAAGACTGCGAAAAGGTAGGCCAAAAGGCTTACGCGCCGCGCTCTTCGATCGAAGTGGTCCGAACCGGTCAATCGGTCGAAGTGACGTCTTGCGTTGTCATACCCCATCTATTCCGGCCGTCCCCTTTAGACTTCCCGATATGCCGGGAAACAGAGACCAATGGTGGCTCAAAATAAAGGCCGTGAAATAGCGTATGCGCGGTAGGACAACTTACGGCCTAGTGCCCCCGACCGTTCAAACCGCGTTCACGGTCTGGCCAATCGGGTTGGCCGCGATATTGATCGATCAATGGACGTGGCGCACCGGGGAGGATTCGAACCCCCGACCCCCAGATTCGTAGTCTGGTGCTCTATCCAGCTGAGCTACCGGTGCTGAGGCCTCCGCTACGGCCGCAAGCCGCTGTCTGCGGAGGCGCGTTGCTTAGCTGCTGAGGCAGCGCTTGGCAAGCGGCATCGACTGCCAGGATCATCGCACGGGAAACACGTTGCGCTAGATTGGGTTAGCGGGGCAGGACGATCTCGAAAACCGCGCCAACAGGCCCGCTCGGCAGCATGCTATCAGCGGTGCCGTCCGACTTGTGCGCAAAGTGTTCAGGTATCATGGCTGCGGCCTGTTCTTGCTCGTCGACCAGACCAATGCGCCCGCCATGGGCACGTATCAGTTCTGCCGCGATCGCCAGGCCCAGTCCTGAGCCGCCAACCCGGGTCGTGTCGCCGAAGGGCTGAAACAGCGTGGCACGCGCCTTGTCCGGAACGCCGGGTCCACCATCTGCCAACAGGATCCGTGTTTTGTCACCATCATGTTCGGCCCGAACCGCAATCCAGTCCCCGTCCGGCGTGGTCAACCCACGTCCTTCGAGAGCCTGCACAGCGTTTCGGCACAGGTTGATGAGCACGCGGAAAAGATGGTCCGGATCCGCATAGACGGTCAGACCCGGCTCAACGGCATTATAGAAAGCGATACCTTCCAGCTGCTCGACTCCGGCCGGCAGCACGGTGTCGCGTAGTTCGTCAACCAGCTTCTTGAGATCGACATCGCCTTGCTTTGGGGCCGGTTCCTGCGCCCGCCCATAGCGCAGCGTGTCGGCGCAAAAGCCGATCGCCCGGTCCAGGGTTCCAACCAATTTGGGAGCAAAACGCTGCACTGCCGGATCTTCGATCTCGCCGACCCTGTCCCCAATCAGCTGCGCGGCGGACAGCATGTTGCGTAGGTCGTGGCTGATCTTGCTGACCGCCAGCCCAAGAGCCGCGAGCCGGTTTTTCTGCGCCAGCATACCGGACAGGTCCCGCTGCATTGTCTGCAGTTCGTTTTCGGCAATACCAATCTCGTCGCTGCGACCCGATGGCGCGATGACGCGACGGCTGTCTTCCGGGTTGGACCTGAAATCGACCATGGCGCGGGTGAATCGCCGCATCGGTCGCACCAGGAGCCAGGTCAGGCTGAGATAGACGAGACCCGCCGTAATGATCGAAATGATGATCGACAGGGTCAGTATGTTGAGCGAATAGGCCAGCATGGCCTCTTGCAGCGGTTTCTGGTCGATCACGATTTCGATGAAGCTGCCATAGCCGCTGTCGTCCGCTGGCGGTGGAACACCGGTCTTTGGTTGTTCCAGCCCCTCCAGCGCGCCGACAACCCGCATCGGCCCTGGGTCATTGGTGAATAGCAGGGCAAAGGCCTCGACGATCGCCGGCATAACACCGATTTCGCGCAGATCGACCGTAACCACCACCATTTCGGGCATTTCGCTGGCGGCGAGCAGCTGACGTGTCGAACCCCTGCGAACCGCAAGCGTGAACGCGCCGATGTCATCCAAGAGGCGTTCCTGAAGGTCGGGCGACACACTGGCTTCGGGAGCAGCATCGAACACCCGGGCAGCGAGCCGCGCCTGACCGACGCGATCCTCCAGCCACGTCACGCGGAAGTTGGCCATCGACGGTGCATAAATCAGCACTTCGCTGACCATCACAAATAATATCGTCAGTAACAGTAGTTTGCCCGAAAGCCCGAGCCCACGCAGCCGCGGCTTCTCCGCATCCTGGCTGTTGGAAGTCGGGTCAGGCAGGTGGCTGTCTTCGGTCATTGCCCGCCGGATTCGTGAACGTTTGACGGGGGGCTAACCGAATTTGCGCATGAAGCCGATAACATTCTGCACCATCGAGCTCGACAGGCTGGGCTTGTAGTAGTTGATCGCCGCACGTTTTCCCACCTCGGTGAATGTCGGATAGGGCGACACGAAACCGGTCATCGCAGAGATTTTCAGCTTCTGCGCAATGGCCAGCCCCCACATCTGGATGATCTCGCCAGCCTGCGCACCAACGATACTGGCACCGATGATCCGACCACGCTTGGTGGTGATGACCTTGATCAGTCCGTCTGTCAGCCGCTCGGCTTGAGCCCGGTCATTCTCGGCATAAGGCCAGCGCAGCACCCGAAAATCGATCTTCTTCTCAGCCGCTGTGAACTCTGTCTCGCCGACATGGGCAAGTTCGGGATCGGTGTAGGTGACCCACGGAATGTGGTTGGTTACGTTGCTGACCGGCATCTTGAACAGCGCGTTCCGAACAACCAGGCCCGCATGGTAGTTGGCCACATGGGTGAACTGCAGCCCACCGGCCACGTCACCGATCGCATAGACACGCTTGTTGGTGGTGCGCATGCCCTTGTTGACTTTGATGCCGCGGTTGGAGTGTTCAATGCCGGCCTTGTCGAGGCCCAGCCCCTTGACGTTGGGGGCGCGGCCTGCGGCAATCAGCAGATGCGATCCGACAATTGAGTCCTCGCCGTCTGGGCCCTCTACCGTCAGTTCGATCCCGCGCTGGTGCTGTGCGACTTTGACCGCCTTGGTCAGTCCGCGGATTTCGACGCCATCTGCCTCAAGCGATTGCAGCACGATCCGGGTCAGTTCCGGATCGTCCTTGCCGAGCGGTTGCGCCATCTCGACGACTGTGACTCTGGCGCCAAGCCGGACCATCGCCTGAGCGATTTCCATGCCAATCGGGCCGCCGCCCATGATGATGAGATGCTCGGGGCGTTCAGTCAGTTCGAACAACGTCTCATTGGTCAGAAAGGGAACGGTTTCCAGGCCAGGGATCGGCGGCACGAATGGCGAAGAGCCCGTCGCTATGACGAACCGGCGCGCCTTGATGCGCTGTGTGCCGGCGGCTACGGTTTCGGAATCGACAAACCGGCCAGACTGCTGGATGACCTTGACCCCAAGACCGGTGAAACGTTCGACGGAGTCGTTTGGCTCGATAGCGCCGATGACACCGTGGATATGATCGTGAACAGCCTGGAAATCGACCCGCGGGTTGGCCTTAGCAATCCCGAACTTGGCTCCGTTCCGCATGCTGTGGGCCTTCTTGGCGGACGCAATCAGGGCCTTCGACGGCACGCAACCGTAGTTCAGGCAGTCCCCGCCCATCTTGCCTTTCTCAAGCAAGACCACCGGCACACCGAAGGCGGCGGTGGCAGCCGCGACGGAGAGACCGCCCGACCCGGCACCAATGACGCAGATATCGGTTTCGAGCGTTGCATCGGACATGAATTCAAACTCCGGTTGGCTCGCCTGAAGCGGGCACTGAAAATGAGACCCCAACCTCGATGTGAGCTGGTCGGGGTGTATCAGCCTGTTTGCCGTTCTTGCAATCAGGCCTTCAAAAGGGGGTCGCGTTCGTTGGGCGCGTAGCGGCTTGGGATTGCCCTACGCGGTTTTGCGCCCCAAGAACCGTTTGGCGATCGGCGGGATGAGTGCGAGCACGCCGAGCAGAGCAAAGGCAGCGATGATCTCCGGGGTCAGTAGACCTTGCACCGAAAGATCAAAGGTGCAGGGGTCTGCGCCACGTTCGGCGCATTGAGCCTCCTGCGCACCAATGACGCTATCCAGCCCAGCGCCGACAAAGGAATAGGCAAAGGTTCCCGGAATGATCCCGATCAGTGTCGCCAGCACATAAGTCCGCAGCTTAACCCCAAGCAGCGCCGGCGCCAGATTGACAATCCAGAATGGGAAGAGCGGCGCGAGACGCAGAAACAACATGTAGCTGAAAGCGTCCTGCTTGAAGCCGTCCGCCAGCTTGCCGATGAATGGGCCTGCCTTGTCTGCAAGCGACTGCCCAGCGGCTGTGCGCGCCACGAGAAAGATGCCGGTCGCGCCTGCTGTTGCTGACAGCACGGTGAGACTCCCGCCAATCATCCAGCCGAAAAGCAACCCTCCGGCGATTGTCAGGATGACCGCTCCGGGGACCGACAGGACAACGGCTGCGATGTACAGCGCCGCATAGGTCAGCATGGCAAAGACCAGGTTGTCCTGCACAAAGCCCTGAAGGGTCGAGCGGTTCTCGGCCAGAGCGGAAAGGCTGAGATAGCGATGCAACCCGGTACTGAAAACGGCCACCATGGCAGCGGCAATGACAATCAGCGGCAAGAGCCTGCGCAGCAGACCAGGCTTGGATGCGGGCGAATCATTCGATACGCTGGGCTCTTCTGAGCCCGCTTCGCGCGGTCCGGCATCTTCGGGCAACGGCATGGAAATCAGTTCTCTGCTGGCTTGTGTCATGATGGGTCTGGCTTCGGCCTGGTGGTTATCCTGTCGCCAGCGCGCGGGCATGTCCAACGCCTTCTCGGTCGTTGAACGACAATCATCGCCTCTGACCGACCAAAGGTGGGCAGAACTACACTTTATGCTTGTGCGAATTTGCACATTTCACCGGTTTGTGAGAATTCGGGCGATGGTGTGATCGCTGGATCAGGGTCGTTCTTTGGGTCCACGTGTGGCCCATTGCGCCGCGTTGACGCCATGCAGGGTGTAATCTATAAGCCGCGACTTGATTTCGAGCCCGCTGCTAGGTCGGATTTGACTGAGGCGTTCGGGCTTTATCGCATCCGCAACTTGGCCAAAGACGAGGCGCTGAAAAATCTGCGCTGTCGAGGCCGTGCATGTTGACCGGCGGACGATGGGTGTCCACCGGCAAGGAGACCGACCGTGAAACGGACATTCCAACCAAGTCGCCTCGTGCGCAAGCGTCGCCACGGCTTCCGTTCGCGCATGGCCACGAAAGCCGGGCGCAAGATCCTTGCGCGCCGTCGGGCCAAGGGCCGCAAGAAGCTCTCCGCCTGAGGCCGATCGACTGGTGACCCGCCCGGCGTACCGAGGTGTGGCTTTAGCCAGTTCCGAAAACGCGGTTCGGGAAGCAGTGCGTGGCAAATTGCAGCGTCGGGACTTTCTGCGGCTTCGACATGGCGGATTGGTCGCGCGCAGTTCTGCCTTTCTGCTCCAGGCCTGTGCCCGTCCCGGCGCCGATCAACGACCGCCGCGTCTTGGTTTCACCGTGACAAAGCGCACCGGAAATGCGGTTGAACGCAACCGCATCCATCGCCGATTGCGCGAGGCGGTGCGCCAGTCGGACACCGTCTGGTTGAGACAAGGCCATGACTACGCGCTGGTCGCGCGCCGCGCCGTGTTGTCGCTTCCCTACTCCCGGCTTGTTCGCGATCTCGACAGAGCCTTCCACAACGTGCACAAAGCGCTCCGGGGGGCGTCGGACAGCGCAACGGAACCGACCGGTCGCAGCCAACGGCACAAGCGGCGGCAGTCTTCACGGAAAGACGGTTGTTCATGATCGACAACAAGAACTACATCATTGCCATTGCTCTCTCCATGGCGGTCCTGATCTCCTGGCACTTCATGGTCAATGTGCCTGAGATGGAGCGCCAGCGCATCGCAATGGAGGAGCGTCAGGCTGCCGAACAGATTCTTCAGGAACAGCAAGCGGCCGGTACTGCCGATCCAGCCACCGGCGCACCAACGCCCTCGCAGACACGGCCCTCAACCGATGGAACCAATCTTGGTGTGCCGCTGCCTGCAGGCACGACGCAGCCGGGAGCTGCCGCGCCAGCCGCCAGTCGTGACAGCGCGCTCGGTGAAGCTGCACGAGTTGAGATCACGACCCCGGAAATCCGCGGCTCACTTTCGCTTCGCGGAGC
>JBCDCP010000102.1:0-10480 GCA_039181495.1 Pseudomonadota bacterium | reverse complement strand
GCGGGGCATCGGCTCGGAAAGCCGGACTCCGATATGCTGCGATCCACTTCCTCGGTGGGGTGCTGCTGATGGCTGGTATCGCCGGGGAACTAGCCATCAACGGCTCGACAGACTTCACATCAATGGATCTCAGCAATGCGGCCCGCTGGATGATCTTTGCCGGCTTCCTCATCAATGCCGGTGCGCCGCCGTTCTCGCCCTGGGTTCCCGACGCCTATCCAGCCGCAAGCTGGAGCGGGGCAGTCTTTCTATCGGCATTCACGACCAAGACCGCCGTCTATGTGCTGATCCGGGGCTTTCCAGGCACCGAACTGCTGATCTTCATAGGACTGTTCATGATCTTCTACGGGATCCTGTTTGCGATCCTTGAGAACGACATGCGCCGTGTACTCGTTTACTCGATCGTCAACCAGATCGGCTTCATGCTGGTGGCAATAGGCATTGGGACTGAGTTGGCGCTCAACGGTGCGGCAGCGCACGCCTTCACGCACATCATCTACAAGGCAACGCTGCTGATGTCGGCTGGCGCGGTCATGCAGGCGGCCGGCACGACCAAGATGAGCGAGCTCGGTGGCCTTTACCGCTCCATGCCGCTGACCGCGATCTGCGGTCTCGTAGGGGCTATGGCAATATCGGCGCTACCCTTCACGTCCGGCTATGTGTCCAAATCACTCCTCACCGGCGCGGCCAGCGACGCCCACAACATCTTGGCGTGGTACGGCCTGACCGCAGCATCGGCGGCGGCGTTCCTCTATGTCGGCCTGCGGTATCCCTGGTTCACGTTCTTCGATGGCCAGAAAGCCGATCGCACGGGCCAGGATCCGCATATCACCATGAAATTGGCCATGGTCTTGTTCGCGTTTCTTTGCGTTGTCTTTGGTTTCGCACCCGGATTGCTGTTCGGAATGCTACCGGACCCGGTGACCTACAAGCTCTACGGTCCGGACAAGATCATCCTGCAACTGCAGTTGCTTCTGTTTGCTGGATTTGTCTTTTTCGCAACCCTGGCACTACACCGGCCAACCAACACAATAACTTTGGATATGGACTGGTTATGGCGCCGTTTGGGTGTCTCAGCGATAACCGGTCTCGACAGGGGCATTCTGTCACTGTGGCAGGTGCTGGTCGATGCAGCAGTTGCGGTGATTCGTAAGATCATCGAACGGGTTTATGCCTATCTCGGACCAGCTGGGCCGCTTGCGAGAACGTGGCCAACCGGCCTCATGACGTTCTGGACGACGGTTTTGCTTGGTGCAGTATTAATTCTTGCATATATCTGATCATTCAAATTCAAAGTTTCTTGAGTAAAAAGACCGGTTTCGGTCACAAAGTTGCCGCAAATGAGGCACCCTTTTACATTGAAAATTGCTCATATTTACAATTTATGCGTGCAGAAAACCCAAGTATCCCCTACAGGTTAGTGATAGATTCATTTTTCGTTTGTAGCTGTGCTGCAAATCAGCTACGCCAACAACAACATTCACAGTGTTCGGATGTTGTTCAGATGCAATTTGACGGCAGATTTTGCCTTGCTCGGCACACCGGCCATCACTTGAACATTGCCAAAGAAAGAGATCGATAATGGAAACTGAAGTGCAACGCGACGAATTGGTCGAGCTCACTGCTGAGATCGTTTCGGCTTACGTGAGCAATAATCCGCTCCAAACGGGAGAACTGCCGTCCATTATTTCTGATGTTCATGCGTCTTTGACAAAGATCGCGGCTGGAGAGCCTGAAGAAAAAGCTGAGCCGCTGAAGCCGGCTGTTCCCATCCGCCGGTCGGTTACACCTGACTACATCGTCTGCCTCGAAGACGGTAAGAAGTTCAAATCACTGAAGCGTCACTTGCGGACTCACTATGATCTGTCTCCCGAAGACTATCGCGAGAAGTGGGGTCTCCCGTCTGACTATCCGATGGTCGCGCCTTCCTATGCTGAGGCACGCTCGCGCTTGGCCAAGGAAATGGGCCTGGGTCAGCGCCGCCGGAAGAAGTAACCCAACCCTTCGGGACCAAGACAAGTTAGCGAGCGGGGCGCTTATGAGGCGCCCCGTTTTGCATTCTGCGCTTGTTTTGGGCTGCATCGACTCTCGATCTCGCCGACGCCATGTCGCGCCTTGCCGAGTTCTGTGCGTTCTGCCTGCAAGGCACGCAGCAGCGCCACGTGCCGTGTGAAGCTGTACTGCGCCGCGCCGCGCACGGCCAGACCGCGTTCAACCCGCAAGGCGCGGTTGAGCCATTTGACCGTCGTGCGCGCCTCGGCCATCAGAACGCTGTCTGGTGCATCGAGGCGGCCAAGCCGCACAGCGCGGCCGACGTGTGCGTTTCTTGTTGAAATCAGCTGCTCTATGGCGCGAACGCCAGCAGTCTCTCTGACACTGTCGTTTGGGGCTTCCGATGTCCTCTTCGGTCGTTGTTGATGCATGTGTGGCTCCGGAATGTTGGCATTCCGACAGCCTGCCTCAGGTGGATCTCTATGAGGATAAAATTCCTATAGTCAGTTGTCTCGCCATCGGTGATAGCCACAATTTGTAGAGATCGCGTCATTTGGATCGATATGTTGCTGGTGAAGGATTGTGCGAGAGTCGGTGCGCGCGGATTTATGCCCGCACCTCCGCAGTCTGTTAGGGCTTAATAGGAACAAAATCCTATTTATGGTGACGCCATGCCTGCAACTGACCTGCCCAACACCCGGCACGCCCGCCACGGCCAGCCGGGCACTCAGACAACGGCCGTTGCCAGAAAGGAAACGGTAAGCGATCCGCGGCATGCCAGGAGTATCTGCGTGGCGATCGCCCTGGCCGTTGGGACGACCCTCAAGGTTCCCGCCTTTCTGTTTTTTTCACCCTCGCGTGGAACCGGGCCGATCGCATTCGCCCGGCATGTGGCCATGTACATCGCCCATGTGGAACTCGCACTGCCGATGCAGCGCGTCGGTGAGGGCTTCGGCCGCGACCGCACCACAGTCGCACATGCGTGCCGGCGCATCGAGGAGTCGCGTGAGGCGGTCGAGATTGATCGAATGATCGTTGCCGTCAGAGGCCAGGTCTTGGCGGAGCTGACACAGCAAGACGAAGGATCAGTGCCCATAAAGCAAGGAGCCCCAACGAATGCGGGATCACAGTCATGAGGCGCGGATCTCGCCGGAACAGCACTGATGCGCCAGACGGTCGACCCAAACAGCACATTGAGCCAAGGGAACACCCTGATGGCGTGACACGCGACACGCTTGTCAATCCCGCGGAGAGTCCACTGGCATGGCTCTACCGTAGGAAGGCCGCCGACGGGCGCCGCTTGATCTCCGAGGCACAGTTTCGCGCAGGCGAGGTGTTGCGGAGTGATTTCACGATTGCCGGCCTGTCCGCACGCGTCACTGTCGATTGGACCGCATCACCACCCGGGCGCGGACGGAAAGCCGGCGGCCGTGGACCCGGCGACATCATGGACGCGGCAATTGATGCACGAGCACGCCTGGAACAGGCCTTTGCAGAGGTCGGCGCAGATTTTGCCGGTCTTCTCGAAGATGTGTGCTGCTATCTCATCGGGATTGAAGAGGCTGAGCGTCGCCGCGGTTGGCCGCGGCGCTCCGGCAAGGTCGTCCTCGACCTCGCTCTGCACCGGCTGGCCGAACACTACGGTTTTCAGGACCGTGCTGTAGGGCGCCGGACCGATATGCGTCGTTGGAGCACGCCGGGGTACCGTCCCACGATCGATGGAAAGGACAGCAATCGCTAGCCCGTATTCTCTGCGAGCGCATGCTGCGCCTCGGACTTGATCCGTTGCACCATCGAGGCGAGTCCGTTGGAGCGTTGCTGCGTCAGATGATCGGTCAGGCCGATGGTTGAAAAAGTGTCGGAGGGATCAGTCTGAACGATGTCTTCGGCGCGCTGGCCGCTGAACTGGGCAACGAGAATGGCGATCAGCCCCTTGACGATCATCGCATCGCTATCGCCCTGAAAACGCAGGATCGGGCCGTTGGCAGAGCTGTCGAGATCGGTGTGAAGCCAAACCTGACTGGCGCATCCGCGAACCTTGTTGGCGTCAGTACGCTGGTCCTCGGGAAAGGGCGGCATGTCACGGCCAAGCTCGATGACATAGCGATACCGATCCTCCCAGTCGTCAAGGAACGTAAAGTCATCGATGATGTCGTAAATTGAGCGTTCAGCCATTGATCATGTCCGTCAGTCGCCATCCTGTGGCGGACATAGGACACATTCACCCGCGCAACAATGCAAGCAGGACAGAACCTATTGAACCTGCCTGATCAACTGACCAATGGTATCACGAGCTGGACCCGTAGGCGCGGGTTCAAATAGCTCCGAGCGGCTCAACGGCTCCCGCCAGGCGGTCGCACCCAACTGACCGGCCGCGTCGGCTTGCCAGGAAGATGTCTGATGATCGGTCTGAACCGCTACGGGCGCCGTCGCGGTTCCGGCGATTGGCCGTGAAGCAGTGGTAGCGGTCGTGGCTGTAACAGGAACGCGAATGGTATTCACATTCTGAACCTGCAGCGCGCCCCCTTGCGCCCGAACAGCGGTATTTTGTTGAGTCGCGTCCCCGTTGCCGGCGGATGGAAGAATACCAGAAGAGGGCTGAACTGATGGCGTGGAACCATTCGAGGACAAGGGCACGGCGCGACCGCCCTCTCCCGTGAACTGATCAATGTAATCGTACAGCAGCATTGCGCCGTGCTGCGCCTTGACGCCAAATGCCTGTGCAGCGGCGATCCCCGTATCGCAGGCTTCAGCGTTACGGGTGCAGAACCCACTCATATCGGCAATCAGATCGCGCGCAACACCAATGGCTTCGGTGCCATTGACCGGTTCACCACTGTGCGAGACGACCTCCCGGCCGTCTGGTGTTGGTAACAGCAAGACAACAACTGCCAGCCAGAATGCGGCCTTAAGCAGAAATCCCATTGCAACGTCCCTTCGCGTTCTATCCCCAACGTCGTGCCACGGGGTGACACTGTACGGCGCGATGCCGTGACCCCCGAGCGTGCATACTAGCTCGAAGGTTTTGGCATCCCGTTCAGCTGATCCTTACAATTTGATCTAATCGGGAAATCGGTGGCACAGGCCCATCCCGTTAACGGTCCGGATACCCTGTGTATCGATTCAGGCGCGCGACAGGCGGACTTTGACAAACAGAGGCTGTGACTTAGCCGTTCCTTAAAGACGCGGCTGCACCGTGGCGAAAACACCGCGGATGATGGCTGCCGTTTCTGGCTGCCCGTCCTCGGAAAGTCGTAACGGAGGCCGATCGATCGTGCGCGTGCAAGCCGCTTCAGCTCTCACTGCGATTGCATCGCAGCGCATGCCCGGTACCCCGCCTGCATGGCAGGTGATCTATACCGCTGCAGCGGCAATCGCCGGTGCTGCCATTGCCATCCATCTGCTGCTCGCATCTGCGATCAACCCGGCACTCGTGGTGCTGTTATCGATTGTCGCTCTCGCCGTTGTTCCAGCATCTCTTTCCCGGCGCACCGATGGTCGAGACAAGACCATCCGGTCATCGCTCGTCGGGCATCAGGCCCTGGTTGCAGTGATGCTCTATGCCCTGGTGGCCCAGCATATGTACCTCATGGCGCTTCCGGCATTTGTCGGGGTCATGGCACTCGCGGCGCAGTCAGGTCGTACCGCCCTACTGGCCAGCGCCTCGGTTCTGATCGGGTTCGTTGTGGCCCAGTCGGCTGGTTTGCCGTTGCCATTGGCAGGTCTTCATGGAGATTTATTGAGCTGGGGTCATGTCATCCTGATGTCGTCGCTCGTCGCGGTACCGGGACTGGCGACATATGCGGTCTGGTATCGGCAGGCGGTGGTCGAGCATGATGCAGGGCAGGTTACCGAGACTCGGTCAGGTGGCGCCGCCGATCGCATTCTGAACAGCCTTCCTCAGCTGGTGCTGCAACACAATCGTACCGGCAACGTCACGGCGGTGTACGGATCGAAGTCGTCCGCCCCCTTGGCGCGATGTGAAGGTCTGTTGGGTGGCGGGTTGTTCGCCCGCGTCCACGTTGCCGACCGTCCGGCGTTGCTTCATGCGCTGGACCGGGCCCGGCATCACCCAGGGATACACCAGGCTGAAATCCGGGTCTGCGAGCCACAAGACACAGCCGAGCCTCAATCACCATCGAACCCATCGCCAGCACCGGGCTATCGTTGGCTGGAGCTCCGGGCCAATGGCGATCTTGGTGACCGCGATGGAAGCGTTGAACCGCTTGTCTATTCCACCTTGCGCGACATTCACGACCATAAGGTTCGGGAAGAAGCGCTGGAACTGGCCAGGCGCGAGGCCGAGGTCAGCAATGCTTCCAAGACCCGTTTCCTGGCCAGCGTGAGCCATGAACTCCGCACGCCTCTCAATGCGATCATCGGCTTCTCGGAGCTGCTGAAGATGGAACCATCCAGCTACGAGCCGATGACCAGCGAGAAGAGAATTGAGTACGCCTCACTGATCAGCGATAGCGGTCTGCATCTGCTGGACGTGGTCAACCACATTCTGGATGCGACGAAAATCGAGGCCGGCCGTTTCGAGATCCAGTGTGAAGTGGTGGATCTGCGACCGGTCGTGCACTCCGCAGTCGAAATGATCCAGGCCAGAGCCTCTGCCAATCAATCGATGATCGATGTGCAGATCGATGACGATCTGCCCGGCATTGTCGCCGACGGCCGCGCGATGAAGCAGATCCTGCTCAATCTACTGTCCAATGCAGTGAAGTTCTCATTCAATGGAGAGCCGGTCGAACTGCGTCTGAAGCAGGATGAAGATCAAGTCGCCATTCATGTGGTGGACAAGGGGATAGGCATCGCTCCAGACGACCTGTCCCGCATCGGTGAGCCGTTCTTCCGCGCGGGCGACGTCGAGGGCCTGCAGACTGCGGGGACCGGGCTCGGCTTGTCGGTCGTCAAGGGCCTCGTGGCCCTGCATGGCGGCAAGATCACCATCGCCAGTGCATCAGGCGAGGGTACCCAGGTTTCCGTGAGCCTGCCGATCGCCGGGCCAAGCATTCAGGACGAAACCGCAGAAGAGACCGATGAGAAGATTACAGCGCTGGCATTGCGCCCGGCTGAGCCGGTTATCGCGGAAGCTGAAGAGCAGGCTGTTAGAAAGGTGGGATAGATCATGGACCGTATGGAACCCTCATTCGATATGCCGATGCATGCCGCAACCGATGGGCATGATGATCCCTTCCGGCGGTCGCGTTACTTCGACCCCTCGGCGCACGCCGGCCAGGATCACGGATCCTATTCATCCCAATCGATGACGCATGAACACCACGCTGCACACGCTCAGCTCTATGCGACCGGCCAACCCTATGATCAGCGGCAGGATTACGCGGATCACGACTACTATGCGGCCGATCATCATTTTGATGATCCGACATATGAACCTGCGCCAGACCGGAAACGCCGGTTTTTTGGGCGTGTACCGCTGATTGCCGGTCTGCTCATCTTCGGTGTCTGGGCGCCGATCACCTTCAATGCCATGTGGATGCAAGATGGGCCGCATCCGGCCCCGTTTTTTGAAAGCAGCGCGCAAGTGGCGGCAGTTGCTGACGAAGACGATGCAAGCGCACCAACGGCCAATTCGCAGACCTCGACGCCGCGCGAAGCCCCCAGAAGCGTGAACACGGCCAGTGTTCAGCCCGTGCAAAACGTCAGCACCGCGCCGACCCCCGCTCCGCAGGTTGCAGAACAGCCGGCGCCAGCCCCTTCGGCCGAGCAGCAGGAACTTGCTGAGATCCAGTCGGTGCTTCAGCGCCTCGGTCTTTATGACGGCGCCATTGATGGTTTATACGGCCCGCGCACCCAGACTGCGATCGAAGCCTTCGAAAGCGGACATGGCTTGGCAGTTACCGGTCGGCCCTCGCCGCAGCTTCGTGAGAAGCTTGGCCTGCCGGGGCAATCCTCGGCTTCCGCAGTTCAGGTCGTGCAGACTCCCGCCGCTCCACCGGCCGAAGGAATCGAGGGCCTGCTTCAGTCAAATCCAACACCTGTCGCAACCGCCGACCCAATTGCCCAGGCTATTGCTGGTCACAGCGATGCGCAGTTGCCAGCATCCGACTACGCCCAGGCCTATTCGCAAGTCCAGCAGTCAGCGCCTGCGTCCGCTCTGCCGTCGGCAGCACCAGCTGCCCCACAGCCCGGCCTTGCGCCGCCGACCGGCGTGCAGACGATATCGATCACGCCGCCGGCGAATGCTACGGCGCTTCTCGATGCTGAGCGCCCGCGTCCGGGTGACCCACGTGTCCTGCACGTGCAACGCCTGCTTGCTGATCTGGCTTATGCGCCAGGCAGCATTGACGGTCAGCTCGGACCATCGACCCGCGCTGCAATCATGCGGTTTGAGGCCGACCGGAACATGCCCCAGACGGGGCAAGTCTCAGATCAGTTGCTGAACGCGCTGGCGGCGATGACTGGTGTTGCCTACGGTGGGTGAGGGCACCGCGCTGTGACAACACAAGGCAATGCGCTTACGCACTGATATCTGGGTTGCCGCTCTCATCCGACGCGTGAATGCGGCTGGTGATTTTGCGGCTGTTGAACGTAAAGGCGCAGCGGAAGCCGGAGCGATCTTTCTCAAGATCGAGCCCCGCAACCGGTCCTGTCAGCTATACGGTCCCGCTCCGTCCTTGCTTTTGGCTGAGAAGCCAACCCAGGGGCGCTTGTTTGTGGCTGTCCGACCCGATGAGATCATCGACCCGATCAGCGCTCAAACCTACCTCGACAAGGAAACGCGCTTCGACAGTGACCTTTGGATTGTCACCATCGAAAGCGATGCTGGCGAGCAGTTCTTCGATATTGCCGTCGTCGACTGAAGTTAGGCGCTCTTGCGCTGCTGAGTGCTGTCGCGCTCCACAGTTGCCGGACGGCCGGTTCCTGCTTCTGACCGAACCTGCCGCACCACCGTTGAGTCGAACTTTACTGGAAGCTCTTTTCTTTCGCGTACCGGTGCCTGCGGACACCAGTGCTCGAGCATGGCGTGCGCACTGGTTGTCGGCATGGCGTCGAACAGCTCCATCAGAGGCTTGAGCGTTCCCCGCCTGCCATGGCCGAACGCAGAAAGCAGGTCTTCCATGGTGTCTCGTGGCAGGTCCATGGCACGGCCAACAAGGCAAAGCGCTTCACCGCCCTTGTCACCAATGATCCGAACGGACGTCAGCCGATCAATGTCGCTGATCCGGGAAAAAGCTGCTGCCAGATCGTCGTACCGCTTTTCGCGGGCCAGCGTTACGAGGGCGCGCGCCGCCTTGCCGGCTAAGGTGCCTGTCGCGGAGGAAATCGTCGCCTGGCGTTCAAGCCCATGCGCGGCAAAGTCAGCGACGATGACGAGACGCATCTCGGGCCCGGTGAGCCAGAACAGTTCGGCCAGTTGAGCCGAACTCAGCGTGTGGTTGTCGATAAACGCTTCCGCCGACGCGGTTGAGAAATCTTCACGGCTGGCAAGCGTTGTGATCTGGTCGAGGGAGAGGTTGGACATGTGATGTTTGAACAGCGCTAGATCAATTTGAGGGTCAAGTCGGTTGAGCAGGGCATCAATCGCTGCCCGGGGCAGATCTGCCCGTTGCACCAGATGATTCACGTGCTCACTTGTCCCTTCCCAGGCGACCGCCACAAGTTTTCTGTCGGAAACCGATTGAGAGTCTCGCAGGATCAGTTTTGCGATGCCGATATCCTCGTCGCAAAGCATGTCGAGGATGTCAGAGGGTGCATGATCGCATTGCGACAGGGCTGCGGCAACGTAAGCCCGTGTGGCGTTGTTGGTATGCGGCAGAAGTGCCGAGGCGATGCGCCTGTAATGTGCGATCTCGGGCCGGTCTGACCGTCGGCGCCCGGCAAAGGCATCGGTAAGGGCGCGCAAGGTGGCGTTACGCCCATCCGCAATCGCGGGAGTGTGCAGTCCGGCCACCGCACTGTCACCAAGTACCGGCCTGAACACGCCTCCGGTTACGATCGCCTGCTCGGCCGCATTGCGACCGGCAAAGACGTCGTCGTTGTAATCTGCGGCAGATAAGCCTGTCATGGCGCGACCTTTCCCAGTTAGGCCGACTGCAGCACTGACATGGTTAATGAAAGGTTAACGCGACTGATTTTTACGATTAGCGAATCATTAACCCTGACGAATCCTTAATGGGTCAATCGCAGATCGCGGGATCATCGATAATCGCATGCTCCACGATCAATATTGGAACCCGGAGAAACAGAATGGCTGTGATTCTCAACTTCCGGCAAGCCCGCAAACGCCGCCGAAAGACGGAAAGTGCAGTGACGAACTCTGCACAGACCGATCAGGATGCGAGCGGCGCCAGCGGCGAAGTCGTCATTTTCCCGGGAATCCGGGTCGATTACGGCGCGGTCGAGGTGGCGCTGAGCCATGAGACAACGCCATCCAAGAAGCAGCATCCGGAGCACACCGGACCGTCTGGCCGACGTTCGCGCAAGCGCAGAAAGGCCTGAGCCGTCGCAGGCCACGTTCCCG
>JBCDCP010000101.1:0-10698 GCA_039181495.1 Pseudomonadota bacterium | reverse complement strand
GTGGTGCCACAGAACCAGGCGCGGATCAGAACACAGATGAACGCGGCATTGAGCAAGGATGACCTCGACTTTGGCCTCACAGCCTTCGAGAAAGCCGGCCAGTCGGTTGGAGTGCTGAAATGAGCGACGCAACGGCAGAGTCGCACCGCCCTAACGGTATGCGGACACTGGTCAAGGCCAGACCGGAAGAGGGGCTCTGGATGGAACGGAGGCCGGTGCCGGAGATCGGTCCAGATGACGTTCTGATCCGCATCCACAAGACCGGCATTTGCGGCACCGACATCCACATCTGGAACTGGGATGAGTGGGCCCAGAAGACCGTGCCGGTGCCTCTGGTGACGGGCCACGAGTTTGCTGGCGAGATCGTCGAGATGGGGCAAAATGTGGAGGGTCTGGAGATCGGCCAGCGTTGCTCAGGCGAAGGGCACCTCATCGGCAAGACGAGCCGTCAGAGCCGGGCAGGGCGGTTCCATCTCGATCCAGAGACCCGCGGCATCGGTGTCAATGAACAGGGCGCCTTTGCCGAGTACCTGAAGCTGCCGGCCTTCAATGTGGTGCCGCTGCCCGACGATATCTCCGACGATATCGGCGCCATCCTCGATCCGCTTGGCAATGCGGTTCACACCGCGCTGTCCTTTGATCTGGTCGGCGAGGACGTGCTGATTACCGGCGCGGGGCCGATTGGCATTATGGCTGCGGCGGTCGCCCGGCATGTCGGTGCCCGCCATGTGGTCATCACCGACATCAATCCTGACCGGCTGGCTCTGGCCGACAAAGTCACGGAAGTCCGAGCCGTCAATGTAGCCGAAGAAAAGCTCGATGATGTCGTAGCCGAACTCGGCATGACGGAAGGCTTTGATGTCGGGCTGGAAATGAGCGGCGCGCAGGTGGCGCTCGATCAGATGGTCGAGGCGCTGGTTATGGGTGGCCGCATCGCCATGCTTGGCATTCCACCTGGCAAATCACCGGTCGACTGGTCGAGGATCGTGTTCAAGGCCATAACGATTAAGGGCGTCTATGGCCGTGAGATCTTTGAAACCTGGTACAAGATGATCGCCATGCTGCAGAACGGACTCGATGTCAGCGCCGTTATCACCCATCGCTTCCCGGCCGATGAGTTCGAAGCGGGCTTCGCCGCGATGAGATCGGGGTCGAGCGGCAAGGTCGTTCTCGATTGGGATTAAGCGTATGAGCCTGCCCAACGACATCAGCCTCATCGAGGATGAAGAAACGCTGCGGGGCATGCATCCTGCACCAATGTCGCGCGCCACAGACAAGGTGCAGCGCACACTTGATGTTCATTGCCGTTCCATCATCGAGCGGTCGCCATTCGCCATCATTGCCACACAAGGCCCCGGCGGGGCGGATGTGTCCCCGCGCGGTGATCCGCCCGGTTTCGTGCAGATGCTGGATGACAAACATGTGCTGCTGCCTGACCGGGTCGGCAACAACCGCCTCGATACCCTGACGAATCTGCTCAACAATCCCAGGATTGGATTGCTCTTTCTGGTTCCGGGCATGGGCGAGACGCTGCGTATCAACGGAACCGCCAAAATCACCGATGATCCCCGACTGCTTGCGCGTTGCACCGTCGAAGGGCGTACTCCGAAGGTGGCGGTGCTGATCACGATCGAGGAAGCCTTCGTCCACTGTTCCAAGGCACTGAAGCGCTCCGATCTGTGGAACCCGGAACGGCACATCGACAGAACCGAACTGCCGAGCTACACGGCGATGCTGCTCGATCAATGCAAGGCGCTGACGGAAGACGAGAATGCGCGGCAGGACGCGGTCATGGCCGAGCGCGGATTGTACTGATCGCTCCAGTGCGTTGGTGGGTTGATAGGCATTCACCGGTGCTTGACTTGACCATCTTCGCCGACTAATTCCGGTGCTCTTGCTTCGCACATCGTGCGTTGCCTGCGCGGGTGTAGCTCAGTTGGTTAGAGTGCCGGCCTGTCACGCCGGAGGTCGCGGGTTCGAGCCCCGTCACTCGCGCCACTCTCGTTAGAGGGTTGGCATTTTCATTTAATCGGAACCGGTTCTACTGCGAGCGGATATATGGCCGCCTGCACGGAGAGTGTCTGTCGCCGTGCCGGACACGTCCCCTCATTCACCCATCAGCGCACCGGCACGCAGTTCCCCAGTATCTCGATATGGTTGGCCGGGCAGTTGCCGCGTAACTGATCCGGAATCCGGTTCTGCGGCGGCTGGCGGCCGTGGCTCGGCGGCTGACAGATGCCGTTCTGCAGCGTCATGCCGCTCGGGCAGACGCATTCGCCATTCCGGAGCACCTTGTCTGCCGTGCAGGCCCGCGCCGGCACCCGGCATCGGCCACGAATGACCTGCTGACCCGACGGGCAGACGCATTGGCCGCGCACACGAGTCTGGCCGGGAATCGAGCAGGGCGGTGGCCCTGTATCGATTGGCCGGCAAGCGCCGCGTTGGGGCTGCGTGCCCACCGGGCACACGCACTGGCCACGATTGTTGCGGAACTGGCCTGAAATCGGACACGGGCCGGGATCGACCACAATCGGCCGGCAGCGGCCGTTGCGGAACTGAAGCCCTGGATTGCAGACACAGGCCCGACCATTCCAGAACCGGCCGCCGGTGCAGGTTGGCGGCGGCGGTGGTGCGGCCACGGCAGGCAACTGCACGACGGTACATTGGGAGTCATTGCCCGGATTGTCATCATTCCAGGCGTCGGGCACGCCAACGAGGCGCGCATAGGTCTCTGCATCAAGCTGGCCGGTGGCCTGTAGCCCGTTGGCCTGCTGATAGGCCGTGACCGCCCGGGCTGTCTGACGGCCGGCCAGACCGTCGACGGTGCCGGCGTTGAATCCCAGTTCGTTTAGCCTGGCTTGCGCTTGGCTGACGCCCGCACGCGTTGTGGCCAGCCCTGCGCCATCCCAGTCAAACGTGCCGCAAATCTCAAAGCTCGATGGCCGTCCATTGGCCGGCGCCGTCGCGGTCACCGATGCGCTGAACACATTCGAACTGCCTCCGGTCAGGCGTTCGGCGGGGTTGGTGCATGTCCCGCTACTGCTGGACCCGCTGCAGCTATAGCCGTTGTGCGTTCCGGAAAGACGACTAAGACGCAGGCCGCTCGTCAGCGGGCGCATGGTGTGACGCACCGTCAGCGCCTGCTCGTAGGCTACTTCCCCCGCATTCCGAACAACAAACGCAACCGGGCACAGGTTCCCGCTGGTGCAACCCGATTGGCCGCTGGCGGTCAGGCTGAGATCGCGCCTGCGTTCCGGCTCAGGTTCCGGCTCGGGTTCTGGTTCTGGCTCCGGGGGCGGAGGAGGGGGAGGTGGAGCAACATCGCCATCGATGGTCACGGTGACACAGGATCGGGCATCGGCCTCGTTGGCCGGAGCGTTCTCACCGGTCAGCTCCGCACAATTCTCTAATGCACCATTGGCATCGGCGGGAATGCGCAAGGTGATGTCGAAAGCCTCGGCTTCGCCGGGAGCAAGCCGCAGCTCGCCGCGCGCGCAATCGATTGGCGCACCTTCAGCCTGCGAGCAGAGCCATTGCCCGGCCGAGCGCACAAGCGTGCTGCCGCCCGGTGTCAGCGTGTCGCGGAGCGTCAGACTGCCCTCAAACGCCTCGTTGCCATTGTTCACCAAGCGATGCCGGAAGCTGCATTCGGCGCCGGGATCGCGGCAGGCCCCAAGCAGCCGCTTGGAAATCGCCAGCCCCTCAGTGGTGACCCCAGCCCCGACCGCGAGCGTTTCCGGTGGTTCCTGAATTTCGACTGTGCGGCAAACCCGGTCATTCTCGGTGCTCGCGTTGGATCCGACGATCTCACTCACCTCGAAACAGATTTCCCGTGGACCAGTGGCCGCTTCCGCTGGGATTTGAACCGGCGCAGTCATTTCCCAAGCCTGGATAGCGCCGGCCGGTCGCAATGGTCTCTGGCAAACCGATTGGTCACCGTCGAATGAGCAAACGGCATCGGTGTAGGCGGTGGGTCCCTCATAGGCGATCATCTGCAGCGTGGTCGGTGCCAGCCCATCCAGTTTGGTCAGCGATGCAGTGAAGGACATGTCCTCGGCCAGTTGGGTGTAGCGGTATACGAGCCCGGAAATCGCACAGCTCTGACCCAGATAGCAGGCAGCAGGCCGCCTCAGCTGTGCGGTAATGTCGTCGCTGCAGCCATCTTCATCGCAGAGCAGGACGTCCCTGCATATTTCATTGTTCGAAGGATCCGGGTCAGTCTGATCGCCCTCAAAGGCGATGCGCGCGCAGACCTCGATCGTTTCCTGGTCCTCGGGAACACCCGACACATCGAAGGTGAATGCGTACTGGATTTGGCTTTGGCCGAGGTCGAGATATTCGGGCAGAAGGCCGTTCTCCAGCTCGTTCCGGCACAGGCTTGTGTTGCCGTTGACGGTCACGTCCGGACAGAAATAGGCCGCAAAGCCTCCAGTGTTCGGAATTGCGGTTGCGTTCTCCAGCGATGTTTCGACGCCGAGGCTCTCACCGGGGTTTCCAAACACCTGACCGCCGATATTTGTCACGCTGTCATAAATTTGGCAGGTGGCGCCTCGTAGGCACCTTGGGGTGTTGGTCATCAAAACCTGGAGCTCGGCAGGGCAGTCGCCGCCGCGGCAGACATTGAACGTTGCGCAGTCGCGGTCGTTCAGCGTGTTGGCGTCCCCCGATCCGGCCGGCCAGGTCAGCGCGGCGCATTGGTGCGCCTCATCGGTCTCGTAATCGTCGGGAAGCGCAAGCGTGACGTCGACTTGCGAAAAGTCGCCGGGATCGAGCGTGACGGGATTTGAGAAGCAACGATAATCGCCGACACCGCTCGGCCCGCAGGACCAGATATCGTTGGGAGACGAATTCTGAAGCGCCAGACCTTCTGCGAAATCGTCGATCTGAAACGACAGCGAACCGGTAAACGGCTCGCCGCCACGATTTGTGATGCGGGTGGAGAGCCGGCAGACGCCCTCGGTCTCGCAATAGCCAGTGGTGATCTGGCTGAGCGCCAGTTCGGGCCCGCAACCCGGTTGACCCGGCTGACAAACCGGCGCAATGGCGCAGGACCTATTGTTGGCTCTGTTGGTGTCGGCTCCCACCTGCCAGGGCATGAAGCTGAGCGTGGCACAGTTCTCGAAGATCGGCTGTGCCCAGTCTTCATTGATGGGCAGGAAAATCTCGACGGAAACGCCTTCGCCGGGCGCGAGATAGACGTCTTCGTGGCGGCAGAAGGCAGAGATGAAATCCCCTTCGGCACATTGCCAGGCGCCAGCGGGGCCAAAACTGCTGATCGGCTCGTTGAATGCCGTCTGATCCTCAAAACTGATCGGACCATAATAAGCCGCATCGCCGACATTGCGGACGAGCACGGTGAAGCGGCAGTCGTCGCCGGGGAAACAACGTTCACCCTGCGCGATCTTGATGATCTCCAGGTCAGGGCCCGGCGGAGGGGGTGGATCAATGATGCCCGGGTCAATGGGAGGCTCGACGACTTCGATTGGCGGCAAGCAACGCGGATCGTCGCTTGGACAAACTGGCGGCTCATAAGGATCGAGGTCGGCAACGAGCTGACCTTCACAGCGGACAAAGACCTCGATGTCGCCCAGAAAACCACTGGCGCCAAAGCCATTCGGGGCTGCGTCGATACTGAAGGTGGTAATCTGCTCGGGCAGGCCGGTTTCCGTGCGCAGCCGGTTTATCGGCTGGCCTTGCAAGCCTTCGACGGGTTCCGCCTCTTCGCCGGCATTGCCCAGTTGATCACCGGTTGCCCAGATCGACGCCTTGCAGGCCGGGCCGGAAATGGCGCCATCTTCAGTGTAGCCATGGCCGATCGATATACCGCCCGATCCCATCTTGTAGGGCTCGAAATAGCCAATGGAGAGGCTTTGGTGCTCCGCAATCCAGCGGCCGGGTGTGTCCGGGTCATCTGGCGATTCAGGCACGAAGGCGAAAACCGCTGCATTACCCTCATTGTGAAACCTGAGGCCGTCTTCCGCAACGATCTGCCGACCGCGCTGCGCGAGAACGATCTTGCGGTCGGCCGTGAAGGTTATGTCGGTGATCTCGCCATTGGCGAAATCGAGCGGGACGTCGAATTCGAGCCTTGGATCCTCCCCGAAGGAACCATCGTTATCGATGCCGACCGACCAGATCTGCGGCCCTTCACTGGCCGCGTAGTAGAGTCGCCCGCCATTCACGGCGAGGCCAAAGACGGCGCGTGCCTCCGGAGCATAACCCCACGTCCTTGGATCATTGGGGTCAAAGCCGCTGGCACCCAGATCGAGGCGATTCTCGGGATCGAAAGGCTCCTCAGCAACGCCTGTCGTGGGTCGCGCTGTGACGCCATGATCAAACTGCCCAAGATCGCGACCGTCCAGGTCGAAGCGATGGATCAGTCCGGTGTCCCGATCGGACATAAAAAGCTGCTGGCTGAGCGGGTCGAAAGCGATGTTGCCCAAACCTGGGCCACTGTTGGCAACACCGTCTCGCTCAACATTGGCGAACAGACTGATCTCGCCCGTCGTGCCGTCGATTTTCCAGATCGTTCCCGGACCGGCTCCATCCTCGCCACCGAACTGACCTTGTACCCAGGTCGCATCCGCCCCAGCCCCCTCGCGCCGCAGTCCGTAGAGCGAGGTTGCCGTCACATAGATGTTGGGGTTGTCAGCGTCATCGAAGGCGAGGCCGAAGACCTGACCCAGCTGAGCGGCGGTGTAGGTGCGCAACGGCGATGGGGTGAGGATGTCGGCAGGCCAGGTGCCGTCGGCCTCACCAAGGTCCATCAGGCGTAGCACGATGCCGTCGGGATCGAGGGCCTGGTCCTGCTGGAAACCGTCATCATTGGGAGGATTGAGATAGCCACCGAAACTCGTGACCGCTGCCTGACCGGGTGTCAGCAGTCCGGGCTCTGGTGGCTCGCTGTCGCTGGTCTGGGCCTTGGCAGGGTGGGAACAGAGGACCGAAAGCAGACCCACAATCATCCATGCCCTGGTCACGCGTGACCGCGGCTTGTCCTTCCAAGACCACATGAAGTCCAATCCCCCTGACGAAATTGCCGTAACGGAAGTGTTACAGCGATGTGTGCCAGGGGCGTGCGCGGCAATACCTATTGAGCGCCCCAACGGAGCGTTTTGTGATCGAAGAAAACGCTGGCCAGTGAGTGACTTTGCGTCTGATCGGACATGCCCGAAACAAGCGTCCCACCCGGGCATTTTGCCACAGGCATCGTTGATGAAGGTCCGGCGCTTTTTGCGGGGGGCTGCGTTGCGGGTGCGAAGGCGTTCGTATAATCGTTCTTAACTGAGAGCGGTACACCCAACGACTCGCAGTCGCCCCATGTTCCGCGTGGCCCCATCCGGAGTGGTGTATGCCGGAGTTTCTCCAGGATTACCTGCCGATTGCCGTCTTCATTGCAATCTCCACCGGAATTGCTCTGGCGTTGATGGCATCGCCTTTCCTGATCGCAATCAGCAATCCTGATCCCGAGAAAGTAGCGCCCTATGAGTGCGGCTTCATGCCTTTTGATGATGCCCGCATGAAGTTCGATGTGCGCTTCTATCTGGTGGCAATCCTGTTCATCATTTTCGACCTGGAGGTCGCGTTCCTGTTTCCCTGGGCGGTCGCGTTCGACGAAATCGGCTGGTTCGGTTTCTGGTCGATGATGGTGTTCCTTACCGTGCTGACCATTGGCTTTGTCTATGAGTGGCGAAAGGGTGCACTGGAATGGGATTGATCGGCACCAACGAGAAGCCGCTTGAATCCGATCCGGCGACAGGTGTGCTGGACCAGCGGACCGGTAAACCCGTTGGCGCGGACGATCCGTTTTTCCTCGAGATGAACAATGAACTTGCCGACAAGGGCTTCATTGTCACAGCCACCGACGACATCATCAACTGGGCCCGGACCGGCTCGCTGATGTGGATGACCTTCGGGCTCGCCTGCTGCGCGGTGGAAATGATGCAGATGTCGATGCCGCGCTATGATGCTGAACGCTTCGGTTTTGCGCCGCGTGCAAGCCCGCGTCAGTCGGACGTCATGATCGTGGCCGGCACACTGACCAACAAGATGGCTCCGGCTCTGCGAAAGGTCTATGACCAGATGCCCGAGCCGCGTTACGTCATTTCCATGGGGTCGTGCGCAAATGGCGGGGGCTACTATCACTATTCCTATTCGGTCGTGCGCGGTTGCGACCGGATCGTGCCGGTCGACATCTACGTTCCTGGCTGCCCGCCCACCGCGGAGGCTCTGTTGTATGGCGTCCTGTTACTGCAGAAGAAAATCCGCCGCACCGGAACAATCGAGCGTTGAGCGGACAACGGGCCGGAAGCATCTGAAATGGGCATACGAGAGGCATACCGGTGACGGGCCTGGACGAGACCCTCAGCGACATCGCCGCGGTGATCGCCAGCGAAGTCGGCGATGCGGTCGAGTTGTCGAGCGATTTTGGTGAGCTGTCGCTGACCGTCAGCGCCGGACGGCTGAATGATGTCATGCGGTTTCTGCATGAGGATCCGGCCTGCCTGTTTGTCTGCTTCATCGATGGTTGCGGCGTCGATTATCCGGCCCGGGAAAGACGGTTCGACATGGTCTACCATCTGCTCAGTCCGAGCCAGAATGCGCGGATCAGGGTCAAGGTGTCGACCGATGAGACGACACCGATTCCCAGTCTCGCTCATATCTGGCCGGCAGCCGACTGGTTCGAACGCGAAGCCTACGATCTCTATGGCATTCTGTTCTCGGATCATCCGGACCTGCGGCGTTTGTTGACCGACTACGGGTTTGACGGCCACCCGTTGCGCAAGGATTTCCCACTCACCGGCTATGTCGAGGTCCGGTATGACGATGAGTTCAAACGCGTCGTTTACGAGCCTGTGAAGCTCAATCAGGAGTTTCGCAACTTCGATTTCCTCTCACCATGGGAGGGAGCTGACTACGTCCTG
The DNA here is from genome assembly GCA_039181495.1 of Pseudomonadota bacterium. Classification (GTDB taxonomy): domain Bacteria; phylum Pseudomonadota; class Alphaproteobacteria; order Rhizobiales; family Tepidamorphaceae; genus JBCDCP01. The sequence continues at coordinate 1,774 of JBCDCP010000101.1, read as the reverse complement.
CCTGGTGATGAAAAAGCGGAGAATGGCGCATCATGAGTGAGCTTGCAGGGGCCTGCTTGTGCGGCGCCGTCACCGTCAAAGCGACGCCCAAACACGAAACCACGGAAGCGTGCCACTGCTCGATGTGTCGCCAATGGTCAGCAGGTCCCTACATCGCCATCGGATGTGGTGAGAACGTCAGCCTCGCTGGCGGTGACGCAATCGGCATCTACAGATCGTCCGAGTGGGCCGAACGGGTGTTTTGCCGGATATGCGGCACCGGCATAGCCTGGCGGCTGCAACAGGGCGGCGAATACCACGTCAATGCGCAACTCTTCGCCGAGGCTCCTGAGTTCCCGTTGTCGATGCAGGTTTTCATTGACGAGAAGCCCGCGAGCTACAGCTTCTCACAGGAAACCAAGACGCTGACGGCAGCGGAAATCTTCGCAATGTTCTCTGCTGATGGGAGCTCGTCGTGACGGAACATGACATCCGCAACTTCACGATCAATTTCGGCCCCCAGCACCCGGCTGCCCATGGCGTGCTGCGCCTTGTGCTGGAACTTGATGGCGAGGTGGTGGAGCGGGTCGATCCGCATATCGGACTGCTTCACCGCGGCACGGAAAAGCTGATCGAGCACAAGACCTACCTGCAGGCCGTGCCCTATTTTGACCGGCTCGACTACGTCGCACCGATGAACCAGGAGCACGCATTCGCGCTGGCGATTGAAAAGCTCCTTGGCATCACAGTGCCGTATCGGGGACAACTCATCAGGGTCCTTTATTCCGAGATCGGCCGTTTGCTATCGCACCTGCTCAACGTCACCACCCAAGCGATGGATGTTGGCGCACTGACCCCGCCACTGTGGGGGTTCGAAGAGCGCGAGAAGCTGATGGTCTTCTACGAACGGGCATCGGGCGCACGGCTGCACGCGGCCTATTTCCGGCCCGGTGGCGTGCATCAGGACCTGCCGCCGGATCTGATCGACGATATCGAGGCGTTTTGTGACCCGTTCCTCAAGATCTGCGACGACATTGAAGGACTTCTGACCGACAACCGCATCTTCAAGCAGCGCAACGTGGACATCGCAGTGGTCTCGCTTGAGGACGGCTGGGCTTACGGCTTCTCGGGCGTCATGGTCCGCGGATCCGGTGCGCCGTGGGACCTTCGCAAGAGCCAACCCTATGAATGCTACGCCGATCTCGAATTCGATATCCCGATTGGCAAGAACGGTGACTGCTACGACCGTTATCTGATCCGCATGGAAGAGATGCGCCAGTCGGTGCACATCATGAAGCAGTGTATCGAATTGCTGCGGTCACCCAAGGGTCAGGGCCCGGTCTCAACAACTGATGGCAAGGTGGTGCCCCCCAAGAGGGGTGAGATGAAGCGCTCGATGGAAGCGCTAATCCACCACTTCAAGCTCTATACCGAGGGCTACCATGTGCCTGAGGGCGAGGTGTATGCCGCCGTCGAGGCACCGAAGGGGGAATTCGGCGTCTACCTCGTGTCCGATGGGGGCAACAAACCCTATCGCTGCAAGCTACGCGCACCCGGCTTCGCCCATCTCCAGGCCATGGATTTCCTCTGCAAGGGACACATGCTGGCCGATGTCTCGGCCATTCTGGGCTCGCTCGATATCGTCTTCGGCGAGGTCGACCGGTGACCGACACACGCGCACGGCGGGGGGAGCAGCACTGGAACGCCGTGTTCGGCACCTCGAGCGACGACGTTGTCAGCGCATTTGACGACATCGCGCTCGGTTTTGGCGCTCATATCCGTGATTTCGCCTTTG
>JBCDCP010000100.1:0-10856 GCA_039181495.1 Pseudomonadota bacterium | reverse complement strand
GGCGTGTCTGCGGGCATGGACATGAGCCTCGCTGCGATCTCTCATCAGTTTGGAGCGGATGACGCGCAATGGATCGCTGATGGTACGGAGTATGACTGGCACAATGATGCCGCTTGGGATCCGTTCGCCGAGAAATGCGGCCTTGTTGCCGCATGAACGCTGTCGGGGATGACCAACCGCTAGAACGATGTTCCCTGTTCGGCACGTTCAACCTTAGAAGCGGTACCGAGATCGGGTCATTCCAGCAGGCATTTAACGCCCTTTGCGAACACCTAAAGGTGAAAGGCTACCTGCATTCATGGCGTGTCTGGGAGCGGGTGTTCCATGATAGATACGATGCTCGCTTTCCATCCACGTCCATCGTTCTGGAAATGTGCTTTCATACTGAAAGAGCGTCCAACGACAACTGGGATTACATTCAGGCTGGCGACGAACCTGTTCGGTCTTTGCATTCGGCTGTCACAAGAAAGGTCGCCGACGCACATTTCGTCTTATGCCGGCGGCTCTGATCGGTCTTATGCGATCGGGCCCCTGCGACATCTCGCCGCGATAACCCCGGCGAATTGCGCCCTAGTTCGGGCATTAGCCGGGGGCGATCACCCTTTCAGGTCGTGACCGGTAAGAGCCGGAGTAGGGCGGCCCCTCTGCTCCGGCTCGAACTGTCCTGGCTCGATCATCAGGCGACCCGCTGGCCCTCACCGGGCTGGGGCACGTCATGACCTTCCTGGCTATACTGATTCAGCTTGTTGCGCAGCGTGCGGATCGAGATACCGAGAATGTTTGCGGCGTGCGTCCGGTTGCCAACGCAGTGTCCGAGCGTGTCGAGGATCAGATCGCGCTCGACTTCAGCGACTGTGCGTCCAACGAGGTTTCGTGTGACCACATCGGCGGTGTGGACCGCGCGTTCGGCAGGCCCGAGCCCGGTCAATGGCTCGCCATCGGGCATCCGCAAAGCCTCAGGGCCGATCTCGTCGCCGACAGCCAGCAACACAGCGCGGTGCATGGTATTCTCGAGCTCGCGAACATTTCCGGGCCAGGGATTGCGTTTGAGTTCCTGCTTGGCCTGAACCGATAGCGGTCTTTGCGGCAGACCATTGGACTCTGCGTAGTGACCGGCGAAGTGCTCGGCCAGTGCGACAACATCGTCGGGCCGTTCTCTCAGCGGCGGCAGTTTTAGCGCCACCACGTTGAGCCGATAGAGCAGATCTTCGCGGAAACTGCCCCCTCGGACGGCCTCGGCAAGATTGCGGTTTGAGGTCGCAAGGATCCGAATGTCGACGGGGATGGGCCGGGTGCCGCCAACTCGATCGATCACCCGTTCCTGAATGGCACGGAGCAGCTTGGCCTGAAGGCGGACATCCATCTCGGAGATTTCGTCGAGCAATAGCGTTCCGCCATTGGCTTCCTCGAACTTGCCGATCCGCTTTGCCGCAGCCCCGGTGAAGGCACCCTTTTCGTGCCCGAACAGTTCCGACTCCAAGAGCGTATCGGGGATGGCGGCACAGTTGATCGAGATAAAGGGTTTGTCGGCCCGGTTCGACTTGCGATGAATGTGCCGGGCTATGACTTCCTTGCCGGTGCCGCTCTCGCCCGTGATCAGCACACTCGCGTCAGACGGAGCGATCTGATCGGCAAGCCGCACGGTGCGGGCCATGTTCTCGTCGCGAAACACCAGGGCGTGGCTTTCCTCGGCGACGGCCGCCAGAACAGCGCCGATCAGCTCGGGATCGGGCGGCAGCGGAATGTACTCCTTGGCGCCCGCCCGGATTGCATCGACGGCGGCGCGGGTGTCGTTGTCGGTTCCGCAGGCGACAACCGGGACATGGAAGCGCTCGGTCTCAAGACTGGCAATCAATGCGCCAACATCGAGTGCGACATCGATCATCATCAGGTCCGCGCCCTGGCCTGCGCGCAGTGCAGCCAATGCCTGATCGGAGGTCTCGGCGTGGACCACCTTCGCGCCCTTATCCATGGCGATCTTGGTGGCGGTTGTCAGTTGCCCCTTGAGCGTGCCCGTAATCAGCAATCGCATCGTTCTTCCTTCCCAGCCCTTACCGGCTCCATGTTTCTCCCGTTGGCGGCCAATCCGTCGCAGCGTTGCCAGCTGGCGACTTGCCGCCTTCTCGCTAAGCTTCGGTCTGAATAATTTCAGTCATCGTGACGCCAAGCCGATCCTCGACAAGCACGACCTCGCCGCGCGCCACCAGGCGGTCATTGACGTAGATGTCGATTGCCTCACCGACCTTGCGGTCGAGTTCCACGACGGAACCCTGTGCCAGCTTCAGCAACTCGGCCACATCCATTCGCGACCGTCCGAGAATGGCGGAAACCTTGACCGGGACATCGAAGACCGCTTCGAGGTCGCTGGCACCGGCAAAACTGCGGTCATCCTGCGCCACGATGGTGCTGTCATCACCCCCTACTGAATTGATGTCATCAAAGGGTGTTGCGGACGCTGCCGCCGCGCCACCTGTACTGGTGTCCTCTGCCTGCGGCGCGCTATGGGGCGCGGCGGGCTCGGCTGTGTCGGTATCTGTATCGTCGCTCATAGCGAGTTCTCCAGCGCGGGGTTCATGGCGACGGCTGAGCCGGGCTGTCCGGCGTGCCTTGGGTATTATCGGTGATGCGTCGGGCCATCACGAAGCGCTTGACGGCATCGTCAATGCGCGCCTCCAGTGTCGGAAGATCGCGCGCCATGCCGCCATCGGCCCATTCGATGCGGGCATCGCCGGGCGCCATGTCCGGGTCGCCCATTACAATGATCCGCCCGTCGATGCCGGCCTCGCGCGACAACTTCTCGATCCTCTCGGCCATAGGTGCCGAGAGTTCATCATTGAGATGCAGGACCACATGCGGCGTGGTCCTGATTTCGTCAAAGGATTGGCGGACAAGATCGACAATCTCGACCAATGGGAATTTTGCCACCAGAGCCCGGGCCAGTTTGCGCGCCGATAGCAAAGCGATTTCGACGGCTGCATCTTCAGTTTCACGCATGTGGTGATCGCGGACCCGGAACAGGTCTGGCAACTGGCTGAACAATTTCGACACAGCGGTGTTGAGCTGCGCCTCAAGCTGACCCTGGGCTTCACTGAGTCCGGCGGAATGCCCTTCCAAATACCCTTGCGTGCGTGCTTCCTTGCGCGCCTGGGCAAGCTCTTCCTCGGTGATATGCGGTTTCTCGTGCCCCGTCGCATCAAGTGCGAAGACACCGTCGAACTGATAGGGAGATGCTGCTGTCATGATCAGTACACCAGTTCGTCTTCGGAGTTCTTCTTGGCGATCTGAATCTCGCCACGAGCGGCAAGGTCCTTGGCCAGATTGACCATTGCGCTCTGCGCTTCATCGACATCACGCAGCCGGACCGGCCCCATCACCTCCATGTCTTCCTTGAGGTTCTTGGAGGCGCGCTGAGACAGGTTGGCAAAGAAGAAATCGCGCATCGCGTCATTGGTGCCCTTCAGCGCAATCGCCAGTTTGTCGTTTTCGAATTGCCGCAACAGGGTCTGGACGGCAGCGTTGTCGAGCCTGCCAAGGTCCTCGAAGGTGAACATTAGATCCTTAATGCGTTCGGCGGCCTCGCGGTTCTGTTCCTCGAGGGCGGTGAGGAAGCGTGCCTCGGTCTGACGGTCAAAGTTGTTGAAGATGTCTGCGATCAGTTCATGGGAGTCGCGGCGCCGGGTCTGGGACAGGTTTGCCATGAACTCGACCCGCAGGGTCTGTTCGATCTTCTCAAGAATGTCCTTCTGAATGGACTCCATGCGCAGCATGCGATGCACAACATCGAGCGCAAGCTCTTCGGGGAAGATGCTCAGCACACGCGAGGCGTGGTCAGGGGTCACCTTGGACAGGACCACGGCGATGGTGTGCGGGTATTCGTTCTTCAGGTAATTGGCGAGCACCTCTTCCTGAACGTTGGACAGCTTTTCCCACATGTTCCGACCGGCCGGGCCGCGAATTTCCTCCATGATCCCGACAACGCGTTCGGGCGGCAGGAATTGAGCCAGTATGCGTTCGGTGTTGTCGACGTTTCCGACAACGGCGCCGGCGCGGCCCAGTTCCCAAACGAATTCAGACAGCAGCTTCTCGACGATTTCGGTATCGACTTTGCCAAGTCGCGACATGGCAATCGAGATCTGGCGCAGTTCATCGTCATCAAGACTGCCCCACAGCTCGGTGGCGCTGTCGGGGCCGAGCGACATCAGAACGATCGCAGCCCGTTCAATGCCCGGGATCCGTTCGAGCGGTGTGTTGGCTGTGATGTCGCGGCGGTCAACGTTGCGCGTTTTGGCGGGGACTGACATGGCTCAGACCGGATCCTGAATCCACTGCCGAATAATCCCCAGCGCTTCATCGGGGTTGTCGTGCACGATGACGCCGACCTGGTTGATGGTCGCTTGCTGTGCTTCACCGGCGACCTGGGCTTCTTTCAGCCATTCAATCTCGACCGGCGTCTTTGGTGCTTCGCTCTGATCAGCAATCAGCTGCGTTTCCTGAGAGCCACCCTCACCAGTGGCCGGCAGCGCCGGTGTATCGCCACTCTGGGCTCGGACACCTCTTTCGCCTTCAATGATCTGACGCACCAGCGGGCGAACGACGAACAAGAGAACCAGAATGGCGAGCAGGGTGAGAACGATAATCTCGGCGATGTAGAAGTAGTCGTTCATGCTGATCGGCGGGACAAGACTGCCGCCACCGGCAACAGAATCGACCGGGCTTTCAGCGAATTGGAGATTGGCAACCTCGATGGTGTCGCCGCGGCCTTCATCAAAGCCCACGGCACTGCGCACCAACGCGGTGATCTGGTTGAGTTCCTCGTTGGTCCGGGGCGTGTAAACCACTTCACCGTTGGCGTTCTCGCCATAGGTTCCATCGACAAGAACGGCGACCGACAACCGGCGAATACCGCCAGCTTCCTGCACTTGCGTTCGCGTCGTGCGAGAGATCTCGTAATTCACGACTTCTTCGGTGGTGACGGCGTCCTGCGTGGCATCGCCTGAGGCGTCGGCTCCGTCTGCGTTGGGAAGCTCATTACCAACGGTGACACCCTCATTGGCATTTGGCTCGCGTGAACTGGACTGCTCTTCGCGTGTCTGTGTCGATCGGACCACACGACCTTCGGGGTCGAAGATATCGGCCGTTTCGGTGATGCGGTTCATGTCGAGGTCAGCGGAGACTTTGACGCGAGCGCGGCCATGGCCGACGACACTTGCGACAATGCTCTCGATCTTGCCGGCAAGGCGAGACTCGACCGCTGTACGCTGTTCTTCCACTGTCGAGGCAAAGCCGGCCGTTGCCTCACCACGCCCGTCGGCGAGCAGTTGACCGCGCTCATCGACGACCGAAACCCGGTTCGGCTCAAGCCCTTCAACGGCCGCTGCGGCGAGATGCTGGATTGCGCGAACCTGTGCCATCGCCAGGCTGCCGCGTGTCTTCAGCATGATCGAAGCTGATGGCGTCGCGCGTTCCCGGGCGAACAACTGGCGCTCGGGCATCACAAGGTGAACGCGTGCTGACACAACATTCTGGATGGTGCGAACCGAGCGTGACAGTTCGCCTTCGAGCGCCCGCAAGTGATTGATGTTCTGCACAAAGCTGGTTGCACCGAGCGTGTCGCCCTTGTCGAAAATCTCGTAGCCGACACCGCCACCCGAGGGCAGGCCGTCGCCCGCAAGGTCCATGCGCAATCTCAGCATCTGGTCCTGCGGGACGAGGATCACGGCACCATTCTGTCGAATGTCATACTCGACCGCGCGTCCGTCGAGTTCGGCAACGATCGCGCGCGAGTCATCGAATGTCAGGTCAGTGTAGAGCGGCACCATGGGAGCGGTGGATACGCGCATGATGTAAAATGCGAAGAACCCGATGAGCCCGAGCGCAACCGCGCCCATAGCCGCCAGCCGGGCCATACCGAAGCCTCTGAGGAAATCAAAAAACGCTGTCACTTCGCCTGTCTCTGCTGCCCCGATGCACCTGCGAACCAGTGGGCCATACGGGGTGATGGGCAGGAATTTCCGCCCATCTGCTAGGCAGGAATTTCCTACTGACAGGGTAAACACCCGGTTAACAGTCGAGGGTGGCGAGGGTTCCCCAATGCAAAAAACCGCAAACCCGACGCAAGTTGGCGCGCGGGATGCGGTTTGTTGATCAGAAATTGACAGAGAAAGGAGCGGTTAGCCGCGGTACTGTTGGATCCGCGTCGTTCGCAGACCGGCCAGGCCATGCTGGTCGATCGATTGCTGCCAGCCAAGGAATTCCTCGACCGTCAGTTTGTAGCGCTGGCACGCTTCTTCGAGGCTCAACAGGCCGCCGCGCACAGCCGCAACAACTTCGGCCTTGCGCCGGATTACCCAACGGCGGGTATTGGTCGGAGGCAGGTCCGCTACGGTCAGGGGACTGCCATCTGGGCCGATCACATAACGGACCTTGGGCCGCATACGCTCACTCATCGGTACTCCAAACGCGAAACTCAACGCTTACACTGGGAGCACGATAGGCGGGCCGATTTAAAATTTGGCTAAAGCGTGACATAAACGTCGCACCTTCCCATAAAGAAGGTGTCGACGCTCGATCCTGGCCGACAAGAACGGCCGCTAAACTAGATCGCGCGGACGGATTTCACGTCAGCCAGCAGGATTCTCAGATCCCCGACGGTGAGGACCGGCTCGCTACCGGAGAAGTCGACGCCATCGATCAAAGCATCGACGACAACATCGACGGTGATCGCGACATCATTCTCGTCGCGCGCGTCGATGCTGAGACTGTATTCCCCGCCGGGCACAATCTGGCCGTTGTTGTCTCGGCCGTCCCAAGTGAAGCTGCCTTCGCCGGTGGATACACTGCGCTCCCCGGTCCAGACAATCTGTCCCGATGAATCGCGAATTGTGAAGTCCGCATTGGTGGCTTCGTCTTGCGAGAAGAACCTCCAGTTTGCCTCACCGTTGCTCAGTTCGGTTGCCGATGAAGCGACACTTACGCCTTTGCCGATGAAGGAGACAGCATTGGTTGCTGCTGCTGCCGCCGTCACCCGCGCGATGGCTTCGAGTTGCTCGGTCTGTTTGATCGCCTGCTCCACTTCACTGAACTGAACAAGCTGCTGGGTGAACTCGTTGGTGTCGAGTGGCTCCAGTGGGTTCTGGTTCTGTAGCTGCGTGGTCAGGATCGTCAGGAAGGTGTCGAAATCACCGGCAATACTCTGACGGTCGTTGTTCGTGGTGCCGACTGCGCCGGCATCGGAGATCGCACTCAGAAACATAATCGTTCTCCTTTCTGGGCCCTGGTGATCGTTTAGATGCGAATATCGACGCCGCCATCACCTGCTGATGCTATTGCGGCGATGGCGGCGTCTTCGTCGGCCACCGCCTGGCGATCAAATACTGTACCGCCGGCGGTTCTCTGGTTCTGCCCGCCATCTCCAAACAAACCGGCAAAACCCTGCGTGTCGCCACCGCGACCGCCCATGGCAAGCTGCAATCCACCGTCTTCAAGCTTGAGCCCGCTCTGCTGCAGCAGACGCTCGATATGCCGGGCGTCCCGGTTCAGGGCGTCAAACGTTTCCGGTCGCTCGATTGTCATGACACTTCGGACACTGCCGTCGGCCCGTGATTCAAGCTTCACGTCGATCCGACCCATCTCCGGTGGATCCAGGCGGATCTCGAAGCGACGGGTCCCAGCCCGGGCTTCTGTGGCAATGGTGAGCGCCAGTTGGTGGGTCGGCAATTGGGTGCCGTTTGATGTGACGGTAACGCTCTTAGGCGTGCCATTGGCAGTCAATGCATCCAGCGTGCGTCCGCCAAGCTGCAAGTCGAAGTCCTGCAAGCTGGTGGCAATGTCTTGCGACAGCGCCATGTCCGCGGCCGCTGCGGCGGTTTGCGATGCTGCTGGGCTATTGCTGTTGCGCTGCAGGGCTGCTCGTAGCTCTGTGAGTGCATCGCGCGAATTGGCCTGTGCATCAAACGACGCACCCTGGCCGCTCTGGCCTTCACTTAGGCTTGTCAGGAACCCGGCGGGTCTTTCGCCTCCAATCCGGCGACGTTCGGTATCGACTGCGGGTTTGACATCGGGCCGGAGCGGCGGCTGATCGTTTTCGGCCTTTTTGACATCCGTAGGGGCGACTTCAGGCTTTGGCAGAACCGATGTTTCGGTTGCGGCTGTCTGCACCGCACGGGGCAGAAGGTCCTCAGATGCGTCATCTATGACAGCCGTGGTTGCGCCGGCAGCGGCGGCAACCTGATTGTTGTCTGCTTCTGGATTCTGCGACGCGCCACCCTGATCAGAACGAGGCCGGGTCGTCGCATCTTCCGTCTGGCTGCCATCGTCCGTGGGATTGTTCTGTTGAGGAATGGGGTCGGCGCTTTGCGTCGTGCTGCCATCGATTGTCTTGCCGGGCAACGCCAAGGTTGTCGTCGTTGATGCGGCTAGCGCAGTTTCCAGCCGGCCAATCAGCTCCGGTGAGACAAGACCGGTTTCGGCCAATTGGTCGAGCATCTCGGCGTCGAATGGCTGCCCGGCCTCGAGCTGGCTGAGGATGTCGGCCAGCACGGCTTCAGCATCCGCAGGAACAGGCTTCGAAACGTCTTGATCGAACGCTGCCTTGGCTGCCTCGACAGTCTTTGGCGTCAACGACCCTTGAACCAGATCACCCGCGGATTGCCCGTCGGTCAGAGGGAGAGCAATGGCCTGGTCGCCACCAAGTAGTGACAACAGCATGGCGAAAGGATTTCCGCTGCCTGAGATCTGGTTGGTAGAGCCGGCTGCCGCAACACCTGTTGTGGCAGCGGAGATCGTGGGAGTAACTTGCACAGACAAACGAAGCCTTCTTGAACAGGTCTGAACTGAGCCGGTAGGGGCTCACACACGCAATCGCTCTGAACGTTTGCAAGCACCGGGCCAATTGTGGCAAAGCTGGAAAATGAGGGAATAACGCCCGGAATCTAGCTGATTTGGCGCCATATGCCGCTCTCGGCCGATGATTGGGCGGTTTGCGAGGTTGCCGTGGGAACCGGGCTCTTGGGCAAGTTCTGCCGGGCGTATCGTCTGGAAGGCAAAGCTTGCCGGGTGGTGTGATCGAGCTTGGGCCAACCCACGGGACAGCCTGTTGGTGGTCGCCGGTGGATTGTCGTGCGTGGCTCATGCTATGGCGCGCGGACAGTCTTGGAGGACAGTGATGACGGACCCAGTGCGCGATGTTAACGCGCCGCCGATCGACCTCGAACTGCCCGGTGAGCGGGCATCAACCCGCGTGGTGGTGGCCATGTCGGGCGGGGTCGATTCGTCCGTTGTTGCCGGGCTTGTTCGGGAAGCGGGCTACGAGACGCTCGGCATCACCCTTCAGCTCTACGATCATGGTGCGGCCGTCCATAAGGCCGGGGCCTGCTGCGCGGGTCAGGACATCCATGATGCGCGGCGCGTGGCAGAGACCCTCGGCATTCCGCATTACGTGCTCGACTATGAGAGCCGTTTCCGGTCGGAGGTGATCGATAGCTTCGCCGACAGCTACATCCGGGGTGAGACACCGATCCCCTGCGTCAGCTGCAATCAGACGGTGAAGTTTCGCGATCTGCTGGCGATGGCAAAGGATCTTGGCGCTGATGCTCTCGTGACGGGTCATTACATCGCCAGCCGTGCTGCACCGGGTGGTGGTCGTGTCTTGTACCGCGCCGCCGATCTGCGTCGGGACCAGAGTTATTTCCTGTTCGCGACCACCAGCGAACAGGCGGCGTTTCTGCGCTTTCCCCTTGGGGACATGGTGAAGGACGAAACCCGGGCGCATGCCCACCGTTTTGGTCTGCCGGTTGCGGAAAAGGCGGACAGCCAGGACATCTGCTTTGTCCCAAGCGGAGACTATGCCAGCATCATCGGCAAGCTGCGGCCGGAAGCCGGTGCGCCCGGCCGGATCGTCCATCTCAATGGGCGCGATTTGGGCCGCCATGACGGTATCATCCACTACACCATCGGACAGCGCCGTGGATTGGGCGTCGCCACCGGTCAGCCGCTCTATGTGGTCGGTCTCGATCCGGCGGATCGGCGGGTCATCGTCGGCCCGCGTGAGGCGCTGCGGACGACGAAAGTGATGCTGCGCGACATCAACTGGCTTGGAGACGGCACCATTGAGGAGGCCGCCTGTGCCGGCCTGGATGTTGCCGTGCGTGTCCGGTCGACGCGGCCACCGGTGCCGGGCGCACTTGCCATGGAAAACGGGGTGCCGATCGTGCTGCTGCATGATGGCGAGGAGGGCGTTTCACCCGGCCAGGCCTGTGTCTTGTATGATAGCAATGCGCCGGGCGGCCGATTGCTGGGCGGTGGCTTTATTGCCGGTACGGACCGGACCGAGGCGCTTGTACAGGACACTACAAGGGCAACGGTACGCCGCACATTGATCGATGGACTGGCGGCGGGCTGACCGCTGGCTGACACATCACGTATCGTGCCGCGACTGCCATGCGGGCATGAGTTTTCGCACTGGTGCTTGCAGCCATGCTGCTGCCTTGACACCGCTGCCGGGCGATCCCTATAGGAAGCCTCCCGCAGGCGGGGCTGAGGGCCCTCAACAGCGCTTTTTCTATTGGCGCTTTCTGCGGGTCAGTGGCGGAGTAGCTCAGTTGGTTAGAGCAGCGGAATCATAATCCGCGTGTCGGGGGTTCAAGTCCCTCCTCCGCTACCAGCCACTCGTGGCCAAATTCGTTTGATTTCAGGTGGTTGAGTTCCAGGCTCTTTGGGTTTGCGTACCTGACGACAGCCCAGGGATCAGTTCCGCGTTTCAACGGCGTTTGATTGAAAGCAAAGAACTGGGACGGTCGCGGACGGGGGGGGGGGGTGCGGAATGAGGTTGACGGGGTACGGTAACGCCGGTGGCGGGG
>JBCDCP010000099.1:0-11269 GCA_039181495.1 Pseudomonadota bacterium | reverse complement strand
TCGGCATGGTTGTGTCAGTTCCTCGAAACGGGGCTGAATGGGCGTCGAAATCAGGCTTCGGCGTAAATGTCCGTCCACAGCTCGGACGGATCGGGCTCGGGATCGGTCTGCGCAAACTCGGCAGCATCAGCCACAATGGCGCGGATTTCCTTGTCGATCTCCTTGAGATCGTCCTCAGCCATGGAATGCTCGGCGATGAGCCGCTGTTTGACCTGCTCGATCGGGTCGTGCTCCTGGCGCATCTTCTGCACCTCTTCCTTGGAGCGGTACTTCGCCGGGTCTGACATGGAGTGACCACGGTAGCGGTAGGTCGACATTTCCAGGATGAACGGGCCATCACCGCGTCGGGCATGCGCAATCGCCTGGTCAGCCGCGGCATGGACCGCACGGACATCCATGCCGTCGACCTGCAGCCCGGGTATTTCGAAAGATGCGCCTCGCTGTGAAAGATCCGTGGTCGAGGATGCACGGTTCACACTGGTGCCCATGCCGTACTTGTTGTTCTCGATGACGTAGACGACCGGCAGGCTCCAGAGCTTCGCCATATTGAAGCTCTCATAGACCTGGCCCTGGTTGGCTGCGCCATCGCCGAAATAGGTCAGCGAGACCTTGCCATCGTCGCGGTAGCGGTTGGCAAAGGCGAGCCCGGTTCCAAGCGAGACCTGTGCGCCAACGATGCCGTGGCCGCCATAGAAGGCCTTCTCGACGCTAAACATGTGCATCGAGCCGCCCTTGCCTTTGGAATAGCCGCCCTGCCGGCCGGTCAGCTCGGCCATAACGCCGCGCGATTCCATGCCACACGCCAGCATATGGCCGTGATCGCGATAGCCGGTGATGACCTGGTCACCCTGCTGCATGGCGAGTTGGATGCCCGTCACGACGGCTTCCTGACCGATGTAGAGGTGACAGAACCCGCCGATTAGACCCATGCCATACATCTGACCGGCCTTCTCTTCGAAGCGCCGGATCAACAGCATCTTGCGATAGGCCTCGACTTCCTGTTCGCGGGTCAGATCCGAAAGGGCTGGGGCAGCGTGTTTCGATGAGGCGCGGCGGCCGCCCTTGGACGCCGTCTTCGTTGCCGTCTTGGCCATAAAATGTCCTGCAACTGCCAGAGCCCGGACGGGCGCTGTGTGTTTCGCTCCCTGAACATTCTTCGTAGCAAGTCTGAGCCTGTCTTGCCAATAGGCAATGCCCTCCATTACGGCTAAGCATTTGTGCCTAATGGCAAAAAGCAGTATGAACCGGATTTCGGTTAAAGTGGTAGAGTTACGCGCGCACTACCGCGCTGCAGCACGGCGCGAACGATGCTAGCGAGCCGGCTCGCGAACCAATCGGCGGTCTGCCTTGTCGGTGAAGTTCAGCAACTCGATTGCACGCTGTTCAAGGAAATCAGGGTCGATGGAATCCGGCCTGAGAAGTTCAACCTGGCGCTCCAGCCGCTGGCGGTGGGACTTGAGGCCGGCCAGTTCGGCCGACAGCCGCACCTCTTGGCGCTGAAGGCCGTCGCGGGCAAACAATCCATGTGCACCATGCACCGCATGCCAAGCAAAATAGCCGGTTACCGCAATGCCGATCAACGGCAGGATGATATGGGCACGGCGCCGGCGAACAACGCTTCTGGGACGAGACATCAGGCCGGCCGGAATGTGGGAGTCGCATGCATCGACGGCACGCTAGCGCTCGCGGGTTAGGCGAGGCTTAACAACAGACCTGCCCGTGGCATGCCAAGTCTTGTTGTTCAAATTGCGCCCAGTTCAGCGGCTGCGTGCGAACACAGCGTCAATAGAAAGCCGACCGGGGCCAACAAGCAGCACCAGGATGAGCAGTGCAAACCACTGGAAGTGGAGCCAGAAGAAAGCGTCGGGATAAACCAGCTGGATCACCACCGTCATGCCAAGCAGACCCAGAGCGGCAAAGCGGGTGAACAGGCCAATGAACAGCAATACCGGCAGGATGATCTCGGCAATGGCCGAGAGCGGCCCCATCAAGCCAGGAAACGGCATGTCGATTTCGCCGCCGAACTGACGGATCTTGAATTCGTGCTCGAACAGGAATGCCACGCTGCCGTCGACCTGCAGATTGGTCAGCTTGTCCATCAGAGTCTCACCTTCCCATTTCAGGACGCCAGACTTCCAGAACGGCAAGGCCGCATAGATGCGCAATGCCAGGGCGGCGATTGCCAGAACCCATGGTCCGATGCCGGGAATGGCATTGGCAGCTTTATCGATGGGGCCAACGGGTCGGGTCAGAATGGACATTGTGTTGCCTTCGTTGAGAGGTCGTAAGCCTAGTCTGTTGTGATCTCTGTGATCATGCCGGTTTCAAGCAACAACGCCATGGCAGCTGCAAGATCGAAGGATGCATGCACCTCGGTCGCGGCATCCAACGCTGTCGCTAGCGTCTCACCGTTCCTCAGTGCACCAAGAAACGCGAACTGACCCGATGCAAGAATCCGAACCGGGACTTCGAAGCCCTGGCGGTGCACCAGAACGTCTTCGGCAGCATTGGGCAAGTCCGAAAGGTCGGGCGCTTCCTCTCCCTGATGCCTTTGCCATATCGTGCCGGCGGGATGGGAGAGCGAGAGAAGCCTGGTCGCGGGATGCAATGCTATCCGGCTTGTGGGGAGCTTATCCGGAGCAATGCCACTAAGCACATCCGCATCAAGAGCACCGGCATCGGCCTCATGGTAGACTTCGCGCCGCGCCTGTTCGATCTGCGCACAGTCGGCCAATGGCGCGACGCTCTGCGCCGGCGGGAAACTTGCGATGAATGCGGGGAAACCAGCACCGTATTCAAACAGCACTGCGGTCTTCGGCCGGTTGGCACGGACATACTCAGCGGCCATAGCGCGAAAGAACTCATCGCCGACCATGGCACGGGTTACCGGGAAGCCCGCTTCCAGAACGCTTACAAGACTGGCGACCACATTGTTGCGATAGACATCGAAGCGGCGCGTCGTGGGACTACCGTCGCTCCGCTTGCGAAGATTTTCCGGAACATCGGCATCAGGCTCGAACAAGGCAGCCGTGAAATTGGCTTGCCCGGGCCCTTTTCCAGTCTGGTCTTCGGTGATCATTTTAGGCGGCGTGGGCTGCATGTCGCGCTGCGGCTTGAGACATGGCATGCGATGCCCGGCGCACCTCATCGGCCAATTCCGGCCAGGCTGGCACATCATCATCCCACTCAATCAGCGTGGGAAGGGGGCCGGTGCGGCCGATCAGCCGATCATAGAGCGCCCAGACAGGATCAATGACTGGGCGATCGTGAGAGTCGATCAACAGCGGGCTGCCCTCGTCATCAACGTCCTCAGCATGGCCAGCCAGGTGCACTTCACCGACATGCCGGGTTGGAAAGGCATCAAGGTAGTCTTCGGCCGAGTAGCCATGATTGGTTGCCGAAACGAAGACGTTGTTGACGTCGAGCAGGAGGCCGCAGCCGGACTGCTTCGCGATCTCAGCGATGAAATCGACCTCGGCGAATTCAGAGTCCTCGAACGCTACATAGGTCGATGGGTTTTCGAGCAGGATCTGACGGCCAAGACTGTCCTGCACGCGACTGATGTGCTCAACGACCCGGTCCAGAACGGCTTTCGTGTAGGGCAGCGGCAGCAGATCACTAAGGTAGTGACCGTCATGGGTCGACCAGGCCAAATGCTCGGAAACGAGTCCTGGCTGGTAGCGATCGACAACCTGTTTCAGGCGATCGACATGATGGAGATCGAGGCCCTGCTCCGCCCCGATGCTAAGGCCGACACCATGGACCGACAGCGGATAACGCTCACGGATTGCAGTCAGTCTGGCGTGCGGCGGACCACCTGCGCCCATATAGTTTTCTGCATGAACCTCGAACCAGCCGGCAGGCTGATCGGGGTCTTGGAGGATTTCGGCGACATGCTCCCCCTTCAGCCCGACCCCGGCATTGGCCGGAACATGTTCGGATGCGCTGAACGTGGAGCCATTACTGTGGCCCGTTGGGGTCTGTGCCATGCCGCCGAATCCAATTCTCAACGAAACGTGCGGGTAATGCCCGGTTAGGCCGGGAGGTCGCGCGTCAGCTCCGTCAGCGAACCTTTGCGGCCCTCAGGCAGTTCCATGGATACGCACGTACCTGTCGGCACGAGCGTCCAGGCATTGCCCTGATAATCAACGGTCGAGGTGCCTTGGCATGACGTGCCTTCGCCCGCCTTGCAGTCGTTCTTGCCTGCAAGCGAAACGCCGTAGCATTTCTCCATGTCAGCGGCCTGGACCGGTTTTTCCGTGCCTGCCGTCATGGCGATGGCAGCCGTTACGGCGCCTGCAAATGCGGCGGCTTTGAGGGTGTGGGACATCTGATCTCCTCCGAGGTGGTCAACTAGGGGCTGGCGGCAAACCCAGCTTCGCATCCTCTCAGGCGCAAAGCGGACAGGCGTTACCGCTACACCGCCACATTGTCGCACCGGCGCTCACGCGCAACCCAACAAACCGTGATCAGTAGAAATAACCATGCAGGGTCCGCCAGTTGGGCTCCGGATGCGCTTAGCTGTGACCAACGGCAAATGCCGCGATGCCAGGATAAATGGCGGCATCCCCAAGATCTTCTTCGATGCGGATGAGTTGGTTGTACTTCGCCATTCGATCGGACCGCGACAGTGATCCCGTTTTGATCTGTCCGCAATTGGTCGCGACCGCCAGATCAGCAATCGTTGAATCCTCGGTCTCGCCGGAGCGATGCGACATCACGGCCCTGAAACCGGCTTTGTGGGCCATGTCCACCGCCGACAGGGTCTCTGTCAGCGTGCCAATCTGATTGACCTTAATCAGAATGGCATTGCTGCTGTTTTCGGCAATGCCGCGTTGCAGGCGCTCGGTGTTGGTGACGAACAGATCATCGCCGACAAGCTGCACGCGATCGCCTATGGCTGAGGTGAGTGCGGCCCAACCATGCCAGTCGTCCTCGGCCATACCGTCTTCGATCGAGATGATCGGATAGCGCGAAGTCAAATCCTCGTATAGCCGCACCATCTCATCTGAGCCTAGCGTCTTGCCTGCGCCCTCCATTTGATACTGACCATCTGAGAAAAACTCCGTGGAAGCCGAATCGAGCGCGATGAGAATGTCATCGCCGGGCTTGTAGCCGGCCTGCTCGATCGCCTTCATGATGAAATCAAGCGCTTCCTCGGCAGTGCCGAGATTGGGTGCAAATCCGCCCTCATCACCGACATTGGTGCTGTGCCCGGCATCCTTCAGTCCTTTGCGCAGGACATGGAAGATCTCAGCGCCGATCCTTATCGACTCCGCCCCGGTCTCAGCACCGACCGGCATGATCATAAATTCCTGAAAGTCGATCGGATTATCGGCGTGGGCGCCACCGTTGATGATATTCATCATCGGCACCGGCAACGTTCGGGCGAAGCTGCCACCGACATAGCGGTAGAGTGGCAATGCGCTGGCATCGGCTGCCGCCTTTGCCACCGCCAGTGAGACACCGAGAATTGCATTTGCCCCGAGCTGTGCCTTGTTCGGCGTGCCGTCGAGCAGGATCATGGCTTCATCGATGCCGCACTGGTCCGTTGCATCGTGCCCGACGAGCGCTTCTGCTATCTCGTCATTGACTGCCGCAACAGCCTTCTCAACGCCCTTGCCGAGATAATGATCTCCACCGTCTCGCAACTCAACGGCCTCATAGGCGCCTGTGGAGGCCCCTGAAGGCACCGCGGCACGGCCCATGGACCCATCCTCGAGGACGACATCAACCTCCACCGTGGGGTTGCCGCGACTGTCGAGAATTTCGCGGGCGTGGATATCTGCGATTTCGGTCATGGTTGTTATGCTCCTGCCATCGTTGCCGGCCTTCTATCGCAGGCGTTCGAGGGGAGAAAGCCATCAAGGTGAGCAAACTCGTTATCACCAACGGCGACAGTGCTGCCGCGCTGCTTGTGGAAGCGGGACTGGCTGGTGACGCTCTATTGCCCTGGCGCGATGCCCTGCATGAAGGACCAGTGATCGATGACGGGGACCTTGCGGCCTTGTCACGGCAGCGGGCGACCTTTCTTGCCGCCGCGTTTTCAACCGGCCAGGACCAGCAGACTGTCGAGGATCAGTTCGCAGAACGGGACGCGCTGTTCCTTCGTCACAACGCCTTTGAAGAGGTGGAGTTGTGGTTCGAGCATGATCTGTACGACCAGCTGCAACTCCTCCAGATACTGACGCTGCTGGACCGTGCCGGCCGATACCGAGGTGTCCGTCTGATCCAGGCATCGGACCATCTCGGCCACGAAACACCCAAGACAGTTTGCCGGATTGAACGCCTGGCATTCACCTTACCGCGTAAAGCCTTTGCGTTTGCAAACCAAGTCTGGACCGCATTCTCCGCAGGGACACCGGAAGACCTCGTGCAAGCCATCGCAAACGGCAATGACACGCTTGTCTATGTCCGTCCTGCAATCCTGCGGCTGCTCGCCGAACTCCCCGACACCGTGGCAGGCTTGTCGCAGACCGAAAGGATGATCCTCGAGCGGTTGCACGTCTTGGGCCCGTTGCGCGCCGGCCCGCTGTTCAAGGCCTATTCGGAAACGGAACCTGCGGCCTTTCACGGGGATCTCAGTTTCTTCGCCCAACTTGACCGCCTGAAGAACGGCGAGTTCCCACTCGTGGCCGGACCCGTCGGCCGCTACCAAGAGATAGAGTGGACCGCCGGCGACCGCCTCTCAGGTCCCTATCTGGAGACACCGTTCGCACTGACGGATGCGGGTTTGGCAGTTGTGACCGGACGCAAGAGCGATCATGCCCCAAGCATCCAGCCGTACTGGATTGGCAACACACAGATTACCGATGAGACGCCCTGGCGCTGGGATAGAGCCCGTAAAACGCTTACTTTCCGCTGAGCCCTAGCCAGATCCACCCGCGGCTTTGGCCAACCGGTCAAACGCGATCAGTTGCTCCAGCAGCGCCTTCATCTGATCGAGCGGAACCATGTTCGGTCCATCTGACGGCGCGCTGTCTGGATCCTGATGGGTCTCGATGAACACGCCTGCCACACCAACGGAAACCGCAGCGCGCGCCAGCGTTGGTACAAATTCCCGTTGTCCGCCAGAGCGGTCTCCCTTGCCGCCAGGCTGTTGCACAGAATGGGTTGCGTCGAAGATGATCGGCCAGCCAAGATCAGCGATTTGCGGTAACCCGCGATAATCCACGATCAGCGTGTTGTAACCGAAGCTCGTGCCCCGCTCGGTCAGGAGAATGTTGGCATTTCCGGTCTCTGACACTTTGGTTGCGACATTTGCCATGTCCCATGGTGCGAGAAACTGACCCTTCTTGATGTTGACCGCCCTGCCCGTCTCGGCCGCGGCGACCAGCAAGTCCGTCTGTCGGCATAGGAAGGCCGGGATCTGAAGTATGTCGACGACCTCGGCGACCTCGGCGCATTGGTCGGGCAGATGAACATCGGTGAGAACCGGAATATCGAGGCGGGCGCGCAGCTCGCCGAATATCTTGAGCGCCTTGTCGAGCCCAATACCGCGGGCGCCTTTCAGGCTGGTGCGATTGGCCTTGTCGAATGACGATTTGTAGACAAATCCCAGGCCCAGTTCACCGGCCATTTCCTTGAGTGCAGATGCCATATCCACGGCGTGATCGTGGCTCTCCATGGCGCAGGGGCCGGCAATGAGGACCATGGGCGCGGCGTTAGAAAAGGTCACACCGCCAGTCGAAACAACGCGTGCTGTGCTCATCGGGGCTAATCCACGTTCTGGAAGACGATATTGACGCCGTAGGCTTCGGATGAGGAGACGATGAGGCCGCCGGCCTCATCAGCATAGGGCACGCGTCCAGCATCGAGCGTCTGACGCGCAGTCTCGAGATCACTGACGCCAATAGCGAAACGTACAATGCGCGGCGTTGGCGACCACATGACATCGGTGCCGGCTGAATTCCAGGGCAGCAGGCAGATGGACCCGTGTGACGTCTTGAATGCGACGCCGTCGCCATAGGGCAGCATGGCTGCTCCGATCAAGGTCTCGAAGAAGGCGGCAAAATCAGTCGGTTGATCGGTTGCGAGCACAACATCGGCAATCCCGGTTGCTGTGTTGGCGTGGTCCTGAAATGCCTCTTTCCAGAACAGATCAGGGCGGCGCTGCTTCATTGTGAAGAACGCGCAGTCGGGAATGCGCAGATCGGTAACGAAATTGAGGTCGAAACCCACTTCATCCTCACTGCCATCCGGCTGGCGGGCAATGCGCGTGAAGCTGAATGGCTCGTAGACGCGCAACCCGGCGGACTGGAGCGATGCGTGATCGGACGACGGATCCTCAGAGGTCAGCACGAGAAAACTGCAGCCCTCGCCGATGCGGTCGAGAAACCGCTGATTGAAAGACGCGAAGCTGAAATCATCACGACTGCCCTTGGGAATCGCAGCAGGATCAGCGATCGCAAGAAGCTCCAGAAAGGCGCCACCAAGCTGGACTATGGCATTCTCGGTGCCAAAGGGATGCGTGTTCACCGGCGTAACCGTGAACCCCATGGCCTCGTATGTCGCGCGCGCCCGATCAATATCATTCACCGGCAGAACCAGATGGTCGATGCCGCGTGTTGGAATTGGTCGTCCTGACGTTTCCTGGCCGATATCAGACAAGCCTGCTCTGCTCGACGGCAGCTTCGATAAAGGAGCTGAACAGCGGATGCGGCGCAAAGGGCCGGCTCTTCAACTCCGGGTGAAACTGGACACCCACAAACCACGGATGGCCGTCATGTTCCACAATTTCGGGCAAAACACCGTCCGGTGACAGACCCGAAAAACGCAATCCATGCGCTTCCAGCTTGTCGCGATAGGCCATATTAACCTCATAGCGATGGCGATGACGCTCAGAGATCGCTGGCTCTCCATAAATGCCGCGCACACGCGTGCCTTCGCCAAGAACAGCGGGATATGCCCCCAAACGCATGGTCCCGCCAAGATCGTCTTCTGCACTGCGGCTGACCGTCTCGTTGCCCTTGGTCCATTCGGTCAAGAGGCCGACAACCGCTTCATCCGTTGGTCCAAATTCGCTGGAGCCGGCATCTGGGAAACCGGCGAGGTTTCGCGCTGCCTCAATGACGGCCATCTGCATGCCGAAGCAGATCCCGAAATAAGGTATGCCGCGCTCGCGCGCGAAGGTTGCCGCCTTGATCTTTCCTTCCGCGCCGCGCTTGCCGAACCCGCCAGGCACGAGAATCCCGTGGACGCCTTCCAGGAACGGTGCGGGGTCTTCATTCTCGAAGATCTCGGACTCGATCCACTCGATGCTGACTGCGACCCGATTGGCAATCGCGCCATGTTTGAGTGCCTCGTTGAGTGAGATGTAGGCGTCCGGCAGGCCGGTGTACTTGCCGACAATGGCGATCTTGACGCTGCCCTCGGGATTGACCACCCGGTCTTCGATCTCCGCCCAGCGACCCAGGTCCGGCTTCGGCAATTCTGGCAGACCGAAGGCCGCCAGCACCTCGCGGTCCAGTCCTGACTGGTGATAAGCCGCTGGAACCGCGTAGATGGTTTCAGCATCGAGCGCTTCGATCACCGCGGTTTCACGGACATTGCAGAACAAAGCCAGCTTGCGGCGCTCATCGGGTGGAATCGGCCTGTCGGCGCGGCACAACAGGATGTCGGGTTGTATGCCGATGGACCGTAATTCCTTGACCGAGTGCTGCGTCGGCTTTGTCTTGATCTCACCGGCGCTAGGGATGAACGGCAACAATGTGAGGTGGATAAAGATCGCCTGGCCCCGTTCCAGCTCCTGGCCAAGCTGCCGAATGGCCTCGAAGAACGGCAGACCCTCAATATCGCCCACGGTGCCGCCGATTTCGGCAAGAACGAAATCGGCATCGCCATTGTCGTCAAGGATGAACTTCTTGATCTCGTCGGTGACGTGCGGGATCACCTGGATTGTCGCGCCGAGATAATCGCCACGCCGCTCACGAGAGATGATGTTCTGGTAAATCCGGCCCGTGGTGATGTTGTCAGACTGCGCCGCGGGCACACCCGTGAAGCGCTCGTAGTGCCCCAGGTCCAGATCGGTCTCGGCGCCGTCGTCAGTGACATAGACCTCGCCATGCTGATACGGGCTCATCGTGCCCGGATCGACATTGAGGTAGGGATCGAGCTTCTTGAGGCGGACTTTGTAACCACGCGCCTGGAGGACAGCTGCCAAGGCTGCTGATGCCAGTCCTTTACCGAGCGAGGAAACCACGCCGCCGGTGATGAAAATAAACCGGGCCATGGAAGTTCTGCATACCGCCTCTGCCCCTGATTCGGTCAAGTCATTTCAGCCATGCACGCGCATTTCGGCTGTGCCATGCACAGGTTCCCGGCGCTGGCCGCACCAGCACCGACTACCGATCAGGAGGTCGGAAACGCCATCAGCGACCAGACCGACAGCAGTTACTACTGAGAAATTGGTGCCTGCGGCGCGGATGGCTGCTGGTCGAACTGACGCAAGAGATCCTCGGTTGTCGCCGGGCCGGACGGTGCCGCCGGCACCGCTTCTCCGGTCGGAGAGGCCGCGTCAAGGATCGAACCCTGTTCGGGACCGCCGGCGATCATCGACAGGATCATGGAGGTGGTGAAAAACGCAATGGCCAACCCGGTTGTTGTCCGCGTCAAGACATTCGCCTGTCCACGCGCACCCATGCCACCACCGCCGCCAATGCCGAGAGCTCCGCCCTCGGACTTCTGCAACAAGACGGTGCCTACAAGCGCTACGACCACCATCAGGTGGATCACGATAATCACGCTGGCCATGAGGCGCGCTCCATCGAATGAGTTGTTCAGCTGCGGCGGATCAGTGCCTGTGGCATGCAAATGCCGGGGCCTGATATTACACGGCGCTCAGATTGCTGGTCATGTGAAGTATTGGTCCCGGCGCGTCAAGGGGCGGGCGATGCTGCATGAGCCCACCAATCAACTACTATCTGGATCGGATCTAATGACGATAGGCGCGCGCTATTCCGAGAAAGTCCTCGGTCTTGAGGCTTGCTCCGCCGACAAGTGCGCCGTTGACATGCGGCACGGTCAGCAATGTGACAGCATTATCGGGTTTCACCGACCCACCGTACAAAATGCGAACCGCCTGCCCATCACCACCGAACCGCTCACGAAGCCAGTTCCGCAAGAGAGCGTGAACTTCCGCGACATCGTCTACCGTTGGCGTCATCCCTGTACCGATGGCCCATACGGGCTCATAGGCAACGATCAACCTGTCAGCAGTGGCAATATCAGGCACCGAGCCCTGAATCTGGGCCTCAATGCGCGAAAGGGT
>JBCDCP010000098.1:0-11463 GCA_039181495.1 Pseudomonadota bacterium | reverse complement strand
GGGTGAATTCGGCGTGCCGCGGCAACAGATTGCAGAGGTTTCCGGCAAAGCGGATACCGAGCCGTTGTTCCCCGAAGATACCTTTCTGGCGGTCAATCGGCAATGGCGGTTGCTCGTGCAACAGCAGTATGGAAATGCGGCGGTTGGCCGCCAGAAAGGTATCTTCGGGGAACAACGGCTCGGTATCCGCTTTGCCGGAAACCTCTGCAATCTGTTGCCGCGGCACGCCGAATTCACCCAGGATTCGTCGAATGGAGTTGGCTCGGTCTGCCGACAGTTCCCACAGACCGTATGTGGGGCGTTCTTCCAGCGCTTCGGAACTCGTGTGCCCGGTAATGACCACGCGATTGGGCAGGCGTGCCAGAATGGGCGCCATCTGTCGCAGGATCAGTCGCGTCCGCTCATGCGGATGATGCGAGCCTTGGTCGAACATTGAGCGGCCATCTTCATCGACGAGTTGGATGTTCAGGCCTTCAGGCACCTCCTCAACGAGGATCTGGCTTGATATCTGCATCAGTTCCGGCATTTCCTGCCAGGCTTGGCGCAGTGAGACCGAGGCGGTTGAGAATTGGCGCGGCCGCTCAACATTGGTCTTTTCGATCTCGTGCGTGTTGGCTTCGGGGCCCTGCATGCGGCTCTGGTCATGCCGCTCTTCAGCGAAGTCGGTATTGTTTTCTTCGTCCTGGATCACCGCGACCTGCTTGACGTAATCGCGCACTGGCGCACCTTCGATCTCGATCATTCCGGCCTTCTGGCTGTCGTCCCGCACGCCGAATGCCTCGCGCATGGAGCCCGCGACGATCTGCAGTTTTTCCTTGTCCTGGATCGAGAACGAGATGATCAGAACAAAGAAGCAGGCGAGCAAAGCCATCAGGTCGGAGAACGTGACAATCCACTCCGGAGGCCCGCTCTTTTTCTTTTCCTTTTTGGCCATGTCGGTGTGTCCCGCCGATTAGGCTGCCGCAGCTTCTTCTTCGGCGCTGCCGGTGCGGTGTTTCTCAGGCAGATAGGCGATCAGCATTTCCCGCACGAGGTTCGGGCTACGTGCGTCGCGTACCTGCATGATGCCGTCGAGCACGAGCGTCAGGTTGACCTCTTCGATCTTCGACTTCAGTTCGAGCTTGTCGGCAATCGGCAGACACACGAGGTTGGCGATGATCGCGCCATAGAGAGTGGTCAGCAGGGCGATGGCCATGGCCGGACCGATTTTGGACGGGTCGTCCATGTTGGCCAGCATGGCCACCAAGCCGACCAGCGTTCCGATCATGCCGAAGGCGGGTGCCGCATCGCCAATCGCCTTGAAGATACGTTGACCGTCCTCCAGACGCTCAAGCGCCTGATCGCGCTCTCGTTCCAGTGATTCGCGAATGATTTCAGCGTCATATCCATCGGCGATGTACTGAACGCCCTTGGCAAGAAACTCGTGGTCGACCTCGACCGTCTCTAGTCCCAACGGACCTTGCCGGCGGACAACGTCGGCAAGCGAGGCAATCTCGTCGATGAGGTTGCGCGGTTCGACATGGCGGTGGGTGAAAGCGACCTTGCCGCCGAGCACCAGTGCTGAAAACACGCTGGTCAATGGAAAGCGGACAAGTGTTGCCGCAGCGGCGCCGCCGATCACGATCAGCATCGACTGTAGGTCCATATAGGTGTCGACATTGCCGCCCAGAAAGATCGCCAGGGCAACAATGAACGAGCCGAAAAGAATGCCGATGATAGTTGCGATATCCATGGAAGCCGGTTCTCGGAGCTGGACAGGGCGTTGCGGACAACGGGCCCTTCAGCCCGCCAGTTCGCCCGCAGAGTTGCCTGCAACATAGCTGCTGCGGTCCTAATCAAGGCTTAAGCGGCTGGGTTGGATTGCTCGGTTCGACCCCCGAACAAAGGGTCATCTTTACTGGCGATTAACCATAATTCGTCAAAGCTGCTGCGGATGCCGGAGAGTGCCCTTGGGCCATGCGTGATGAACGCCGCTCGCGGGGTCACGCGGGCTCGGCCAATGGGCTCGGCAAGACTGGACCCAGCATTCATGCCGCAACCAAAAACCCGAGTCCTTTGCAGTCCTTCGCCGGTGTTCCGGCGAATGCTCGCGCTCGTGGGCGTCGGCTTGGCGGTTGGTGGACAGCTCGGGCTGCCTGCGAACGCGCAGGAGATACGCGGTGCAGAAGCCGATCAGCAAAATGTGGCTGATGATCGCCAGGTCTGGAGACCGTTTCCGCCCCGCAACCCCGATGGCCAGTTGGCCCGACCCGACTGGCAGATTGGCGGCGCCGAAGAAGCAGGCCGCATCGGCACCGAGGTTCAGGAAGGCCGTGATGTTTCAGAGGCGCTTGATGACGCGATCGAGCAGGATCAGGCTGCCATCCAGAGTAGTCAGGCCATCGAAGCTGAACTGGAGGCTGCTCTACGCAACGAACCATTCTCGTTTGACGATGATACCGGCGCCTCTCGCGCCAGGAATGCGCTGCAGGGGACCGAAGCGTTTGATCCACTTGGTATTCGTGCCGGGACATTCATCGTCCGTCCCTCAATCGAACTGCGCGGCGGTGCAGACTTCGAGGAAGATCCTGATTTCACTGCAGAGTTTTACAGAATTCAGCCCGAGCTTGGGTTTGAGAGCGACTGGGTGCGTCACCGGCTAGAAGGCCGAATCGGCTGGCGCGAACAGCGCTATCCAGATGATGAGGCGCGGAATGAGACACGCATCGACGCAGATTTGCGTCTTCGCCTCGATGTGACGCAGCGGACCGAATTCGATGCTGCGCTGTCGTACTCCCGCGATGAGACCGGCGACGCAGATGATGAGGCTCCCGCCAATGCGGCCGGCGACACGGAGGTCACCGAAGCGGACGTGGATCTCGCACTGCGGCATGAATTCGGCCGCCTCACCGGCACCTTGCGTGGCTCGCTGTCTGACACGGAGTTCGACGACACGCCGCTTATCGGTGGTGGTTCCGCCAGTTCCTCTGTTCGTGATTTCCAGGAAAGAGAGGTCGGCCTGCGTCTCGACTATGCAGCAACTGATCGAAACGGTGTCTTTGCCGAACTTTCAGCCAATGAGCGCGAGTTTGATGCCGGCGTGAATGCTGATGGTCGGTCGCTAGGCTCGGAGGGTCTACGTGCTCTGGCTGGTGTTCAATTCGATAATGGCGGGACTTTGCGCGGTGATCTTGGTCTTGGCGTGCAGGTACAGGATCCGAACGATCCAGCTCTTGAAACGGTGCACGCTTTTGTGATCGAGGGTTCTGCCCTTTGGCAGCCATCCGCACTCACCTCGTTCAGTCTCGAAGCCGACACAACGGTGGATGACAGCACCACAACAGGCGAGGCGCCGGATGCAACCTACAGCCTGCGCGCCGGTGTCGCCCACGCGCTGAGACGCAACCTCATTCTCGACGGCGGGGTTGGTTATGCCTTCGATGACGACAGCTCAAGCCTGACATTCGATGCTGGTTTCGAGTACCGGATCCGTCGGTACATCGCGCTCGTCGGAGATGTCAGCCACACGGTCAGCGAAGTCGACGGTGACGACGATGCGGAGACGACCGTCTCGGTTGGCGTTCGGTTGGAAAGATAACCTCAGTCGAGTCGGGTCAGTCTTGCGGGCGGCAACTCAGCTCAGCGCAGATTGCAGATAGGTGCGCAAGTCTGGTCCAAGATCGTCCCTGTCCAACGCAAAGGCAATGTTCGCTGAGAGAAACCCCAGCTTGCTGCCGCAATCAAAGCTCTCGCCCTGGAAGTGGTAGCCAAAGAAGGGCTGCTCCCGGGAGAGGCGGATCATCGCATCGGTGATCTGGATTTCGCCGCCCGCGCCTGACTGCTGGTCCGAGAGAAGCGCGAAGATCTCAGGCTGCAGTAAATAACGGCCCGAGATGATGTGGTTCGAAGGTGCGCTGCCTTGCGCAGGTTTTTCCACCATCTCTGTGATCGCGAACGCGCTGCCGTTTTCCGCGCCGACACCAACCACGCCATATTGGTGGGTCATGTCCATTGGTACCTGCTCGGTGGCAATCAGGTTGGCCGGCGTTGACAATGCTGCATAGGCATCCAGCATTTGAGCGAGGCAGCCCGGAGTGTCCTTCATCACCATGTCTGGCAAAAGCAGTGCGAAGGGCTCGTGGCCGACCAATTCACGGGCGCACCAGACGGCGTGGCCAAGCCCGAGCGGTTCCTGCTGACGTGTGAAGCTGGTTTGCCCAGCGGCGGGCAGATCATTTTCCAAAGCGCCTAGCACAGCTTCCTTGCCGCGCTCGCGCAGTGTCGCCTCCAGCTCAAACTGCTTGTCGAAATGGTCTTCTATCACGGCCTTGTTGCGGCCGGTCACGAAGATGAAATGCTCGATGCCAGCCTCGCGCGCCTCATCCACGACATGCTGGATCACAGGCCGGTCGACGACCGTCAGCATCTCTTTTGGCATGGCTTTGGTGGCCGGAAGAAAACGGGTCCCAAGACCGGCGACTGGAAAAACGGCCTTTCTGATACGGGCCATGGCGGTGCTCCTGATTTTTCTTTTCGCAGCCGTTCTTCGACGATGGTGCTTACCAGACCGTAACCCCCTTGTGCCAGCCTCGGGGCAAGATCATCGCCATGCGTTGTGTATGGCGGGCAATGTTATCCGTCCGAGGATTGCGATGAGCGTTTTGGTGACTGGTGGAGCTGGCTATATCGGCAGCCATATGGTGCTCGCTCTGGCTGATCGCGGTGAACAGGTGATCGTGCTCGATGATTTGTCGACCGGTGTGCGCGACAATGTTGACCCGCGTGCGGTCTTGATGGTCGGGGACGTCGGCAACGAAGGCCTATTGCTGCAGCTGATAGCCCGGCATCAAGTTGAATCCATTGTACATTTTGCCGGGTCCATCGTCGTTCCAGATTCGGTCTCCGACCCGTTGGGCTACTATCTCAACAACACCGTGCGTTCGCGGTCGCTCATTGCGGCTGCTGTGACGGCTGGCGTGGCGCACATGATTTTCTCGTCGACGGCGGCCGTCTACGGGATGCCCAAGTCAAACCCGGTCTTCGAAAATGCCGATCTGAACCCTATCTCTCCCTACGGAACGTCCAAATGGATGACGGAGATGATGCTGCGCGACACAGCTGCTGCCCATGATCTGCGTTATTGCGCTCTGCGCTACTTCAACGTTGCCGGGGCTGACCCGGACGGTCGCAGCGGCCAGTCAACGCCGCGCGCGACCCACCTCATCAAGGTCGCCTCGGAAGCTGCGGCCCGACAGCGTGGCAAACTGGATATCTTCGGAACGGACTATGACACGCCGGATGGTACCTGTATCCGCGACTACATTCACGTTAGCGATCTGATTGCGGCACACATTGCAGCGCTTGATCACTTGCGGTTGGGTGGCGGCTCGGAAGTTCTCAATTGCGGGTACGGCAAGGGTTTCTCGGTGCGTGAGGTTATCGATGCCGTCAAACGCGTCGGGGACGTTGATTTCCCGGTGCACGAGGCTGCACGACGCCCCGGTGACCCGGCAGCTTTGGTGGCAGGCGCAAAGAATGTCCGCAGTCTGTTGGGCTGGGTACCGCAATACGATGACCTCGACACAATTGTCGGTCATGCATTGGCATGGGAACAGAGTCTTGCCGCCAAGCGGCGGGCCGAACCGATCAGTGCTTGAATACCCGGTTTCACGGGCAGATCTTCTGGGGGGAAGGGCAAGGGAGCCGAAAATGCGGTCGTCAGCATTCAACAGAGTCCGATCTTGTGTGCACCATCTTATCTCCCCTCTTCGTGGGAAGGTCCGGTTTGGACTGATCGGGCCAATGGCTGCTGCAATGCTGCTGGCGGGTGTGCCGTCGGCAGCGGCGAACTTCCAGCAGTTTGTCAACGGTGTCTGGGCCGAAGCCAGCCGCGCCGGGGTAAGCCGCGCGACATTCGATCGGGCGTTCTCCGGTGTTACGCCAAATCCGAAAATCCTCAAGAGCCTCAACAATCAGTCGGAATTCGTGAAGCCGATCTGGGAGTACCTCGCGACGGCCACATCCAGTGCGCGGGTGGAGAACGGCCGCAAGAACCTGGCCCAGTACGGCGCCGTCCTCGAACAGATCCGGGCCCGCTTCGGCGTTGAGCCACACGTCGTGCTGGCTGTATGGGGGATGGAGACGAATTACGGCGGCTATATGGGTAGCCACTATACAATCCGTTCGTTGGCAACCCTTGCCTATCAGGGCCGTAGGCAGGACTTTTACCGCAAGGAGCTGATCAACGCGCTGCGCATTCTGGAACAGGGCCATACCACGCAGGATCGGATGATAGGTTCCTGGGCGGGCGCCATGGGGCACACCCAGTTCATGCCATCAAGCTTCCTTGCTTACGCGGCTGACTACAATGGTGATGGCCGCAGCGACATCTGGAACAACATCCCCGACGCGCTGGCTTCAACGGCCAACTATCTCAACAGATTCGGTTGGCGACCCGGCGAGACATGGGGCTATGAGGTCGTATTGCCCCAGGGTTTTGACTACGGGCTTGCTGACGAGAAGACAAAGCGAACTCTTGCGCAATGGTCTCAGTTTGGCATTCAACGCACCGGCGGTCGCGCGTTCCCAAGACCCAGTGATGAGGCAACTCTCTACGTACCCGCCGGCGCCAATGGCCCCGCCTTTCTGTTGTTGCCGAATTTCCGGGTTATCAAGCGCTACAACAACGCCAATTCCTATGCGTTGGCTGTCGGGCATCTGGCGGACCGCATCATTGGCGGCGGCAAATTTTCCCAGAGCTGGCCGGTGAACGAATTGCCTCTCAAGCGTAGCGAACGGCGGGAATTGCAGGTGCTGTTGCTGCGCAAGGGCTACGATGTCGGTGAACCGGATGGCAAAGTCGGCCCCCAAACGCGGGCGGCGATCCGGGCCTACCAGAGACAGCGTGGTCTGGCGGCTGACGGGTATGCCAGTGCTGCGCTGCTGAACCAACTGCGCGGCGGTACATAGGCCAGGTCGCGGGCGACGCTAACGCAGCCTTCAGCAAGGGTGCGACGTGCTCGGTGTCGCCATGTTTGCAGCGCAATTGGCCATAGGATAGGACTGAGCCGAGTAACAATCGCGTCGAGTGCCTGGCTGGCCATGGCGCACAATGGGAACGGGCCGCGACTTGACCACTCAACGCTCTTTTATGCTTGCGTTAGTGCTGGCTGTCCCGCTGATGCTCGGGCTCGGCCAACATGCCCACGCGCAATCCTCTGCATTGCAGCCGTCCGTCATGGACCGTGTGCTTGAACAACAGCGGGCCAATCGGATCACACCAGCGCAAGGTGATCCGCTCGGCAGCTTCTTCCGGTCCATTTTTGGTGGTTCGCGGCGCAATGTTCGCCGCCAGCGTGAAATACGCAGACAGCGGCAGCTACGCAGGCTGCAGCGGCAACAACGTGAACCGGTCGTGCGTGCCGTTCCCAAGGACGAGAATGCCCACATCGTGACGGTTTTTGGCGACTCGCTCGCCTCCGGTTTGGGCAAGGGACTGGTCGAGGCTTTTGCTCAAGAGCCGACGGTCAGGATCGAGACCAAGTTCAAGTCTTCGTCCGGGCTGGCACGCGATGATTTCTTCAACTGGCCCGCCCAGATCACGGCGTATCTCGAAGATGAAACGACCCGCACCGATGTGGCGGTTTTCCTGGTTGGCATCAACGACCGCCAGGAGATACCGGTCGGCGACCATGCATTTCGCAGCGACGGCTGGGTACGTGAGTATGAGGCCCGTATCTCACAAGTCGCGCGGCTGTTCTGGGAGCGCGGCATTCCGCTTGTCTGGATCGGTGTGCCGCCGATGCGGCAGGAAAGCCTGTCCAGCGACATGCTGTTCTTCAACCAGCTTTACCGCAATCAGGCTGACCTGGCCGGACATCGCTACGTTGATACCTGGCTTGGTTTTGTCGATGAGAATGGCCGTTTTGCCCGCAGCGGGCCGGATGTGACCGGTCAGATCAGGCGACTGAGAACCGATAACGGCATCCAGTTTACCCGTGCCGGCTATCGCAAACTCGCCTTTTACACCGAACGTCCGCTGCGCCGTATTCTTGGCACTGGCAACCTCTTGGCGTTGCCCGGGGACCGGGAGGTTCCGATCCTCTCACCACAGGAAACGGGTATCGGCCCGATAGTTTCTCTCACCGGTGGAACCCCGCGTTCGGTTCCACAGCTCGCTGGCGGTCCTGACGATGAACTGCCCAAACGCGAGGACAGCGCCTACCACGAGGTCTTGGTCGAGGGCGAACGTCTGCCGATCATAGCCGGGGAGCTGCAGGGCGGGGATGCCGAGGAAGCGTCCAGTGATGGTCCATCGGCACAGCCCACCGCGCGCGCAGCTGGAACACCGATTCCGCCGCCAGCCCAACCGCAGCCGCAATAACAACTCTTGAGATGCGGCCCGCTTGCCCGGCTAACCCCGCTTCGGCGCTAGCGGGACAACGTCATGTTCATCGATGTATCGAAGGTGTTGGGGCCAACCTTCGACACTGTGAAGCAACCTTCGCGCCCGTTTTGAAAAGCGTACCAACGCACGCACATCTGGTTGGCGCTCTTCTTGCGCCATTCACCATTGCCTCTCAGACCCCAGCGATTACGCCACTGGGCGGAGCCATCGGGATTGTAGATCACCGAACCGTTGACCCGACCGGTGACCTGCCAGCGTTTGCCGATTAGCTCGGAAACAGCATCGGCGGATGCCGTGGCGGGTACAGTGATCATCAGAGGCAGGGAAAGAAGGCCTGCCGCAAACAAGCTCAGGATGTGCTTCATCGGTTGTCTCCTCGGTCATGCCTGCCCCGTGGAGATACGGCACTTTGAAAGACTTGGACCGCCACAATCTCCGCAAATGTCACAAGGCGGCTTTTTCCTTTGCATGTGATGGGCCTGCGTTGATAACCGGAAGGTCAGAGGTGTCGCCAATTGGGGTACGTATGAACTTCGGATCAGACAATACAGCGGGCATAGCGCCACAGATTCTCGATGCCATCGCTGAGGCGAATGCCGGGCAAACGAGCGCTTATGGAGGAGATCCGCTCACTGCCGAGGTGTCTGACATGTTCAGCACGTTCTTCGAGCGCGATGTACATGTGACATTGGTGACACTTGGGACCGCCGCAAATGCGCTGGCTCTTTCTGCCATAACGCCACCCTGGGGCGCAGTGCTGTGCCATCATGAGGCGCACATCAATGTCGATGAGTGCGGCGCTCCCGAGATGTATTCGGGTGGGGCCAAGATTGTCGGTGTCGACGGGCCGGGCGCCAAGATTGACCCGATCGCACTCAAAACGACGCTTGAGCGCGTTGGCCCCTTACGGCCGCATCATGTCAAACCCGCAGCACTAAGTCTCAGCCAGGTAACCGAGGCCGGCCGTGTCTATCGGGTGCAGGAAATCGAGGAGTTGGCGGACATTGCACATGGGCACGGTCTCAAAGTGCATATGGATGGTGCGCGGTTTGCCAATGCGCTGGTGTCGCTCAATACAAGCCCCGCGGACGTCACCTGGAAAGCCGGCGTGGACGTGTTGTGCTTTGGCGCGACCAAGGCTGGCGCCATGGCCGCCGAGGCGATCATCTGTTTCGATGAAGAGATCGGCGAGAACATGGACTACAGACGGAAACGCGCAGCGCACCTTTGGTCAAAACACCGTTTTCTTGCTGCGCAGTGGAAAGGGTTTCTGGACGACGATCATTGGCGCGATTTAGCGCGCCACGCCAATGCGATGGCCGCAACGCTGGCCCAGGGGATTGTGTCGCGCGGCATCGGGCGCTTGCCGTTTGAAGCCGATGCCAATGAGGTTTTTGCGGTAATCGGAACAGAACGCGCCGAACGGGCTCAGTCTGCCGGCGCTGTGTTCTATCCCTGGTCCACCCATGGCCTTCAATTGCGTGATGGCCCAGGGAAGGACGAGGGCTATTACCGCTTCGTGACCAGCTTTGCCACCAGCCAAGCCGATGTGAATGGTGTGCTGAACTTGCTTGCTGGGTAGCAAAAAAGCTCCGGCGCCAGGCGCCGGAGCTCTCCTAAGCAAGTCAGATCGGCTTACTCAGCCGCTTCTGCATGCTCGATCGTTTTGACCTTTTTGGAGGTCGGTTTGCCATTGCCGATCGCAATGGTGCGCGGTTTCATCGCTTCCGGAATCTCGCGCACGAGGTCGATATGCAACAGGCCGTTCTCAAGATCGGCACCGCGCACTTCAACATGGTCGGCAAGCTGGAATCGGCGTTCGAAACTGCGTTCGGCAATGCCGCGATAAAGAACATCGCTATCCTGTTTGCCAGCCGTTTCGGACTTTTCCGCCCGAACTGACAGAACGCCTTCCTTCACCTGTACGGTGAGGTCGTCTTCTGAGAAGCCGGCCACAGCCATCGTAACACGATAGGCATTTTCACCGGTCTTTTCGATGTTATAGGGCGGATAGCTATTCCCGTTTTCCGGCGCGGTCATCTGATCGAGCATGGAAAACATGCGGTCGAAACCGACCGTCGAACGGTATAGCGGGGAAAGATCGATATGTCGCATTGCACATCCTCCTTGTTGAGCAACATGCGGTTCCAGCAATGGGTTCGGGACATTTTCCCGCAACTTGGCCGGACCATATGTCGGTCACCCGATTGCGGCGTGACTGACGATCGGGATGTGGGTATGAGTGCGCGTTAATGCAAGCCGGCCCTGGTTGCCAGTCGGAGAGCTCTCCGACTGGTTCAATGACATCCGGTGATGGCCCAGAAGTGTCAGGATGAGCGATCCCTTGGACCACGCTAGCAACAAAAGCGCGACGGAGCAGGATGAGCCGGCCGGTAAGAGCATATCTGATTCCGCTGGCCAGGCTGCCAAGTCTAGCTCTCCCAGTGCGCGCCTGAAGAAGCAGGCGCCAAAGAAGAGTCGTGCCGCTCCTGCCAAGAAAGCTGAGCCTAAGCTCCAAAAGCCCGAAGCCAGCGAGCCAGAGCGCGACAGTGACAAACCTCGATCATCACGTACGACCTCGAAAAAGAGGGGCGCCGAAGAAGCAGCTGCGTCGGATCGGACTAAACGCAAGCTGGCGGCAGGGGAAAAGGCGGAGCAACCTGACCCGAAACCAGAATCCGCGGATGAGCCAAGTTCGGTGAAGCCTCCGGCCGAGGCAAAGAAAAAGGCCAGGACAGGCAAGAAACCGCCACGCAAGCTCGATGCTGCACGGCCAGCAAAATCCGCAGGTGCCAAGCTTGATCGTGAAGTAACGCCGGGCAAGGAGCCGGCGAAACGCCGGTTTCGCCCTTCTTTCAAACGAAAACAGGAACCGATCGTTGCGGCTGAGCGTGGCATACCCGAGGATGAGGTTGAGGACGCGCGGCCGCCGGTACCAGATCTGGTCGAGGTGACGGGAAACTCCGTCCCTCCGGGCTGTATCTCAAGTGTGATCGAATGGGATTTTCGCCCGGGCGGGCGCAGCGCGATGGTTATGAAAGGGCCGGAGGGCGAGGAATTTCCCGGCGACGGCATTT
>JBCDCP010000097.1:0-11477 GCA_039181495.1 Pseudomonadota bacterium | reverse complement strand
GAGAACATCCAGTCGCGCGCCCGTGGCACGTTGCTGATGGCGATCTCAAACAAGTTCGGGCCGATGGTGGTGACGACCGGCAACAAGTCGGAGGTCTCGGTTGGCTATGCCACGCTTTATGGCGACATGAACGGTGGCTTCAATCCGATCAAGGATCTCTACAAGACGCAAGTCTACCGGCTTGCCGCCTGGCGCAACGAGAACCGCCCGGAAGGGTGCCTGGGACCAGACGGCATCGTCATTCCAGAGAACATCATCACCAAGGCACCGACGGCGGAGTTGCGGCCCAATCAGACCGACCAGGATTCGCTGCCACCCTATGATGTGCTGGATGCCATTCTGGAGCACCTTGTCGAGCAGGAAACGCCGATCCACGCCATCGTTGAAGAAGGCTACGACAAGGCGACAGTCGAGAAAGTTGAGAAACTGCTCTACATTGCCGAATACAAGCGGCGGCAGGCAGCCCCCGGCGTAAAGATCACGGCCAAAAACTTCGGTCGGGACCGCCGCTATCCGATCGTCAATCGCTATCGCGATGCGGGCGCGCCGCTGCCTGACTTCCCCGAAGAACGCGAGCGGCTCTATCGCTTTGAGGGCGATTGAGCGGGAAACGAATTTACAATGACCACCGTCCGTTTCGCACCGTCCCCGACGGGCTATCTCCACATCGGCAATATTCGCACCGCGCTGATCAACTGGTGCGTCGCCAAGCGTGCCGGCGGAACGTTTATCCTGCGGCTCGACGACACCGATGCCGAGCGCTCCGAGGAGCGCTTTGCGGAGGCGATCATTGAGGATCTCGCCTGGGCCGGCATTACACCGGACAAGGTCTTCCGCCAGTCAGAGAGGATCGCGAGCTACGATGCGGTGGCGGAAAAACTCCGGAGCCAGGGACTTCTCTATGGCTGTTATGAATCGGCCGATGAGCTGGAGACCAAGCGCCGCCGCCTGCGCACCCGTCGTCTTCCGCCTGTCTATGACCGGGCCGGTCTGGACCTCAGTGACGATGAGCGCAACGCGCTGGAAGGCGAGGGGCGCAGCCCCCACTGGCGGTTCAAGCTAGGCGGCGGGACGGTGGCGTGGGATGACGGTGTCCGCGGCCACCAGACGATCGATCTGCCATCCATTTCCGACCCTGTGCTGGTCCGCGCCGATGACAGTTATCTCTACACGTTGCCCAGCATCATCGATGACATCGAGATGGGGGTCACGCATGTGATCCGTGGTGAGGATCATGTCGCCAATACCGGCGTGCAGATCGACATCTTCCGCGCGCTCGGCGCCGAAGCGCCGATCTTTGCCCACCACAATCTGCTGGTTCGTGCCGATGGAGAAGCGCTGTCCAAACGCACCGGCGATATGTCGATCCGGTCGTTGCGTGAAGCGGGTTATGAACCGCAGACCATCGCCGCCCTGGCGCTGTTCATCGGATCATCTCTCCCGGTTGACCCTGCGCTGTCAGCGGAAGAGATGATCGAAACCTTCGATCTGTCGACACTGTCGCGCGCACCGGCACGGTTCGACCCCGCGGACTTGCCGGGCCTCAATGCCAAACGGGTTCATGCATTGGCGTTCGCAGAGGTCTCCGAGAGGCTCGAAGCCTTCGGCGTCGGAGGTGGTGAGGCGTTCTGGCAGGCAATCGCCGCCAATCTCGAGACCGTCGAAGAGGCGAGCCACTGGTGGCAACTGATCGAGACCGACGACCCCGCCGACCTGGCTCTGGATGCAACCACCGTGTCTGCAGAGGATTCCGCATTCGCGCAGCAGGCAATTGCCCATCTGCCGGCCGACCCCTGGGATGGCGAAACCTGGGGTGGTTGGACAGCTGCTTTGAAAGACGCCACCGGACGAAAGGGACGCGGCTTGTTCATGCCGCTGAGACTGGCGCTGACGGGGCGCGAGCGCGGGCCGGAACTGGCGCCACTGTTGCCGCTTATTGGGCGACGTAGAACTCTGGACCGATTACGCGCACTGGCCGGTTCCCCGTCGCCGGACTCGTGATCTCACTGTTGTCCGCGGTGCGGGTCGTATCTGCCGGATCGACCTCGACGGGCCCCGACGGGTTCTCGATGTCCTGAATATCGTAGGGTCCGGGCTTGATCGGCGGCACCGGTGCCAGCGCAAGCTCACGTATATGCGCAATTGGAACGGCTTGTTGCCCTTCGGCAGCTCCCTGCGGCCCAAAGCTCGCCCGTATGGCGGATGCTGGCCCGTCCGCATTGGCGACCGTGGTCTGTGCCGACCGGCAGGTGCAGTCGGGC
Source organism: Pseudomonadota bacterium (assembly GCA_039181495.1). Taxonomy (GTDB): domain Bacteria; phylum Pseudomonadota; class Alphaproteobacteria; order Rhizobiales; family Tepidamorphaceae; genus JBCDCP01. Next base: position 9,216 of record JBCDCP010000097.1, on the reverse strand, counting down.
ACCAGTTCCTTGCGGTAGCGGAAGGCATTCGGCATGTCCTTCAGCCTGACCCCTTGCGGTGTCTCGGCGTCTTCAGGGTTGCTGCCGGGGTTGGGGTAGGTGAACAGCTGCGCGTCGGATGCGGGGCACGCGGCCTGGCACGCGGCGGCATCGCGGCCGAAGAACTCCGGATAGGTCGAGAAGCTGATCGGGAAATAGAAGCCGTCACAGGTGCGCACGCACAAGGTCCGATAGCCGCCGCCACCTGGTGCCTGTGGTTCGATCAGTGCGCCACCGCCAAAGAACAGCGACATAACATCACCAGCACCACGCCGGGCGCGGGCATACTGCTCATATTGCGGCCCGCACCGATTGGCAGCGAGCGCACTGATGATCCGGTCGCGTTGCCGCCGGCTTCCCCGCGGTCGGCCGCCCCCGCCGGCCCGCGCCGCAAGCTGCTCATAGGTGTCCTTTGCGCGGTAGTAGTCGGCCTCAAGGCGGCGGCAGGCGCGCGGCACCTGGGGCTGAAAAATCAGGAACCCACGCTGAAAGCAGCCGGTCTGCTGTGCCCGCCTGTATGCCGCGTGCATCGCTCGCTCGGCCCGCTGGGTCTCCAGAACGATATCCTCGTCAAGGACCGGCGCCGGGCGTTGCATCCGGGCCAGCTCGCGCTCAAGCTGAATGCACACATCGCGGTTGTTGAACCCGCTTTGCGCGATGGCTTGTTCCGGAGTACTTGCGCCAATCAAACCGGCAAGCGCAGCCATGCCCGCAAAAATTGGCACGTTGGCAAGACGGCGATGCAAGGGCTTGCGGGTTTGTATCATTACCACGACATCTTGGCTTCGAACTGTGGCCTTTCCGCGGGGCAGGGCAGCGTCCTATGACGCCAGTCGGCGCCAGACCTAAGACCCAGGCTCCCCGGATTCGGTCCACCAATCACACCGATTAAGCCAATCGCCAGTGAATACAAGCTGAACGGATGTCACAATGATGCGTTTTCACCCCATGCTCTCGCGTACTCGCTTTCACGCCACATGCCTGGTCCTGATGATGGTCGCCATCATCGGTGCGGCTCAGGTGGCCCAGGCGCAGGAGCCCGATCTGATCTTCAAGCGATCAACGGTGTTCAAGCTGCTGACGCCTGACCACAAGCTCGCGACCTATGGCATCGACGACCCGCTGATCGATGGTGTGGCATGCCATTTCACCGTCCCAGAGACCGGTGGGATATCAGGCATGTTTGGTGTCGCTGAGGAGTTATCGAACGCCTCGATTGCCTGCCGGCAGGTCGGACCCATCGCCTTCAAGGAGAAATTCGAGCAGGGCGACGACATGATGCGGGTGCGCCGGTCGGTCTTCTTCAAGAAGATGCGGATCGCGCGTGGATGCGATCCCAAGCGCAACGTGCTGGTCTACCTCGTCTATACCGACAAGCTCATCGAAGGCAGTCCAGAGAACTCGACCTCGACCGTGCCAGTCATGCCATGGGGTGATCAGCCAGCGCCCCGATGTGCAGACTACATCGAGGAGTGACGGAACCACGTTAGCCTTTCTCGCGGGCTGGCGACTTGCGGCAAGCGGGGGCTTCGTGTGTCGGGACAAAAGAAAACGGCGATGCCAGGTAGCACCGCCGCAAGAAGTTCAACTGGTTGAAAAAACAGGTCGGTAGATCGCTTGGATTGTTAGGACGTCGATCGTGTTGATGGCCGCATTCCGTTGATCGAAATGAAGCCTGACCACGGCGAAAAATGCAATCATAGCCGGTTGTTAAGGTTAAGCCGGTGGACGTGGATACAGGAGCAGCAGAACGCCCCTGCGTCGGCCTGTCACATCCACCAGAGGGCTATTGCGCGCTTATACATATATATAATGCTATGTTTCTATATTATGTGTTTACCCATCGGATAAGGAGTGCGGCGGGCAAGCTGCCGTAGTCCGTTCGCTGCTTGGATAGGGGGAAACAACAATGCCGACGCTGACCCAGTCCCACTGGTCGCCCTACGCTGGCGGTATCGTAATTGGACTGCTGCAGATACCGGCCTTTCTTCTGGTTGATACGGCACTTGGCGCATCATCGTCATTCGTCACCGCTGGCGCCTGGATCGCATCCATGTTCGACGCCGGCGCGGCCGACAACGCCTATTTCGCCAAATACATGGCCAGCGGCAAATATGTCTGGCAGTCCGCGCTGGTTATCGGGATCGCACTTGGCGCATTTCTGTCTGCGCGCATGGGTGGCGTCGTGCGCCCGGCCATTGCCACGGTCTGGCGTGAACTGACCGGCGTCCGGTCGGCACCCGCCCGCTTTGCCATGGCCTTCTCGGGCGGATTTGTCCTGCTCTTGGGTGCGCGCATTGCCGGCGGCTGCACCTCCGGACATGGCGTGTCCGGCATGGCTCAACTCGCGGTCGGATCCACCATCGCGGTGGTTGCCATGTTCGCCGGTGGCATCCTCACCGCAGCAGCGATGCGCCGGAACTGATCCCGCACCAAACAACACATAAGGAGAGATGAGATGAGCTTTCTCTGGCTGGCCATTCTTGGCCTCATGATGGGTGCGGTGTTTGGCATTGCACTCGAAAAGTCCCGCATGCTGGAACCCGGTGTCCTCATCCGGCAGTTCCAGTTCAAGAACTTCACCATGCTGAAGATGTTCATGACCGCCGTGGCCACAGGGCTTGTCGTGCTTGCAGCTTTGACCGGGCTTGGTCTCGCAGAACTGCACCCCAAGGCCGCCATCATGGGGTCGACCATCATTGGCGGACTTCTGCTGGGTGCGGGGATTGTTGTCGCAGGCGCGTGCCCGGGCACGGCCCTGGCCCAGATCGGCGCCGGCTATCGCGATGCATGGGGCATTGTTGCAGGCGGCATCGCCGGTGCGATGTTCTATGGCTACAACAAGGGTTGGATCGACAGTCTGGTGAAATTCGGCGATCAGGGCAAACTGACCCTGATGGATCTTACAGGCCTGCCATTCTGGCCGATGGCGCTGGGGCTGGCCGCGCTGATCCTTGCGGCGTTGTATGCGCTTGAGAAGGTCCGCCCCTGGCAGGACGACATGGCCGGACTGCCCGGTATCGAGGATGATCGCGCCACTGGCGAGAGCGGCGCCGGCAAGGTCGTGGCCGCGGGATAGGCGCACGGCGAGAACACCACGATTGGCTCCGGCAGACAGGATCGGGGTCGGTGTCCCCACCTGTTTTTGCAGGCCGCGCCGACCTCCTGCCGGAGCCATAAACGAGGCCGAGTCGTGCATCATACGACCTTGACGCTCGGCGCATTCCGCGCCATTCCACTCCCCATGACACACGATCTGACACCGAAAACGGGTGGCATGCCCGCCGCCGTCAATATTATTTGCGGAATTTGCAGCTAGGCTTTGAGCCGGGCGCAGCCGCTTTCGTGTGTTTTCTGCACTTCTGACAAGCGACCGCCCCGGCAGGGGAACAGGACGCCATGGCCGAGACATCGTCTGAGACATCGTCTCAATCGAAGCCGGAACTACGGCTTTACAATACGCTGACGCGGGAAAAGTGGCGTTTCGAGCCGATCGATCCGCAACACGTGCGCATGTATGTCTGCGGGCCCACGGTCTATGACTTCGCCCATATCGGCAATGCCCGGCCAGTCATTGTCTTCGATGTGCTGTATCGCCTGCTGAAGCACCTTTATCCGGGGCAGGGCGCCGCCTCCGACGGGTCACGTGTGACCTATGTGCGCAACATCACCGATGTCGACGACAAGATCATCGACCGGGCGCGGCGCGATTTCCCCGATCTCGATCTGAACGTGGCTATCGCCAAGGTCACGTCCGAGACGGCCAACCAGTTCCATGCTGACGTGAAGGCGCTCGGTTGCCTTGAGCCGACCCACGAGCCGCGTGCGACTGAGTTCGTGCTGCCGCGCGAGGATGGCCTCACCGACATGGCCACCACGATCCAGAAGCTGCTTGATAATGGCAACGCCTATGTGGCCAAGGGCAAGGATGGCTTTGAGGTGCTGTTCGATGTCAACTCGATGCCGGACTACGGCAAGCTGTCGAACCGCAATCTCGATGAACAGGTTGCCGGCGCACGCGTCGAGGTCGAGGCGCACAAGTACAATCCAGCGGACTTCGTGCTGTGGAAGCAGTCGACCGGCGACGAGCCCGGCTGGGCTGCGACCTACACCACGTCAGATGGGGCCACCGAGATCTTCGGACGTCCGGGCTGGCATATCGAATGCTCGGCCATGTCGGCGGCCTATCTCGGCGAGGTGTTCGACATCCATGGCGGTGGCATCGATCTCGCTTTTCCGCACCATGAAAATGAGCTCGCCCAATCCCGTTGCGCCCATGGCACCGACGTCATGGCCAATGTCTGGATGCATAACGGCTTCCTGCAGGTCGAGGGGCAGAAAATGTCCAAGAGCCTGGGGAACTTCGTGACCATCCATGAACTGCTGCACACCGACAAGTTCGGCGGCCGCCAGTGGCCCGGCGAAGTGTTGCGGCTGGCAATGCTCATGACGCACTACCGTGAACCGATCGATTTCAGCGTGGCACGGTTGCAGGAGGCGGAAGCGAAGCTGCGCCGCTGGCGGAACCTTTACGCCGAGATGGCCGATCAGCCTGTTGCTGACGATCCAACCCGGATGGTCGATAAGCTTCTCGATGATTTGAACACCTGGGAATTGATCATGGCGATCGACAAAGCCGCAGCAGCACGAGACCGGCAGTCGTTCGAAGCGGGCATCAGTGTCCTGGGGATGAAGGACGCGGTTTCTTCTCAGCCTGAGGCCACTATCGACATCGATGTCAGCCAGTTTATCACCGCCCGTTCGAAGCCAGAAAAGCGAAAGACTGGGCCGAAGCCGACCGCATTCGCGATGAGTTGGCTGAAAAGGGCGTCCTGCTGAAAGACGGCAAAGACCCCGACACCGGCGAACCGGTGACAACCTGGGAGCTGGCGCGATGAGTGCAAGACAGTCCTGGCTCGACAGCCTGCCATTCCCAAGGCGCTGGCTCGGCTACATCGCCATCAAGATCGTTGTTCTGGTCATCGCCATCTATCTGGCCTTGCGCTGGCAGGGGCTGATCTGATGGGCACACCGGCAACCTTTTCCGGTGGCTGCCAGTGCGGTGCTGTGCGCTATCGCATCGACGGGCCGCTGCTGGAACCGCATATCTGCCACTGCCGCATGTGCCAGAAGGCGGCCGGCAACTACTTCATGCCCTTCGCCCATGTGTCGAAGCGCAGCTTCACCGTGACGCGCGGGGAGATGTGCCATTTTCATTCCTCCGATCCGGTCCGTCGCGGGTTTTGCGCGCGATGCGGCACGCCGCTCACGCTGGAAACCGTGTCGTCGGATATCGTCTATATCGCGCTGGGCTCGCTCGACGATCCGGCTGCAGTCGCGCCAGCCAAGCAATCAGGCGTGGAGTCCCGCATGCCGTGGTTCGGCGTTCTCGATGGTCTTCCCGAAGCAGCGACTGAAGACAGCACCGAGATGGACGGTGTACCGCTCGAAGAGATCCAAAACTCAAACCGCCAGCACCCTGACAAGGATACCTTCGATTGGGTTGGGAAAGGGGCCGGGCGATGAGTGAAACACTTTCAGGCGGTTGCCAGTGTGGCGCGGTGCGTTTTTCGGTCGCAACGCCGCTGCGGTCGTCTTCGGTGTGCCACTGCCGCATGTGCCAGAAGGCGTTCGGCGGCTTGTACGGCGCATTGACTGACGCCCGCGAGGGAACAGTCAAATGGACCAGAGGCCAGCCGCGCTACTTTGAGAGCTCTCAGTTCGCTCGCCGCGGCTTCTGCCCAGAATGCGGCACGCCGCTGACCTATGAAGCGCCTGACGGCATCGCCTTGGCCATTGGTGCCTTCGACAATCCCGAGGCCGTTGCACCGACGATCCAGTACGGCATCGAATCCAAGCTCTCATTTACCGATGGCATACATACTCTGCCTGTGCGGGAGACGTTGGACGACAGCGAGACCGCGACCTTTCTCGCATCTGTTGTGAGCAATCAGCATCCCGACCACGACACCGATGTCTGGCCGGCAGACAAAGACGACGAAGGCTCAAGACCATGACCCGCGAGCGCCTTACACTGTTCGACACAACGCTCAGAGACGGCCAGCAGACGCCGGGCATCGACTTCTCGCTGGAAGACAAACGCCAGGTTGTCTCGCTGCTTGAACGGATCGGCATCGATTACATCGAGGGCGGCTATCCTGGCGCGAACCCGCTCGACACGGCATTCTTTCAGGTAAAGCCGACCAAATCGTCGCGGTTCACCGCCTTTGGCATGACCAAGAGGGCAGGGCGGTCTGCGGCTAATGATCCGGGGCTGGCGGCGATCCTCCAGGCAGACGCCGATGCGGTTTGCTTGGTGGCCAAGAGCTGGGATTTTCACGTCAAGCTGGCGCTGGGCATCTCCAATGAGGAGAACCTCGAGACCATCGAGGACTCGGTCAAAGCCGTGGCGGCCAGTGGCCGCGAAGCGCTAATCGATTGCGAGCATTTCTTTGACGGCTACAAGGCCAACCCGGACTATGCGCTGGCTTGTGCAGAGACCGCCTACAAGGCGGGCGCACGCTGGGTCGTGCTGTGCGACACCAATGGCGGCACGTTACCGGGCGAAGTGTCCGAGATCGTTACTCAGGTGACACAACGTGTCCCGGGTGGTCATTTGGGCATTCACACCCATGACGACACAGGCCATGCAGTGGCCAATTCTCTGGCCGCCGTCGAGGCCGGTGCACGGCAGATCCAGGGCACGCTAAACGGCATCGGCGAGCGCTGTGGCAACGCCAATCTTGTTTCATTGATCCCGACATTGGTGCTGAAACCGGCCTATGCCGAGCGATTTGAGACAGGTGTGTCGACGGAGGGCTTGAAGCAGCTCACCGCGATCAGCCGGACCTTTGACGAGATGCTCAATCGGGCGCCGGACCGTCAGGCGCCCTATGTCGGGACATCGGCCTTTGCGACCAAGGCCGGCATTCACGCCTCGGCGATCCTCAAGGATCCCAAGACCTATGAGCATGTGTCGCCTGAGAGTGTCGGCAATCAGCGCTATGTCATGGTGTCGGACCAGGCCGGCAAATCCAATCTGCTGGCGGAACTGGCGCGGCTGGGTATCGAGGTCCCCGCCGATCACCCCAAGCTGTCGACGCTGCTGAGGCTGATCAAGGAGCGCGAAGCGCAAGGGTGGGCCTATGAGGCCGCCGATGCCTCATTCGAACTTCTGGCGCGCCGGACGCTGGGGCAGGTGCCCGAATTCTTCAAGGTGATCAGCTTCCGCACGCTGGTCGAACGCCGCTACAACGCAATTGGCGAGTTGGTCACGATTTCCGAGGCCACGGTGAAGATCGATGTCGATGGCAAGGTGCTGATGTCGGTGGGTGAGAGCGAGAATGGCCCGGTCAACGCGCTCGACATCGCGCTGCGCAAGGATCTAGGCCGCTATGCCGCCCATATCGAGGATCTCGAACTGGTCGACTTCAAGGTACGTATCCTCAATGGCGGCACCGAAGCCACCACCCGTGTCCTGATCGAGAGCGCCGATGGCAAGGGCAATCGTTGGACGACGCTGGGGGTTTCACCCAACATCATCGATGCTTCCTTCCAGGCGCTGATCGACTCGATCCACTGGAAACTGATCCACGAGAATGCCGAACCACGCCGCATTGCCGCAGCGGAGTAGGCTACGAGCATGTTCCCGAAAAGTGTGTGCGGTTTTCGGACAAGAACATGCTCAAGACAGTGACTCTACCGGCTGACCAACAGGCGAAGGCCGAGCGCACCGAGGATCACCGACGCGGTCCGGTCGATATAGAGCTTGGCTTGCAGATAGCGCTGCTGAACCGTCTCGGTCGTCATGGCCAGTGCAAGGCATGAATAGAACGCGACCTCGACGACAAGGTGATTGAGGACGACGATCGCACCGTCGACGATCGACATGTTCGCGGGAAACACCACCACCAGGATGGCGGCTGCGAACAGGACCGATTTCGGGTTGAGCAGGTTGATGATCATTCCCTGCCGGAAAGCGTGCTTTGCCGGTTTGGCCTTGGCCGAGATTGGATCGCGCGCGCCGCGCCATAAGCCCCATGCTACGCAGAGCAGGTAAGCCGCGCCCAGCGTTTTGACCGCTGTGTAGGCCCAGGGGACGATCGTGAAGACAACCTCCAGCCCGAGAAGGGCCAGTGTGGTCCAGATCACCGCCATCGTCGCAAGGCCCAATCCAGTCGCGATACCGGCACGGCGGCCCGCGGTCAGGCTCGTCTGAACCGCGACCAGAAATGCCGGCCCCGGGCTGATGATCGCGGCCCATAAGACGATGTTGAATGCGATCAGATGTTCGATGCCCATGCCGCTGCGCCTGTATTGTGACCAAACCTAAAGCGATAAGATCAGTGAATTCGGCTCATCACCAGAGCAGGTATGCATGGCAGCTATCCTGCCCCGGAATCAGTTCACCCGCCCAGCGTGGCCTTGAAGTAGGCCGGAACGGCGAGATAGCTGACGCCTGCCAGCCCGATCGCCACGCGCGCCCAGATATTGCTGTGGCGGAGCCATAGAACGACAGCCAGGGCAATACCGAGACCGATCTCGAACAACCCGAATTCGCGTCCGAAATGCGCCGGGTCCCAATAGGAGACCGGTGACTCGAAGGTCCACAGGCTGATCGGCCAGAAGGGCGGGTGTGCGTCGTCGTTGTGAACGGGGAAGTCGGTCGCCGCCGCACTGAAGCCCGCGAGCAGGAAGATCGTTACAACACCAAGCGTGCCGGCCATCAGCCGGTGGCGGTCGAGCCGCGCAACAAAAACAAACAACAGTGCCAGTGCGACCACATAGACAACGACGGAATGCCCAAGATTGACGCTCGTCTTCCAAGGAGGTTGCCAGTAGATCTCCCGCCAGACCTGCCATTCAGGGATTCCGGCAAGCTTGGACCAGATCCAGAGGACATAGATGCCGAGGTCGGGGATCAGGCCGCCCACCAGTGCGGCCGTGTTGCGCGCCGCAGCCCCGGGCCGCGAGAACAATGCGGCTGCGAGCATCATGTGGGTAGGAGTCATCATGGCGCTGAACGGCCTTGTGGCGAGCTACCGATGAAGTCCGACTGCCTCACAGCTTGTCGAGCGCGATGCCGGATTGGCGCTCCTGGTCAACCCGCTCAAAGTCTGCCTCCAGGGCAGGCATGATTTCCTCGACGGTATCGACCACCAGATAGTGCGCCATCAG
>JBCDCP010000096.1:0-11532 GCA_039181495.1 Pseudomonadota bacterium | reverse complement strand
CCGTCGCCGAGTTTCCCATGACCATGGGGCCGGTGAAAGAGGCACGCGCCGCGGGCGACCTGATCATCTTCGGTTCGCCCAATGCGGTGCGCGGGGGCACCGATCCGGCGATAGAAGGCGCGGGTTTCGGCTTGGGTGTCGTCATGGCTGAGCATGGGCACCCCTTTGGCGCGGGCCTTGGTTGCCAGCGCTTCGATCCGGCCCGGCACGTCGGGGCGGCGTTGCCAGACGTCGCGGACCAGCGCTTTGAACTGGTCCTGCAGTTGCAGGCGAATTAGCGGGTCGAGCGCCGAGAACGGCTCATCCATCAACAGGATTTCGGGATCACTCGCCAGCGCGCGGGCGATACCGACGCGCTGCTGCATACCGCCCGACAGCTCACGCGGCAGGCGGTCCTCATAGCCGGTCAGGTCGACCAGGCTCAGCGTGTGGTCGGAGATGGCCCACCGTTTGGATTTTGGGATTTTGCGGATCTCAAGCGGGTAAGCGACGTTCTCACGAACCGACCGATGCGGCATCAGCGCCATATGCTGAAACACCATGCCGATATGTGTGGCGCGCATCTGGCGGAGCTCTTTCGCCCCCATGGAACCGACATCCTGGCCAAGTACCTTGATCGTTCCGGCGCTTGGTTCGATCAGGCGGTTGACGTGGCGTACAAGCGTTGACTTGCCGGAGCCTGACAAGCCCATGATGCAGAAGATCTCGCCACGCGCGACCGAGAAAGACGCGTCGCGAACGCCGATTACCGTCTGGTATTTCTCAAGCGCGTCCGCTTTCGACAGACCGTTTCCGCGCGCTGCCTCGATGGTCTCGGCTGCGCGGTCTCCGAACACTTTCCAGACACCAGATAGTTCAACGACATCTTCTGCCATACGCGGCAACCCCCACCTCAAAAGGTCAGCGGCCGCGGGTTGGTCAACCCGCGGCCGCGTTGGTGATGATCAGTTGGTGAGCCAACCGAGAACCACTTCCTGGTTCTCGGAGACCCAAGTCTTGGCGTATTCCTCGACGTCCCGATCCTTGACCGAGAGCTCGTAGCCCGCCTCGCTCAGCACTTCGGGAGGCATCTTGTAGTTGTCGAGCATGGCTGCGACCTCGGGGAAGTTCTCGCGCACTTCAGCCGCGTAGTGCAGATGCAGTGTTGCACCCTTCCAAGCCGTTGAGGCTGAGGACTTCTCAAGCCACTGCGGGTCATCGGTCGGCTGGATAATGGTCCAGGTGTCCGGGTCGTGCGCCGGCTCATCGAGATAGACCAGATCATAGGCGACAAAGATGAAGTGCGGCTCGTAGCAGAAACCCATCCATGGTTCGTCAGCCGACGCTGCCGCGCCGAGTTCGCCCCAGGCCACGGTGCCGTCGTATTCCTTCAGCTCCATGGTCTGGTCATAGCCATAGGACTTGGCGCGGATCTTCTCGATCACTGTCGAGGCCCAACCGGGGGCACCGATCCAAACTTCCGGTGTGCCGTTACCGTCCTTGTCGAAGACTTTCATCTTGTCGGGGTCGGTCAGGTCATCGATGGAGGTGATCCCGTAGGTTTCGGAGGTGTGCTTGGTGACGCACATGCCCTGGACCGCCTGAACGGGGTTTTCGTTCATGACGACGGACTTGTTCTCGTTGACGAACTTGTTGTGCAGGTTGGCCTGGTTGGGCAACCACACCTCGGGATGGAGGTGCATGGAGCCTGAATCCATCGCCTCGAAGATGATCGGATTGGTTCCACTCTGGAGCTCAACTTCCAGGCCGAAATTCTCTTCGATCACGACTTTCAGGATGTTGGAGGTCGCGTTCGCGGCGGGCCAGTTCGGCACGCCCAAGACGAGGTCGGCGGCGTGGGCTGCCGACAGCGAGCCCATGGACAGAACTGTGGAGGCAAGCAAAACACGTGCTTTGCTGTTCAGCATCGGACGGTTTCCTTTCACTGTTGGTCGATGAACTGGGAGGCGGACACAGCGCTCGACCTGCGCACTGCAACCGGTAAGTCGGGGTTCATGTTTGGCGCGATGTCGCCCATTGAGAACGCAACGCAGGCTTCGACGAGCACATCAATGGTGTCGAGCATCGGCACGGTCGACTGGACGCGCTTGCTCAGCATCGAGAATTCCGAGCAGCACACCATGATCGTTCCCGCACCATGGTCGATCATCTGCTGAGCGGCCTCCTGCAGGCGTGCCTGGGCTTGCAGCGTGGCGCCATTCGCCTTGATCTCGCGAATGATCGACAGCATTTCGTCCTGATCAGCCGCGTAGATCGGTTCAAGCCCACGGGCTCTCAGAGGCGCGACGAAAACACCGGCCATCTGCAACGCAGGCGAGCCCAGCATGCCGACGCGGATGTTGGCGGGCTGACTTGCAGCCACTGCGTCGCTGGCGAGCTCGACCATGTTGAGGAACGGTGTCGCTACCGATGCCGTGATGTGACCGGCAAAGTGATGCGCCGTGTTGCACGGCATCGCCAGCGCTTCGGCACCGGCATATGAGAGCCGCTCGGCCATCTCCGCCAAAGCCGGCCCAGCACTCCTGCCGTTGCCCTCGATGATGGCGGCGATCCGCGACGGAACCTGGGTGTTGTTGTCGACGATGAGGGGGATGTGATCAGCATCATCATGGGCATCTACGGCGTTCAGCACTCTTTGCATGAACAGCAGTGTCGCCTCGGGACCCATGCCCCCCAGGACACCGATCCTGCGTTTTGCATCCATCAGGCCGCCCCCCGCATATGAAACTGCGTCACGGTGTGGGTGATGATGTCGGCGATCTGCGCGCAGTCTTCCAAGGTGAACGTCAGCGGCACGCGCATGTCGAACAGACCGCCGAGAATCTCGTCCGTCTTCGGCAATAGCTGTGGGTCGACGTAGCGCCAGCTATGATGGTTGGAGGTGAATGCGACGGGTTCATTGTCACCGAACCACTTCAACTCAACACCCAGCGCCTTGTTGGCGGCGACGAATTGCGCAGCACCCTCGCTATCGATCCATGGCAGGCAGAACTGAAGCGAACTGCCGACATAGTGCTCCTCCGCAGGCCGGTTCGGCATGCGGACACCGGGCACCTCGGCAAGCCGCCGGGCGATGGCATCATGCCTTTCGTTCCAGCGCCGAATGTTGTCATCCAGCGCCTTTAACTGAGGCAGAAGGATTGCGGCGCGGAGGTTGTCCATCCGTCCCGACATATTCGGCGTCTCAAGGCGGATCGTCTCGAATACCTCGCGTGGCGGCGCGGCCCCGTGACGCTCGTAGAGCATGTATGAGCCCGACATCATGATTGCGCGGGCCATGAACTCGGCGTCATCGCTTGTCAGGAAGCCGCCCTCGCCAGAATTCATGTGCTTGTAGGTCTGGGTGGAGAAGCAACCGGCGAGCCCGAAATTACCGCTCAGTGTGCTGTTCCAACTGCTGCCCATGGTGTGGGCGCAATCTTCAAGCAGCGTAACCCCATGGGCCTGCGTCAGAGCGGTCAGCGCATCCATGTCACACAGATGCCCGCGCATGTTCGACAGCATCAGAACGTTGGCGCCGCTCGATGCAATCTTGGCCTCAAGATCATCGAGATCGAGGATAAGGTCCTCAGTGATCTCGATCAGAACCGGTTTGGCCCCAACAGCAGCAATCGCGCCAGGAACCGGGGCCAGCGTGAAACTGTTGGTGAGAACCTTGTCGTCCTGCTTCACACCGGCAGCGCGCAGCGCGACCGCCATGGCATAGCCGCCCGACGCGCAGGCCAAGCAATAGGCCGTGCCCTGATAGGCGGCATAGGCCTGTTCCAATTCCGAAGCGACGCTCAGCTCATCGCCAGCGGAATTGTAGCGATGGAGGCGGCCACTCCGCATGACCTCGGTCGCAGCGTCAATCGCCGCCTCGGGGATCGGTTCTTGCTGGGTGAAGCTGCCGCGAAATGGTTTCAAAGCGGGGTACTCACTCTGCTGCATGCATCAGTGGCTGATCATAGCTGAACGCGTTGGTGTAACCGAACAGGGCGACCGCGCCTCCGGTGTGCAGGAAGACGATGTTCTCGTCGCCGGCAAAGGCACCCTTCCGTGTCAGATCGATGAGGCCGTCCGCTCCTTTTCCTGAGTAGACGGGGTCGAGAAGAATACCCTCCAGACGCGCGAACAATTCAATGGCGGCAATGCAGCCCGGCGTGGGTATGCCGTAGCCCTCACCAACGTAATCCGTGTTTGCGACCACATCTTCACGCTGCACGATGCCGGGGCAACCGAGTTTCTCCGCTGTTGCCACCGCGAGGTTGTAGACATTCTCTTCCTGCTTCGGCTTGGGCGCACGGACGCCGATGCCCAGAAGCGGAATGTCTGCGCTGATTGCCTTCAGTCCAACGATCAACCCGGCTTGGGTGCCGGCGCTGCCGGTGGCATGCACGATCCGGTCGATCTTCAGGCCCGATGCATTCGCCTGGGTGACCAGCTCCATGGCCGCGTTGGCATATCCCAGCGCGCCGGTTGGGTTCGAGCCACCACCGGGGATCACGTAGACCTTGCGTCCCTGCGCCCGAAACCGTTCAGCGACCGCGTCCAATTCGGCATTCATGTCAACGCCACCCGGGCGCTTCTCCACCGTGGCCCCATGGAGATAGTCGAGGAACACGTTGCCGTTGAGATTGTAGTTGGGGTCTTTGGATCCGGTACGGTCTTCAAGCAGGATGTGACAATCCATGCCGGTCCGTGCGGCGAAGGCTGCTGTCTGGCGGGCATGATTGGACTGCGTGGCGCCCTGGGTCACCACCAGATCTGCGCCCTGGGCCTGGGCTTCGGCTATGAGGAACTCCAGCTTCCGCGTCTTGTTGCCGCCGGTCGACAAGCCGGTGCAATCGTCGCGTTTGATCCAGAACCGCGGACCACCCAGTTCAGCCGAGAGTCGGTCCATCGGCTCGAGCGCGGTGGGCAGATGCGCGAGCTGCAAACGAGGAAATCGCGAAAAATGCATCGTCTAACCTCTGTAAGCATCACTACCTAAGGCTTGCACGGACTTTTCGATGTTTCAAATGCATTTTTGTCCGATTAATATGCAAAAGCTGCATTTTAGGAGACGACATGCGTATCGATTGGCTGGACGATATCGTCGCCCTGCTGGACACCGGCTCGGTGCTGGAGGCCGCGCGTATGCGCAATATCTCCCAGTCCGCCTTTTCAAGGCGGGTCCAGGGGCTCGAAGATGTGCTGGGCATGACGCTGGTCGAACGGCGGACGAAACCGAGCCGGCCATCGGCGACGCTGCGGGCGCATGAAGATCAGCTACGCCGGCTGGCGCTTGAGCTGCGGCAGCTGCTCAAAGAGATGCACCATGAAAGTCGTACGGGCAGCAAACTTGTCATCATCGCAAGCCAGCACGCGATCACGACGTCGCTGGGACCTGAGATCATCAATGCACTTTCGGGCCTAGGCAAGACCCACATCCGGTTACGGTCGGCAAATTTGGACGAGTGCCAGGGCCTGCTGCTGACGGGACAAGCTGACTTCTCCCTCACCTACCGACTGTTGGGCGAACCGCCTTTGGCACCGGGATCGCTGACCGAAGAATTGGTTGTCACCACCGAGAAACTGATCCCGGTGTTTCGGGGCACGGATGCTGACAGTCTTCTTGAGGGCGTGGATGGTGGAGAGCTCAACATCGTCGCTTATCCGGCAGACGCCTTTCTCGGCCTCGCGGTCGGGCAGCACATACTGCCCAATCTCGAACGCCTGTGTTCGCTCAACGAAGTTGCCGAAACGGCACTGTCACCGGCAGCACTGCAACTCAGCCGCGCCGGTGTGGGCGTGGCCTGGATTCCATCGGCGCTGGGACGGGCGGATCTGGCGAGCGGTGATCTGGTCGATCTGAGCCATTCGCTCGGCTCACTGGACATGCAGCTCATCGCAAGTCGCCGTCGGGATACTGCCAATCGGCTTGATGAGAACATTTGGGCAAACCTGCAGAGCCTGGCGTTCTGACCCAGGCTTTCATACATGCTCCGCCCAAATCATAGGGTGTCTTGCGACCTTCATACTTGGTTGCTCGGTCGACGCTTCAGGGGCGGATAACGATAGCGATCGGCCGCCACGGTCCAGTCCATGTGATTGCGCACATATTCCTGGGTGGCATCGCGCGGCGGATTGTAGTCCCAATGTTCACCGGCCCCGGCTTCCATAGCGGCATGCAAGGCGCGCCTTGATTTTTGTGTCGCGATCACGTCAGCACGCAATTTCTCACTGTCCCATCGTTTGGATATTTCCTGGGATAAATTTCGATAGATATCAGAATATTCTGGATTTTCTACGACATTTTTCCTCTCTTCGGGATCGACGGCCAGGTCGTACAGTTGCGGCGGATCCATGTCGCAGTGGATGTATTTGTATGGGCCGCGACGGATCATGAAGACGGGCCACGGCGTCATCTCGGCGCAGTATTCGCCGATCGCCTCATCGATTGGATCATCCCCACCCCGCGCCAAGGGCATCAGCGAGCGGCCATCAATCGGCTCGCCGACAACGGTTTCATCGACGCCGGCAATCTCGAGGAACGTTGGCAGCAGGTCGACCAGCGAACAGGCATTGCCCGCTGCGCCCTGCGCCACGCCGGGTCCGGCCATGATCAACGGTACACGGGCCGAATGCTCGAAGAAGTTCATCTTGTACCAAAGACCGCGCTCGCCCAGCATGTCGCCGTGATCAGCCGTCACGATCACGATGGTGTTGTCGCGCTCACCGATATCTTCAAGGGCCTTGCAGAGCGCGCCGACCTTACTGTCGAAGTAACTGACATTGGCCAGATAGGCGCGCCGGGCCCGGCGCACTTCCGCATCAGTCAGCGGCACGTAGCTTGCCTCAATCCCATCCATCACCCGGCGCGAAAATGGATCCTGTTCATCGGGCGCCAGGACATAGGCCGGCATGTCGACCTCGTCGTCCGAATAGAGGTTCCACCACTCAGGCTTGGCGACGTAAGGGTCATGCGGATGAATAAAGCTCGCCACCATGAGAAACGGCGCGTCATTGCCAGCGGCGCGGTCACGCCCACGATCAATCAGCCAGCGTCGCGCTGCGAACTCGACCTCATCATCGTAGTCGGTCTGGAATGTCGCGATCGCCTCGCCGCTTTCCTTGACCGTCTGCATGTTGTGGTACCACTTGTCGATGCGCTCGTCGGCAGCTTCCCAGTCCGGCGTCCAGGCGAAGTCTGATGGGTAGATGTCGGTGGTGATCCGGTCTTCGAAGCCATGCTTCTGATCGGGGCCGACAAAGTGCATCTTGCCGGACAGGCAGGTCCGATAGCCGAGCGACTTCAGATAGTGCGCGAAAGTGGGTACCGAAGCTCGGAACTCACTGGCGTTGTCATAGGCGGCAATCCGGCTGATCAACTGCCCCGACATGAATGAGAAGCGTGACGGTGCGCAAAGCGGTGAATTGCAGTAGGCGGCATCGAACCGCATGCCGCGGGCCGCAAGTGCATCGATATGCGGTGTCTTGGCGACCTTGTGGCCGTAGGCTCCAGTGAAGTGTGGCGCGAGCTGGTCGGCCATGATGACGACGATGTTTGGCTTTTGCATTGGACTTTCCTTGAAACACGAGATGAGTGGCTACGCGTTCAAAGGGCCGTCCGGCGGCGGTTGATAGTGCATTGGCTTGAGGTGGCGCGTCGTCATGTCCGCCATTGTGGCACAAGTGATCGGCGCAACCCAGTTCTGTTGCCCTTGGCATGAGGAGGTTCGAGTCAAGATCGCCTTAGATCACGGTAGTGAACTGGGTGGAGAGGGTGTATAGGCGGTCTTCGCGGCAACGAATGCCCACTCTGGCACCGTGGCAGGGCACCCTTATCGCAACATGAGAGTCCTCGGGTGTATCTTCGCTGTTCTAATCTGGTTCGGCTGGCACGATGTTGTCCGGGCCGATGTAGAATGTGCGACCGACGGTGAATTGATCAATGAGACTGTAACGATCTCAATTGATATCACCGACAAGACATGTGTCCTCGCCAGCTCGCTGTCTGACGCCAACACCGGGATATCTGAGGCTGATAGTTTTTTGACCGTCAGTCTGATCGTCGGCACTGAGCGCCTGGCGGTCATTCTCATGGAAAGCCGGGTCAAAGGTGTTTTCGTCGATCCATTCATCCTGAGCCACGAGGTCTCCAATTATGGCGGCGGGGTCGATGTCGACACCTTCTATGTTGCCCTGGCCGATCAATTGCCGTCGACGAACACGGAACAGGAAAATGGCTCTTCGATCGCAATCGAGGTCGCAGCGGGTGACCGCCGTTTCATGCTCCACATCCTCGGACTCAGACGGGCACGAGGTGCCGGCGAAGCGCGTTATACCCGCATCGCTGTGGCCGATGGCCCATTTGGAGCGCTGGAGCTGTCTGACCTCGCTCTCCGAACAGATGCTTTGCCCGAAGAGGTAGCTGAGACGAGCGAAGAGTTTGACAGTCTTTCCGACACAGACGCTCCGTCTTCGCGCGATGGCGATGACATCGCGGACGGCAGATCCTCGAGCGATGGGAACACGTATTGGCCGGACTTCCTGATCGACATCGAACAGTTGAAGCCGCGAACCGTTGCCAGCATTCAATCTGAAGGGCCGGAGACCGAAACGCCCAGCGAGGAAGGTGATGATGTTGACTTCGTAACCTCGCCGGATCGTCTGTCGCGTACGATGACATTGGGCGACATGCTCAAATCAAGCCCTTCGGTGATCGATCCGAAGTCGACATTCAACTCAGCGGCTGCCCTGGAGAGCCGATCCGAGGCCAATTGGAGAGACTGGCGACCTGAGCGCCGAAAAGATCGAGGGCTTCCGAGCCTGCTGTTCGGCCAATCAATCGTTCAGGTTCCCGCCATTGTCTCCGAAGACTGGTTGGACGTTTCCGGACCCGACATGTTCGCACGTTTGCAGTCAGGTGCAGTAACCAGCAGGCTGGCCATTGAAGATGGTTCTTGGCGTCCCTGGAACGACACGCTGCCCAGTATTGATGACCCGATGTCTTTGCTCGGACCTGAGATAGATCAGGGCTTGGCCGAGCAGGAGATCGGAGATGGCGAAAGAGAACCACACACCATCCCGGCCACGCGTCGGCCTGGCAATGGCAGCTTGTTTGACGATTTGATAAGCGGCGATCGTATTCGCCGGGACTGAAGACATTTAGCCGCCTGGCTGTGGCTGAAACGGGGCGGGTAATCGTCAAATTGACGACCCTCAATGCGGCCGGACTGACTACCGCTAGTCTGACGAGGAAACGCGCTCATCACGAGCGCAATAGCTGACCAAGATCTTGTCGAGCCTCAGCGGCTCACCGGGCTTGGCCCTCAGAAGACGGAACCTGCAAAGATGTTCAAATCAATCCTCGTGCCGATCGACCTGGCTGATCCGGAGCGGGGCAAGGCTTCGATTGCCGTTGCCCGAAGCGTTGCCGGGTCTGACGCCAAGATCCGGCTTGTCAGCATACTGGAGGATGTGCCGTCTTTCGTCGCTGCCGAGATTCCGAAGGGTGTTTCGCAGACCATTCGCGAAACGGCTGAAGCTGATCTGAAGGCGATTGCAACCGCGGCCGGGCTCAAAGCTGGTGATGCTGAGGTCCATACAGGCTCCGCGGCGAGCGGCATTCTGGAAACTGCAGAGAACATTGGCGCTGATCTGATCATTGTCGGGTCGCACAAGCCAGCTCTGCAGGACTATCTGATCGGATCGACAGCCGGGCGCGTCGTTCGCCATGCGAAATGCGCGGTGCTGGTCACACGCTGATCAGAGCGGCCATCGAACAGACCAGCCTGGCATTCCGAATGTCTTGCGGGTCTCTCGTAGTCGACCGGTCAGCTAGGCTGATGCTGTCCGTCTCTTAGGTATTTCGGGGCTCATCTCTTCGGCGTCACCATGCGAGACGAGCTGCGGCCGGGATTGAACGATGGAGTTGGTGCTGGACCTCTTGCGGGGATAGACGAGCGCAAACATCGGCGGCGTGAAGTAGAAGCTGACAACCGTCGACAGCAGCACGCCGCCTGCAATCGCCATCGCGAAAGGCGGCCAGAACCCTCCTCCCTCGAGGATAAGCGGCAGAAAGCCGCCAAAGGTGGTCACGGTCGTCGAGACGATGTGGCGGCTGGCGTCCACAACGATTTCAGCCATCCGCCCGCGGTCGCCGGCGGCAGCGCGCGGATCGGCCTGTAGCGCTGTCATGATGATAATGGCTGCATTTATGGAGACGCCGATCGATCCGATCACGCCGATAACGGCCTGAATGCCGAATGGATACTGGAACACCGCCAGTGCGAGGATCGACAGACCGGCGGACAACAGACAAACCACGCCGGCAACTAAGGCCAGACGGAATGAGTTGAAGGTCAGCACGATCGTGGCGATCGTCAGGGTGATGATCAAACCCACCGACGACAGCAGGTTGTTCAGTGTCTCACCACGGGCATCAGCATCGCCACCCACCTCCAGCCGATAACCGGCGGGCACACCAAAACCTGCGGTCTCCAGCGCGGCTTCAACCTTCTTGAGTGCCTCCTCGGGCAGAACGCCATACTGCACAAAGCCCTGGACAGTGTTCGTACGTTCGCCGTTTCTGCGGTTGATTTCGCTTTCGGCCGGCACAAGCTGCATGGTGCCCAAAGTTGACAGCGGCACGCCGCGGTAACCGCTTGTCCCTTCCGCTCCAGGCGCAAGGACATTGAAATTAGCGATCAGGCCCGGGTCGGACCGGTCACCGCCATCAACGCGGACGCGGACGGGCAGATCCTCGGTTCCCTCCAACAACGATCCGCCAACAGTGCCTTCCAGCGCCGCCTCGAGCTGACGGGCGACGCCGACGAGATCAAGTCCGGCGAGCCGCACCCGATCCTCATCCAGAACGAAATCGATCTTCGGTGCACCGCCTGTGACCGTCGTGCGGATGTGGGTGATGTCGGGGACCCCGGCCATGATGCGCCTTGCTTCGTCACCGATCTCGCGCAGAACTGCGAGATCAGGGCCGACAAAGCGCAGTTCCACCGGCGCATTGACCGGCGGGCCTTGCACGAGGTCCTGAACCAGCACGCGTGCGGCAGGCAGCGCAGTGTCGAGGTCGCTCTGCAAAGGTGAAACCAGTTCAGCGGTGGCGTCTGCTGAACGCGTGGTCACCAATGCGCGTGCGAAGTCGGGCGCGCGGTCCCTATTGAGCAGCATGTTGTAATAGAAGGACGGCGCGGCCTCGCCGATGACCCAGGAGACATTGACGATGCGGTCTTCTGCTTTGAGGCGCTGATCAATGCTCAGAGCGGTGCGCTCGGTCTCCGCGATCGAGGTTCCCGGCGGAAGCTCGACATCGATGTAGAACTGGTCGCGATCAACCCCGGGGAAGAACTGGGCCGTCAGTGTTGGGAAGCTGGCAAATCCGATCAGCGGCAGGATCAGTGCATAGAGAATGGAGAGCCGGGGCCGGTTCAACGACAGGCGTATGCTGGCCGCGAACAGATTGGACAGCGCAGGCAGTCTGATCCCGCTGCTCAGAATACCGGACCGTTGGGCGTTTGGATCCGGCAGCAACCAGCCGGCCAGCGCTGG